>CANDYP010000129.1 GCA_947425005.1 Rickettsiales bacterium | reverse complement strand
AACGTGTAGTCGGGGTTACAAACCCCGACCAGCGGCAGGACTCAAACCCCTACCAGATCAAAGATCTTCAGATTGTTGTTCCAAAGATGACGAGTTTTTTAGACTCATTGAATTAGTTGCAATTATTTCCTCAGCATTATTTCTTAATAACAGCCACCATTCTATCCTTAATAAGCATTTTAAGCAGATAACGTTTACAATAATGAATGAATTATTTTTAACGCCTTTTGAGGTTGCGCAATTATTGGCTCGGTCGGCGAGAGAGAAAAGGTTGTCGCTAAATTTAAGTCAGCAGAGTCTGTCCGATACCTCTGGCGTCAGCTACTCAGTGATTAAAAAATTTGAATTAACCGGGAAAATTTCTTTGGAATCGCTTTTAAAAATTGCTGCTGCGCTTAACTGCCTCGGTAATTTTTCTAAAGTTTTTAAGAGCGACATTCTTTTAGCTGCAACCACTCTCGATGATTTAATGAAACCAAAAACTCGTAAAAGAGGCAGAAAATAATGGCTAAAAAACTAGTTGAAATCGTAAACGTCAAATACTGCCGCGACGCCGAGATCCTAACAATAGGAAGGCTTGCCATCAATAATCGCAAAATATTTTTTGAATACGATGTCGAGTTTTTGAAAACCAAACTTGAGCTTTCGCCTTTTAAACTTCCTCTGCGCGCCGGCGTTATCGCCTGCGAAGACGGCGTTTTTGAAGGGCTGTTTGGAATTTTTAACGACAGCTTGCCCGATGGCTGGGGACGACTTCTGCTTGATCGCAAACTAACAAAAATTGGTATTAGCCCCGCGACAATCACACCGCTTGATCGCCTGTGCTACACCGGAAGAAGCGGCATGGGCGCCTTGATGTACGAGCCAGAAATTTTCAATGCCGAAGCTCTTCACCACTTAAAAGATTTGGACTTGATTGCGGATGAATGCACCCACTTCCAAGACAATGACGACGATAAATTTATTGACGATCTTTTTGCGATGAACGGGTCTTCTGCTGGCGCTAGGCCAAAGATTTTGGTCAGCATTTCTAAAAATGAAAAATTGGAAATGACGAAGAGCGATCCAGAAATTTCTCACGACAATTGGATTGTTAAATTCCGCTCATCGACCGATCCAAAAAATATTGGCTGCATCGAATATGCTTACCACCTAATGGCGCAAAAGGCCGGTTTAGACGTTCCGGAAGCTAAACTTTTTAAATCGAAAAAATGTGACGGATATTTCGGCGTAAAAAGATTTGATCGGCAGAAGTCTTCTTTTGTGCACATGCACACGATCAGTGGATTGCTTCATGCGGATCATCGCGTTCCAACTCTTGATTACGAAATTCTACTCAAAGCAACTTTGCATTTGACCAAAGATGCGCAAGAATGTGAAAAGCAATTCCGCCAAATGGTGTTTAATATTTTCTCGCATAATCGTGACGACCACGCCAAGAATTTTTCCTTCTTAATGAATAAAAATGGTAAGTGGAAAGTGTCTCCGGCCTACGACTTAACCTTCTCGTCTGGCCCCGTTGGGCAACACTGTACAACAATTCTAGGCGAAGGCAAAAACCCGTCGATTTCTCACATTCTTAAACTTGCCGAGATGGTTTCGATCAAGAAAAAACGAGCTCTAGAAATTGTTGACGAGGTGAAAACTGCGGTTTCAAAATGGGAGAAGTTCGCAGAAAAATCTGGCGTGAATAAAAAATCATCAAAAGTTATCAGCTCAACAATCGAGCGGATTTTGAAGGATGTTTAAGAACCTCAGGCTGGTCGTGAGAAAAATTCAAAAACAACAAAAAATGCAAAAGAAAAAAATTCTTCTAATCATTACGGGGTCGGTTGCGGCTTACAAGGCGATGGATTTGGTGCGGTTGCTTGGCAAAAAATCCCCCACTGGAAAATCTGGGGGAAAATCCTTCGACGTCACTTGCATTTTGACCAAGGCGGCGGAGCAATTTATTACGCCGCTTTTGGCTTCCAGCTTGTCGGGCAACAAGACTTACAACGAACTTTTCGCCAGCGAAGACGCGCTCGGAATCGACCACATTCAACTTTCGCGCCAGGCCGATTTAATTGTCGTCGCGCCGGCCACTGCTGACTTCATTGCCAAAATCGCCAACGGTTTTGCCGACGATTTAGCCTCCAATGTCATTCTCGCCGCCAACAAAAAAATTCTTTTGGCGCCGGCAATGAATGAAAAAATGTGGGAAAATAAAACGACACAGAAAAATTTAGCCCAGGTCTTGGAATCAGGCGTGGCAGTGGTTGCGCCCGAGACCGATATTTTAGCTTGCGGCGAATTAGGCGTCGGAAAAATGGCAGCGCCGGAAAAAATTTACGAAAAAATTTGCGATTTTTTTGCGCGCCAAAATTTGCTGCAGGGCAAAAAAATTCTGATTACCGGCGGCGCAACTTTCGAGCCAATCGACCCCGTGCGCTTCATTGGCAATCATTCTTCCGGCAAGCAGGCAATCGAAATTGCTAAAGTTTTGCACGAGATGGGCGCAGATGTGACGCTGATCGCGGGCAATATTCGTGAAACAATTTTTCTGCCTTCAAAGCAAATTATTCGCGTAAAAACTGCGGCGGAAATGTTTGACGCGGTGCAAAAAAATCTGACCAAAACTGATGCTTTCATCGGTTGTGCTGCGGTGGCTGATTTTAAAGTGAAAAAAATTTCGTCGGAGAAAATTAAGAAATCTGACAGCGAAAATTTGACTTTGGAGCTCGAAAAAAATCCCGACATTCTGGAATTTGTCGGCCACAGCAAAGACCGCCCTGCCCTAGTAATTGGCTTCGCCGCCGAAAGCCAAAATCTCGAAAAATACGCCCGCGAAAAATTAAAAAAGAAGAACTGCGATTTGGTGGTGGCCAACGACATTGAATCTGGAGAAATTTTCGGCTCCGACCAAACAAAAGTTATTTTCGTGAGCGCCGAAAAAACTGAAGATTTAGGCAAAATTTCCAAAGCAGAATTGGCTAAATTGTTGGCGGAAAAAATTGTTTCCTCGCTCTAACCATTCTCCCACCCCGACCAGCAGCAGGTCCATCCCCAGACTACCGACACACTGTCACCCCGGACTTGTTCCGGGGTCCATCTCGTCACAATTTCTTTGTCTGAGTCTCTGACGAGAAACCCCCCT
>CANDYP010000128.1 GCA_947425005.1 Rickettsiales bacterium | reverse complement strand
CTGAAGTTTTAATGCCGGCGGCGATTTATTACGCCCACCGCGTGTTGCACAACATCATGGATGCAATCAGATCTGGCGCGCTGCGCGACATTGGTCCGGATGCTAAAAGCCAAGTTACTTTGCATTACCACGACGGCGTGCCAGTGCGCGCTGAGACTGTGTTAGTGTCGATTCAGCACAAAGAAGGAATGACCCAACAGCAAGTCAAAGAATTAATCCGTCCCTACGTAGAGAAGACTTTGCCCAAGGGTTGGATGTGTAAAGACGAGAATTTTTTGGTCAATCCCACCGGCAAATTTGTAATCGGCGGTCCGGACGGCGACGCTGGTTTGACTGGCCGCAAGATCATTGTTGACACTTACGGCGGTGCCGCTCCTCACGGTGGCGGTGCATTTTCCGGCAAAGATCCCACCAAAGTCGATCGCTCCGCCGCCTACATGGCGCGCTATTTGGCGAAGAACGTAGTGGCGGCAGGCCTGGCCACGCGCTGCACCATCCAAATCGCCTACGCCATTGGCGTTTCCAAGCCTTTGTCGCTTTACGTGAATAATCACAAAACAGGCGTCGAAGGCCAAGATTTGGTCAAAATAATCAACGAGCTAGTCGACCTCAGCCCGCGCGGCATCCGCAACCACCTCCAACTCAACCGCCCGATCTACAAACGGACAGCCACCTACGGCCACTTCGGCCGCGCTGTCGAAGCTGACGGCGGCTTCTCGTGGGAAGCGACGGATTTGGCGGAGAAGCTAAAAAAATTGGCTTAGCGTTAACCATCTTTGGCGCGCAAGCGTCAAGGATTTAGAACAAATATTAACACCACAAAAACCCACAACATGACCACTAACATTTTACCACAAAATTACCCAGATTTTCTTAAAGGCCTGAAACAAAAAGTAGCCTCAACGCGCATTGTTGCTGCACGCGCTGTGAACAAAGAATTGATCACTCTTTACCACCACATCGGATCGGAAATTTTGAAGCAGCAAGAGCAGGAAGGTTGGGGTACAAAAGTGATTGATCGAATTAGCTTCGACATGTCACAAGCTTTTCCAGATATGAAAGGATTCGGCGCTAGAAATTTGAAATACATGCGAAAATTTGCCGGAGAATTTCCGGATGAACAATTTGTGCAACAAGTTGTTGCACAATTGCCGTGGGGGCACGTGGTGTTTGTGATGAACCTTGTTTCGGATGGAGACGAAAGAAACTTCTACCTCAAAAAAGCCGCAGAACACAGCTGGTCGCGCAACGTAATGGTAATGCAAATAGAGACCAACCTCTATTCACGCCAAGGAAAAGCTGTCACAAATTTCAAAGAAAAACTTCCGCTAGCTCAATCAAATCTCGCCTCTCAAATCCTCAAAGACCCTTACATCTTCGACTTCCTAAGTATTGGCGAAGATGCTCACGAAAGAGAGATTGAAAAATCTCTGATCCTCCACATGCAGAAATTTTTACTCGAATTGGGCGAAGGATTTTCTTTTGTCGGACGTCAACATCATTTAGAAATCGCCGGCAAAGATTTTTACATCGACTTGCTGTTCTACCATCTCAAACTGCGTTGCTTTGTGGTGCTTGAGTTAAAGAATGGTGACTTCAAACCAGAATATGCGGGTAAGATGAATTTTTATCTTTCTGCGGTGGATGATTTGTTGAAGCATGAGACGGATAGCCCGTCGGTCGGCTTGATCATTTGTAAATCGAAAGACAATATTTTAGCTGAATACGCTCTGCGCGATTTGAAAAAACCGATCGGTCTTTCAGAATACAAGCTTACAAAAAGCCTGCCGAAAAATATTAAAACTTTTTTACCAACCATTGAAGAGTTGGAAAAAGAATTAAAATCAAAAACATGAACATCATTTTAATCGCCATCGGCGGGGCTTTGGGCTCGGTTGTGCGTTATTTATTTTCGGAAGCGATTGTGAGTTTTGTTAAAATTAACAACTCCAACTTCACAAAATTTTTCCAATCTTTTCCGTGGTCGACATTTTGCGTCAACGTTCTCGGTTCAGCAATTGCAGGTATTGCCTACTATTTCGTCGTCAAAAATTTCGACAGCTTCGACCCGCGTTTGAAGAATTTTTTATTTGCCGGATTTTTGGGCGGCTTCACAACTTTTTCGGCTTTTTCTCTCGACTTTTTTCGTCTCGCCACGGCCGGCCAATATTCTCAAGCTTTGCTTTACGCAATCGCCTCTGTCACGATTTCAATTCTCGCGCTGTTTTGTGGGTTTTACGCAACAAAATTAATTCTTTCTTAAATGTCTTTAGTTCAAGTAAACCAAGCACTCTCCGGTCTCCGTCTCGACAAATTCCTTTGCAAAAAATTCGACATTTCTTTCGGCCTTGCCCAAAAAGTAATTCGTGAAAAGAAAATAAAAGTGAATGGGGTGAGGGTGGATGCGGCCTACAAAGTAGAGGATTCTGACCAGATTGAAATCTTCACAGATTTGCAAAATCGCCGTGAATCGGTCAAACAAACTCCAAGAATTTCCAAAAATAAAATGCGCGATTTTGCTTCGTGGATAATTTTTGAAGACGAAAATCTAATCGCAATCAACAAGCCATCAGGCCTTGCCTGCCAAGGTGGCAGCGGAATTCTTATTTCGGTCGACGATTTTTTAGTCGCTAAAAACGCTGCGCCGACTGATGTTTTCGGACAATCTTACCAACTGGTACACCGCTTAGACAAAGACACCAGCGGCCTGCTGTTAATTGCCAAAAATGCCAAATCCGCCGAACTTTTAACCGATGCCTTCCGTAACAAAACTATCAAGAAGACTTATCTGGCGCTAGTTCGAGGCCTTCCCAAAAAATCTGAAGGTGTGATTAATATTCCGCTGAAGAAGCACATGATTGGCAAAAACGAAAAAGTTCGCCCCGATTACGCCAACGGCAAAGAAGCAATCACTGAATTTAAAGTGCTCGAAAATTTTAAAGATTACGCTTACATCGAACTCAGTCCGCTCACCGGCAGAACCCACCAACTCCGCGTCCACTGCAAAGAACTGGGCCACGCAATTTTAAACGACGTCAAATACGGCGGCAAAGACGTGCTTCGAAAAGACATCTGCAAACGCCTGTGCTTGCACGCTTACAAGATTGAGCTCGAAGATTATTTTGGAGCGAAACTGAAAATCGAAACTGATCTACCGGAGTTTTTGTTGGGCGTTGGTTAGTGTG
>CANDYP010000127.1 GCA_947425005.1 Rickettsiales bacterium | reverse complement strand
AAGCGAGTGACAACGGACATAATTTTCAATAATTTTTAAAGAGGGTTGGCTTTCTTGACATTAGAAAAAGCCGCCAAGATTATTAATTTTGCATTCGCTGCAAACAATCAAAAATCCTCAAAAAAGAATCAGATGGAATCCTCCCCCGTGGTTAAGCCAAAAATCAATGCGCAATCAACAACTGGCGACATCGGTGCCCGACTTTTAGAGAAAAAAGTTATCTCAGAAGATCAATTAGCGGTTGCATTAAAAGAGCAAGCTCGACTTAAAAATGCCAAAACTATCGGCTCGATTTTAGTTGATCTCGGATTCATTTCTGAAGGCGCAATGGGCGAGATTTTGAACGAGTCTTCCGGCGTTACCAAATTTGACATCAAGTCGTCAATCATCGACGCTCGTTTGGTCAAAAAAGTTCCCAAAGAATTTGCGGTTCACAACAAGTTGATCCCGATCTCTTTCAGCAAGGATGTGATCACAATCGCGATGTCCGACGTGTTCGACATCGTGGCCATTGACCAAGTTAGAAGATGTTTTCCACCAAATTTTAAAATCGCTCCAGCTTACGCTCCCGAAGCTGACATCATTCACGCTATCGACCAATATTACGATTACGAAATGTCGATTGAAGGCATTTTGAAAGAGATTGAGGGCATCGGTAACACCAAAAATATTAACGACGAAGCGCAATTACGTGGCGATTATAGAAGTCCGATGGTGCGTTTAGTCGATGCGATTTTAACTGACGCCGTCCACCGTGGCGCTTCCGATTTGCACTTTGAGCCGGAGCATCTTTTCTTGCGCATTCGTTATCGTATCGACGGAAAAATGACGCAGATTCGCAGCATCCACAGAGATTACTGGTCAGCCATTGCGGTGCGCATTAAAATCTTGTCCGGCATGAACATCGCTGAAAGCCGTAAGTCGCAAGATGGTCACGTTAACTCGGAAATTCTGGGCCGGAAGATTGACTTCCGGGTATCAACTCAGCCCACGATTCACGGCGAAAATATCGTAATGCGTATATTGGATGAAAAGCAGTCAATCGTATCGCTGGACACTCTTGGATTCAGCACCACCAGCTGCAACGTTATCAACAAAATGGTGCAAAGACCGGAGGGCGTAATCATCATTACCGGGCCAACGGGGTCAGGTAAAACCACCACTCTTTACACGATTTTAAGTTTGATCAACTCGATCGACAAAAACATCATGACGCTCGAAGATCCGGTGGAATACCACATTCCGCTAATCAGACAATCTAGCATCAAAGCCGAAACCGGTTTGGATTTTGCCAGCGGCATTAAATCAATTTTACGTCAAGATCCTGACGTAATTCTAGTTGGTGAAGTTCGCGACAAAGACACCGCCATTACCGCCATTCAAGCGGCGATGACAGGTCACCAAGTTTATACCAGTTTGCACACTAACGACGCCTTGGGCGCCATCCCGCGTTTGTTAAACATGGGCGTGCCAGCTTATTTAATGGCGGGATCGCTGATCGGAGTTGTAGCGCAAAGATTGGCCAGAAAACTCTGTTCTCATTGCAAAGTTGAGCACACTGCCGATGCTTTTGAAAAAAGACTTTTGGGCATAAAACACTCTAACGTTTCCAAATTATTCAAAGCGGCAGGTTGCGAGAAATGCAATAATACCGGCTATCGCGGCCGCACGGTAATTGTCGAAATCTTACAAGTTGATCGCGAACTTGATGAAATGATTTCAGCTTCAGCGGGACGTAAAGAAATGTTAAAATACATTTCCGGCAAAGATTTTATACCGATGATCGAAGACGGCTTGCAAAAAGTGGCCAGCGGTATTATTGATTTAAAAGAGCTGATGCGCGCCGTCGACATGACAGATCGCATGAACTGATTTTATAAATTTTACGCGACACGAGTCGCGCCCCGCTTCGCAGGGAACCCCGTATGCCAAACAAGGTTTTTTATTTTCAATCGCGTTTGGCATATAATTTTTTATCTCATGACTCAAAGAATTTTTAAATCAAACAAATCAAAATCGTTAGACACCCTCCTGCCAACCCTTACCTCCGGCCTATCCGAAAATTCTTACAGCTCTGTCACTGACGGCGTTCAAATCACAGTCCGCCCGGAATTTGTCGACAGTCAATTCAGTTCAATCGGTAATTTATTCGTTTGGATCTACCACGTGCGCATCGACAATCGCAGCGGCGAAACTGCCAAATTAGTTAACCGTTACTGGAAAATAATTGACGAAAAAGGCGTAATTCAAGAAGTGAGTGGCGAAGGCGTAGTCGGCGAACAACCAATTATTTTAGCAAATAATAGTTACCAATACGAAAGCGGCGTCCATCTGCGCCACCCCTCCGGCATCATGACCGGCCACTATCAAATGCAGAAAGACAGCGGCGAATTATTCAACGTCAAAATCCCAACTTTTTCTTTGGACGTACCCAGCATCAAACCAGTGATCCATTAGTGAAAATTCTCGCCTTCGACACCACCAGCTCCACCCTCTCAATCGCCCTCCTCCAAGACCAAAAAATTCTCTCCAAAACCACAATTTTTGAAAACGGCAAACAAGCCGAAATCTTAGTGCCCGAGATCGAAAAAATTTTGCACGCGAATAAAATTTGGTATTCCGATTTAGATTTAATTGCTGCTACGCAAGGCCCGGGAAGCTTTACCGGCGTTCGCATCGGACTTACCACGGCACGCACTTTAAAGCTTGCCACCGGCCTGCCCCTAATTTTACCAAACTCTCTCGAGGCTCTCGCCTTCAAGCATCGCGAATCCAACAAAATAATTTTTGTCGCCATCGACGCCAAAATGGACGAGTTCTTCGTCGCCAGTTTCGCAGCCCAAAATGGCAAACTAACTCAGCTCACAGAACCGCAAATTGCCACACTTGAGAATATTGCAGACGCGGCCCCACAAGAAAATTTTGTCCAAGAAAATTTTTTCCTCTGCGGCTCCGGCAAAAAAACGGTTTCCAAAATTCTGTCGAAGAAAAATTTAGCTCACGAAATGAATGATGAAGAAGAAGATGTGATCGAAGCTGATTTAGTTGGCCTTCTGGCTCTAGAAAAATTTAACCGCGGCGAAAAATCGACTGATGATTGTGATCCGATTTACCTGAGAGCGCCGAAAATCAGCGAGAGAAAAAAGTAAGAGAGGGAAATGGCCTCCTTTGAAAAAGGAGGTAAACGAACTGAGAAGGAAAAAATCGGTCAAAACCAAGTATTTTGAGATGGATGCGAGGCAGAAAATTTTTTTATGAGGGCGCGTACAGATCGTACGTAACCGAATAAAAAAATTTTCTAACGAAGCAGACGCTCAAAAGACGC
>CANDYP010000126.1 GCA_947425005.1 Rickettsiales bacterium | reverse complement strand
GGCTTCATCCTTTCTACCAATTCTCTGAATTCTTCGATCGAAACTCCCGTTAAATGCAGAAAGTTTTTGGGAGATGTGGAGAGTTTGGAGAAGTTTAGGCTCATGAAATTTTTTGGGTTGTTACAGAAATTTAGCTGAGTTGAGCGGGTTGGTGGTGTTTCGCAATGGGTCTATTAAAAAATTTTGGAGGGAAAATGAAAAAATTTTTGTGATTTTTTGTGCCGCTAGCGTCACCTGCTGCCGTAGATTTCGCTGAGAACACGCCGGTGTTGCTTGTGGGAGGGGGTGGTGGGGCGTTTACAAACGCTTCTGTAGGCGGAGCGGACATAGTATTGGCAGTTATCGGTGCAGAACTCGTCGGCGCGCCAGTCGGCGCAGCAGGATTAGAATTAGAAGATGCTGTTGCTGTCGCAGTTGCAGCTCCAGTTCCAGCTGCGGCGCTAGCATTGGCTGGTTGAAGGAATGTGATTGCCTCTGCAGCTGCAGCTCTCTGTTCAAAAAGGCGTAATATGGCTTTTCCTTCGCTAGACAGTACTGCATTTGTGATGACGCCAAACATCCTTTCAAGCATCATTTTGAAAATAGGCTTAGCAAATAACACGTCTCGCACTCCGGAGTCTTCTGGAAATGCCTCATTAAGCGCGTTTAATGTCGTTGGGTTTTTGGATCGAGCGTACGTTTCAATAGCTTTGATCGCTTTGTTAAGAGTTGATTCATCTTTAGTGTTAAGAGAAATTGAGAGCCTTTCCTTAAATGAAGCCTCTTGTTCGACGGCGAGGGTGCCAATGGTGCGAGCTTTAAATGTCTGCAAAAGAGCTTGGTGCGTATTTAGCTCTAAGCCCGGAATTGGTTGAACCTGCGCCAATGTGTAAAGTCTGCCGGCGACGGAGGCTGAGACTAGAGAGCCGTCCCACTTATTTTTTTTATCGTTTTCATGTAGATCGAAGGAAGCGAGTACCTTTTCTCCATTAACATCACGATCCGAACCATGCCCATCACAAACAGTTGCCATGATTGGGGCTGTGATTAGGGAGCGGGAGGTTCTGGTTGCAGCGCTGGATGATGAACTTGATCTTACTGAAGATAATCTCGCTGTTTGTTGGGCGCGGCCAAATAAAGGAACGTGGATTACCGAGATGTTGTCGGTGGATTTAGCGTGGTACGCTGCAAATGTTACGTAGTTGCTGAATGATTCGTATTTATTTTTTATTGTTTCGTCGAGTTCATCAAACTCTTGTTTGAGAGCGGCTAGGGTTTTTTGAGTACTTGATAATTTTGGTGTAGCCTTGGTGTCGTCTGCAAGAATTGCTGCTGCAGTGTTTCGAGATTTATTAGTAAGTTTGTGATTATTTTTAATTAAGCCAGTTTCCCACACGCCGTCGCAAGTTTGAACTAGATCTATCTCCTCAACACTTGTCGCAGTTATTCCAAGTCTTCCACATATTGAGGTAATGTCGTGATCCCAGACTTCTGGAATTCTGATTAAGCCAGTGGCTTCTTGATCTCCAATGGCCCCGGCAACTCCTAAAAAAATAGATGTGCCAGACACAACTTTGTTTTTAGAAATGGTTCCACCATTAGATCGTACAAGTTTTGCGAATCTTGTAGTTTTTGGATCCTGATCTTCCGTGAGAGAAACGGAGGTGTATTGAGTGGTGCCGGAAAGGTCTTTGTATTTAATAACAATCGACGCCCGGGAATCGCCAAGATTGGCGGTGGTGATTTTGGGAAATTTCTCCCCAGAGGTTGCTGGCGTTACAACCGTGCTGCATAATGTGGTGCCATTGTTGCAGGTGCTGTGAGCGCTGACTAGTGCTGCGACAGCATTTTCGAAGAATTTTTTTGTGCCGGCGACGGCGGCGTGAGTCGGGGCTAATGTGCCGACGAAGGTGGCGTCTTGTTGGGTTCTGTATCTAGATCCTAGTATTTCGGAGGAGGAGATGCCTGGGGCTCTTGCGTCTGTTGAAACCTGAGAGAAGCCGTCGAAATTACTACGATTTTTGCCCTTTTTACCGCGTCCTATTTTTAGAGAAAGGACCGATATTGCTAACATTTCTCGTGCAGCGACTAGGGCGGAACCTGCTGCGAGTGACTTAGACATTCTACTCCTTTTATTTTGTTAATTCCTTTACCCCGCCCACAACAAAATTCTCTCAAATCTTGTTTGGAGGTGCGGCTGGACTGGCTGTTTGGGATTTTGAATGAAAGAGACTTCATTCTTTCTTTTTTAGAGTCACGAAAAGAATGAAATATTCGTCATTCTGGATGCGCTAGTAGCAAAGGTTTTGGGGGTTTTGTTTTTTACTCCAGATGAAGATGGGGGCTTCTCGTCACAAGTACAATTATATTTCCTCCGGGCGGGATGAGGGTAACTTCAGCTCAAGCGGCGGATGGAGGTAAGCCTGGGGTTAGTATTTGCCCAGAAGTTCCAAAATATTTTCCGCTAGCTTAGAAAACTCTTCTTTCGACTGTTCGAGATTTTCTTTAGTGCCGACCGCTCTGTCAAAATCATCAACTTGAGGATCGAGATTAAAAATCGCTTTATTGCGGATTTGAGATAGTGGCGACAGCTGTCCGTAGTCTTTAATTAGGGCCAATTTTTCCGACCAGGATTTTTCTACCAGCCCGTTGCGGCAATGTTTTTCGGACAAAAATTTCTTCACGTAGCCCGGAATTTTTGCAATCCACTCTTCGTTATTTTTAATCGGCCTGCCGGAATATTGGTTGTAGGAATTGACGATGTAGCCAATGAACAAGCCGTCCCCATCTAAAACTTTGGCGTGCGAAATTTCTTTATCTCGCGCTAAAACCTTCGCCGTTTTTTTCCAATTATCTTTCCATTGTTCGAAAGTGCTGCCCAGATTTTCAATGCCCTGAACCGAGAAGGCGTCAGGCATTAGAGGTGTAATGAAGTAATCAGAGCCGAGAAAAATTACGCGGTTTAGTAGATTTAAATTTGGCGAAGTATCGATGACGAAGATGTCGATTTCTTCTGACAGGCCTTTTTCGGTTAAAAATCTGTCAATGGCTGATGTGACGAAGAACCCTCTCTCGATGCCCTGCGCAGCTTCACCATAAGAAGAGGCGAGGGCATTTTCATATTCGGATAATTTTAAACTTCCGGGCAAGATTGATAAATTTCCGGTCGATCCAACTTTTTCAAATTTTACTGTGCGATCAATATCTGCGCCACCTCGTACCACTCCGGTTAAAACGGTGTAGATGCTTGATTGAGTGTCGGAAAATAAATTATTTTCAAAAGCATCGCCCAGTGCCAAGCGTGTTAAATTGCACTGCGGGTCCAAATCAACCAGTGTGGTTTTGTAGCCCATCTCTGCGAATTTAACCGCGATATTGTAGGC
>CANDYP010000125.1 GCA_947425005.1 Rickettsiales bacterium | reverse complement strand
GAAATAATTTCGCCATTTTTTACTTTAATGGTTGGAAAGCTGCTGGCGCTGAATTGCTCCGGCTTAAATTTCTCAACCGAAAATAATTCGGCGCTTGCTCCGGATTCGGATTTAGTTTCGTGTTTTTCTGTGGCGGCTTTGGCGATTTCAGCGGCAATGTCGGCGAATTTATTTTTACGAATGACGGCAGAGTTAGAGTCGTAAAAGCTTTCCAGGACAGCGTCTTCCAGCACGATTTTGTTAATCAAAAAATTTCCGTTCAGAAATTTAAAAAGAGCCAATTTTATCTGAACTGACTTGGCGTAGAGGTTGTGGGTTTTGTCATTTTTTTTGTAATTTTGCAGCAAAACATCGTTGGCGATCAGCGCAGGGTAAGGGAAGAGAGTGACCCTAACATTGCCGTTAATTGTTAAATTGGCGCTTAAAGTTTGGCTGGCCTTTTGTTCAATTTTAAATTTCAGAGCTGAATTATTAAAAAGAAGAGGCGCTGCTAACATCAATAAAATTAAGCCGGCGCACACTGCGACGCCGTAGCGCAAAGCCTTCGATTTAAGAAGGGAGTGGAATCGTGATTCTTTTGATTCCGCCACTAGATCTTCTTCGTTTTCCGCTTCGTTAATTTGCCGCTTGGGAATTTGCTGAGGAATTTGCTGAGGAATTTGTTGTAAGGGCCGCATTATAAATCAATTTTTTTGAACTCTTCGACCAGTGTTTCGCTACTGATTGACGCATTGCTATTTTCGTAAAAATTATAAATCGATAACAGGGTAAAAAATAATAAAACCGAGATCAGCAAGAGGTTGTGCACGCTATCTCTGGTCGGCGTCAAATCAATGTTTTCGCCAATATTAATCAGCTGATGTTTCTTGTTGTTTGTGTTTGATTCGATGTGCAGAAGTTTGATTTTTTCTTCAATTACCTGCGGGTCAATTTGCAAAAATTTAGCGTAAGAACGTAGTAATCCCGGCACGTACAAATGCCGAGCAAGATTGGTGACGTCGCTATTCTCAATCGCTTCAACATCGCGCGCTTTTATTTTTAAATAAGCGGCGACGTCCGACTCTTCGAGCTTTAACTGCTGCCTTTTGCTTTTAAGAATGTGGCTCAGCGACATCTCTTGCTTCGCGGCCTCTTGGGCTGAATTGATTTTTGGGAAATTTGCTTCTTGTAACATTATTCCTGAATTAATTTTGCCAGATTTTTTGTTGCTTCAATCACCGCTAAAGAAGCGGCAGCTTGCGACATTTTTTCTAATGCCGACGAACTGTTAATTAAATTTTGCAGAGTTTTGCTGATGTGATTAATCGTGAATTCTTTTTCAGTGATCACGATTGCCGCGCCATATTTTTCAAGGAAGCGCGCGTTTTTTTCTTGATGATTATCAGCGGCTTTTTCAAAAGGCACTAAAATCATCGGCTTTTTTGCAGCACAAAATTCGAAGATTGATGACGAGCCCGAGCGAGCAATAATCAAATGCGCCGCCTTAATTTTTTTTGGCATGTCGGCGAAAAAAGATTGCACCTCGATGTTCAAATTAAAGGCCCGATATTGATTAAAAGTGCTCTCCGATAATTCGCTACGACATTGTTGCGTGACACTGATGCGACCCTTCAAATCGTCGCTGAAATTAAAAAATGCTTTGGGCAAAATTTCGCTGAAAATTTTGGCGCCGCCCGAGCCGCCAATTACTAAAATATTAAATAAATTTTCGTGATTTTTGGACGGGGTCGGTGCGAAATCTGAAGCTAAAATTACGGAGTAACCCATTCTGTTGTCCGGCTTGGAAATAACTTCCTCCTTCTTTGGCAAAGCGTACGGCATCTGGTTTAAATCCAAAATTTCCTGACGTACAGGATTACCCACAAAAACGGTTTTGCTTTGATCTGACGCGTTGACGCCAGAGGTTTCGGCAAAAGACAAAGCGATTTTGTCGGCATGTTTAGCGAAGATGCGATTCACTTTTCCCAAGTGAGAATTTTGTTCGTGAAGAATAATTTTAGTTTTTGTCAACAGCGCTGCGACCAGGACAGGAAAGGTGGCGTAACCTCCAAAGGCCACAACATATTTCGGACGATGCCGCAAAAAAATCAGCAAAGAATGCAGAGTTCCGCGCGTGATTTTTAAGCTCGCTTTGATGAGTTGTAGTGGTTTGCGCTCAAGCTGCGAAGAGGCTATTATCAAGGATGCAAAGCTGTCCGAGGGCTTGATGTAGCTGCGATATTTTTCGTCACCCAAAAACAAAACCGGGTATTTTTGCGACAATTCAAAAGCTAAGCAGCGCGCTGGAATTATGTGTCCGCCGGTACCTCCGGCAGTGATAAAAATTTCAAATTTTTTTGTAGTCATTGTTGGGTTTGCGTTGCTTGACAATTAGAGCTTCCTTCATAGGTTCGCCCGCTTCTTTTTGCTGACCTACCTTCAACTTCCTTCAACAAAACATGCTAAAAAACTCGACCCCTCACTTTGTCGATTTGGACAAAATTGACGCCAAAGATTTGCGCAAAATTATCGCGCTGGCGCAAAAATTAAAAAAAGACAAAGATCCAAGCAAGCAAGCAAAGATGTTAGCCCACAAAAATTTGGCAATGATTTTTGAGAAAACTTCGACACGTACTCGCGTGTCGTTTGAAGTTGGCATCAACCAACTTGGTGGGCACGCTGTGGTGATGAATAAAAATGACATGCAGCTTGGCAAAGGTGAATCCGTCGAAGACACGGCTAAAGTGTTGTCACGTTTTGTTGATGCTGTGATGATCCGCTCAAACTCGCACCAGACCATTCTGGAACTAGCGAAATATTCTTCCAAACCAATCATTAACGCACTGAGTGACTTCAGTCATCCTTGTCAAATCATGGCCAGCGTTTTGACGATCGAAGAACATTTGGGCAAGATCAAAGGCAAAAAATTAGCTTGGTTTGGCGATGCCAACAACGTGCTAAATTCCTACATCCACGCCGCCAAAAGTTTTGGTTACGAATTAGCAATCGCCACTCCGAAAGGATTTAATTTTTGTGATTTGGAGATTCAAAAAGCGGTGCAAGCGGGCGCAAAAATTACTCAATCCAGTGATCCAAAAAAAGCTGCAAAAGATGCTGATGTTTTGATCACCGACACCTGGTTTTCAATGGGAGACAAGACTGAAAAAGATGAGAAGCTGAAGAAAGAAAAGCTAAAAATTTTAATGCCGTATCAAGTGAATTCTGATTTGATGAAGTTAGCGAAAAAATCCGCAATCTTCACGCATTGCCTGCCGGCTTATCGCGGGTTTGAAGTTTCGGCTGAAGTTATTGATTCCAAAAAGTCCGTAATTTTCGACGAAGCCGAAAATCGCCTCCACGCGCAGAAGGCGATTCTGGTTTATTTAATGAGTTGAAGTTTGCCTGGGTTTGAATTCATGACGAGAAACCCCCCTACCAGGGCCTACGCATGAAAATTCAAACAGACTCAGTCTAATCACCCTCCCCT
>CANDYP010000124.1 GCA_947425005.1 Rickettsiales bacterium | reverse complement strand
CGTTTAACAAATGGTTACGAAGTCACTGCTTACATTGGTGGTGAAGGGCATAACTTGCAAGAGCACTCTGTGGTAATGATCCGCGGTGGTCGTGTAAAAGATTTGCCAGGTGTTCGTTACCACATCATCAGAGGATATTTTGATACCCAAGGCGTTAAAAATCGTAAACAAGCCCGTTCAAAATACGGCGCCCAAAAACCTAAATAAAATGCTCGTCGGCTTTTGAGCGGTCTGCGTCGTTAGAAATTTTTTTTACTCAGTCACGTACGTTTGGTACGCTCCCTCGTAAAAAAAATTTCTACCTAACATCCGCCTCAAAATCCTTAGAGCATTTGTGAGTTTCAACTAAAATATTTTTTAAAAATGCGTAGAAGAGCAGCGAAGATCAGAAAAATTATTCCTGATGCAAAATACAACGAAGTCATCGTTTCTAGGTTTGTTAACCGCTTGATGAATGACGGCAAGAAGTCAGTTGTTGAGAAGGCAGTCTACGAGGCTTTCGACAATCTTGAAACTAAATTGAAAAAAAGCCCAATCGACATCTTCAAAGAAGCTTTGGAAAATGTTACTCCAAGAGTTGAAGTTAGATCACGCAGAATTGGCGGCGCTACTTACCAAATACCGGTTGAAGTTTCAGCAAGACGCGGATCAGCTCTTGCTTTAAAATGGTTAAAAACCGCCATCGAAAATATTAAAGGCAGAGATCTTTCTCACAAAGTAGTCACTGTCGTTTTGGAATCTTTGGAAAACAAAGGCTGGGCCGCTAAGAAGAAAGAAGAAGTATTTAAAATGGCCGAAGCCAACAAAGCTTTTGCTCACTACCGTTGGTAAACTACTCTCCAATTAATCTCTAAGTGACAGTGTATGCGCCAGACGTTACAACCCGTAATTGATGTTGTAATTCCGGCGCATAAAAAAGATCTAGACACCCTCATCCATTGTATCGACGGCATCAGAAAAAATGTCGCAGCAGTCCGCAGAATCATCGTAATCTCCAAAGAAAAATACACCGACAAAGCTGAGTGGTTTGATGAATCACTCTTTCCTTTTTCCTACCAAGAAATCGCGAGCATCGTTGGGGGTGATGTTGGTTGGCATTTGCAGCAGTTGCTAAAGCTTTACTCCCCCCTAGTTGTTCCCAACATTTCAGAAAATGTTTTGGTCGTAGATGCCGATACGGTCTTCCTACGCAAGGTAGAATTCTTTTCTGACGCCGGGCTGCCTCTCTACAATTTAAGCAAAGATCTCAATCTCGAGAGCTCCGATTTTCACCAAATTACTTTCAAGCATATCGTAAAAATTTTGCCGGAAATTGGCGAAAAACTCCCGCAAGAATTCAAAAATATTTCTGGAATTTGTCACCACATGCTGTTCCAAAAACATGTGATCGAAGAGCTGTTTGCAAAGGTTGAGAGTCAAGACGGGACGGGTGATCCTTTTTACAAAGTTTTCCTGAAGAACCGCCAAAGATCTTTTGGCGTCGCTGAGTATAATTTATATTTTTACTTCCTGGTCAGTCTTCACCCACAAGACTACAAAATCAGGATTTTGCGCTACAAAAACACGGCAGATTTTAATCTGTGGAAGTACCGCTGGCGCTCTAAATACGACTACTGCTCTTTCCATTCTTACATGAGGGAGAATCAAAAAAATTGTTTCCAAAAAATAAAAACAAGTTTTTTAAAAAAAGTTGATCGTGCCTTCTGTGTTGATCATTGGCATATCGGTATTTTGGATTTTCCAATTTATGAAATCTTGCACATTAAGCCGCAAATATTGTGGTTTAAAGACGGCCGGAAACTAAATTTTTTGGCTGATCCATTTGGATTCGAAATTAACTCGAAAAAATTTGTAGTTTTTGAAGACTACTCTCAAATCAAAAAAAGAGGAAGAATCGGCATCGCGCAGCTGCTACCAGATCTCACCCTCGGAGAGAAAAAAATAATTTTAGATGACAAAAAACACCTTTCTTACCCTTTTATCGTAGTACATGAAGGTAAAATTTTTATGATTTGCGAGTCCTACAAATCAGAGAAATTATCTCTTTACGAAATTGATCAAGAAAAGTTAACGGCAACAAAAATCAAAGATATTTTTACGGGTAAAAAAATTGTCGATCCTACGGTTTTTTATCACCAAAATAAATTCTGGATGTTCTACACGGTTGAAGATCATTCGGACTCCAAATTGCACATCGCATTTGCTGATTCGTTGTTTGATGAATTTAAAGAACATCCAAATAATCCGGTGAAGGTTGATATCTCTTCAGCTAGACCGGCCGGAACCCCCTTCGTGTTTGAGGGTCATGTTTATCGCCCTTCACAAAATTGCGCCAAGTCTTACGGCAGTTCGATTGTAATTAATCGCATCACCGAACTCAGTGAGCAGAATTTTAAAGAAGAATTTGCTCACGAAATAAAACCTGATTCAAAAAGCTTCTGTCTGGAAGGTATGCACACCTTAAGCGCATTCGGCAATTTTACCTTGATTGATGGTAAGAAAAGGCTTTTTATCTTTTACAAACCGTTGATTTCAGTGCTACGAAATCTGGTCAGAATTTTGAAATAATTTCTTGTCAATTAGAAAGCTAAACTTAGATTGCCCGGCCCTCACTTAAGACTTTTAGCAAAGACCTTACAAGCCCAGTTCCTCGGGCTCTGAAGCCTGTTTTAAATCCCAAGTATTTAACCAATTCAAGATCACAACAACTCAACCATTTTTATTGTTTATGGCACGTCAAATTGAAATCGAAAAATATCGTAATATTGGCATCATGGCTCACATCGATGCTGGCAAAACTACTACGACTGAACGTATCCTTTTTTACACTGGAAAATCTCACAAGATTGGTGAAGTGCATGACGGCGCTGCTACAATGGACTGGATGGAGCAAGAACAAGAGCGCGGCATTACAATCACTTCCGCTGCCACAACCTGTTTCTGGAAAGAGCATCGCGTCAATATTATCGACACTCCAGGACACGTAGATTTTACAATTGAAGTTGAAAGATCTCTTCGCGTTCTCGACGGAGCGGTTTGTGTATTTGATGCGGTTGCCGGTGTGGAGCCGCAATCTGAAACAGTTTGGAGACAGGCTAATAAATATCGCGTTCCAAGAATGTGCTTCGTCAACAAGATGGATCGCGTTGGCGCGAACTTCTACCGTTGTGTAGAAATGATGAAAACTAGACTTGGTGCGAAGCCACTAATCGTCCAATTGCCAATCAACCAAGCTGAAGATTACGGTGGTTTGATCGATCTAGTAAAAATGAAAGCTGTAGTTTGGAGAGACGAAACCATGGGAGCGGATTTCGCTTACGAAGAAATCCCGGCTGACATGGTCGACAAATGTAACGAATATCGTGAACAACTAGTCGAAATGGCCATCGAGCAAGATGATGCTTTGATGGAAGAATATTTGGCAGGTAAAGAAATTTCTGAAGCTGATCTAAAAAGATGCATCAGACAAGGCACGATTGCTGCGGCTTTCGT
>CANDYP010000123.1 GCA_947425005.1 Rickettsiales bacterium | reverse complement strand
TCTTTTCTTTCGTCTTTGTCCATGTCTTCAACGCACCAACCATCACGGCCTACGGCGTAAAGTACGGGGAAATCTAACTGTTGTTCGTTGGCGTTAAGTGAGACGAAAAGGTCAAAAATTTCGTTCAAGACTTCATCAGGACGAGCGTCGGAGCGGTCGATTTTGTTGATGATTACGATAGGGCGAAGGCCGAGGGCCAAGGCTTTAGCAAGTACGAATTTGGTTTGGGGCATTACACCTTCGGCGGAGTCAACTAGAAGTAGGGCGCTGTCGGCCATTGAAAGTACGCGTTCAACTTCGCCACCAAAATCGGCGTGGCCAGGGGTGTCGATGACGTTGATTTTGTGGTCTTGCCAGACGATGGAAGTACATTTTGCTAGAATTGTGATTCCGCGTTCTTTTTCCAAATCGTTGGAATCCATCACGCGGTTTTCAACTTGTTGGTTGGCGCGGAAAGTGCCGCTTTGATGCAACATCGCATCGATCAATGTAGTTTTGCCATGGTCAACGTGAGCAATAATGGCAACGTTTCTGAAGTCTGTCATTTTAGTTTTGTTTTGATTTTAGAGGAGGGGGGGGTTCCGACACAAGAGCAGCGCAGCTTGCAAGAACCTGTTCAAAATCTCTACCTGCGACGTCCGTTGCAGCAAGATTCTGAGCTGGTTCTAAAAAAGGAGCGGGCAAAGTAGGCGCCGAAATTTAATCTGTCAATTTTTTAATCCTCACAAAAATAGGCCGCGAGACGGCAATTTTGCTGGGTTTTTTGAGATAAATGAAAATCTTTATCACAGCTCTTGACCTTTCTTTCTTCATGATTTTAATTATCAACCTGATGCGTCTCAGCATCAACTTCCTGCCAAAATTCCTGCCAAAATTTCAATTTTTTAAAAAGCGTGGACAAACAATGTCTGAAGTTTTTTGCGGCGATTTTTTTGCTGACAAATTTTGCCGCTCAAGCGGATGAACCAGTTTTTGGTTACATTTACACCACCGATCTAAACCCCAAAGGCACCACTCAGTTTGAGCAAAAAATTGACGAGAGATATGGTCAAGCTCACGGGACTTACAGTAATTTAAAAATGCAGTCTGAAATCGAGTACGGCGTGACCGACAATTTTCAGGCCGCTCTTTACATCAATTACAGCAACATAAATGCCAAGGCCAACAGCACGCAGCGTACAACTGAAGGGATTGATATTCCGGCGAATCACAACCCGGATAATTCTTACCACGCGCTTCGTTACGACTCATTTTCAACGGAATTTATTTACCGCGTCCTAAGCCCTTACAAAGACGCGATCGGCTTGGCGTTTTATTTCGAGCCGACAATCGGTCCGCGCGAAAGAGAAGTCGAAAGTAAAATTATTTTGCACAAAAACTTTTTCGACGACCAGTTAATCACGGCGGCAAACATCACGGTTTCTTACGAGCAGGAAAAAAATAGTTCGGCTTTTGATTCGGCGCCGGAAGATGAAGGCAGCGTGCCTAGTTGGCAAAAAGCGGCAATGCTTGATTTCACGGCCGGCGCATCTTACCGCTTCATCCCCAACTGGTTTGCCGGCGTAGAATATCGTAACCACAACGAGTTCGGAGGCACTTGGAGAATGAGTCGTAGAACTCAAGAACACACCGCGCATTTCATCGGCCCGGTAATTCATTACGGTGGCCGAAAATTCTTTGCCACTTTGGGTTTCAGATATCAAATCGCCGCTAATGGATTCGGTGATCAGAAATCTGAAATGAGGCACAACAAAGTTTACGGCGACGAGCACACTAAAATCGACGGGATTCGATTAATCCTCGGCTACCCATTTTAATTCTCTCAAATCAATTTTTTAAAAATATGTCTTCACAAATTAAATGGACTTTAGTCCCAGTGCTAGCATTGGCACCTACGGCGATCATGTCGCAAAGCGCTTACGCAATTGTTTATTTAAACGAAGAGCAGGCGCAGCAGGCGATTTTCGGCAAAACTAAAATGACCAAAAATTTTGTCATTCTCACCAAAGATCAAATCAAAATAGTGGAAGAAAAATCGGGCAGAGACGTGCGCCACGGCGGCGAAATCAAGATGTGGAATGTTGAGGGGGGAGGCACTTTTGTAATCGACGAAGTTCTGGGCAAACACGAATTCATCACTTACGCCATCGGCATCAACAAAGATGGCTCGGTTCGGGGCATCGAAATTATGAGCTACAACGAAACCTACGGCTATCAAGTGCGCGAAGAATCTTGGCGCAAACAATTTGTCGGAAAAAACATTGGATCAAACTTAAAACTTGATGGCGACGTCAAAAATATCAGCGGCGCCACCTTGTCGTGCAAGCACATCACTGAAGGCGTGAAGCGCGTTCTGGTCACTTACGATTTGCTGAAAAAATGATCAAACGTTGTCAGCCACTACTTGGAACTTTCGTCGAAATCAAAATTTTCGCTGAAAGTTCTGCGGCCTATTTGGCGGTTGATGAAGCCTTCGACGAGGTGAAAGAAGTTCACGATTTGATGAGTTTTTTTGACGAAAAAAGTGAGTTGGCACTTTTGAATCGTAAGGCTTGTCAGGATGCGGTTGTCGTGGATCCGCGCCTTTTTGAAGTTCTAACTTTAGCGCAAAAACTTTTTAAAATTAGTGACGGAATTTTTGACGTGACGCTACATCGCAGCGGCAAAAATTCTTCCTTCGCTGACGTTGAATTGTTTGATGGCGGCGCTGTGAAATTCAGCAAAAATTTGCAAATTGATTTGGGCGGAATTGCCAAAGGTTACGCGGTTGACTGCGCTGCTCAAGCCTTAGAGAATCAAGGCATTGTGGATTACATCATTAATGCCGGCGGAGATTTGCGCGTTGGAAAATCTTCGCAAAAAATCGGCATCCGCAATCCTAAAAATCTCGGCGAAATAATTTGCGAAACTGAAATTTGTGACCGGGCGCTGGCCACTAGTTCGGGATATTTTTCTCACCAAAAAATTGGCGACAAAACAATTTACCCGATTTTCCAGCCCCGCCTCGGAGCTTTGGAATACAGTGACGAGAGCATTTCTGTTTCAGCGCAAAATTGCGTAATTGCTGACGCCCTCACCAAAATCGTCGCCGTAAAAAAAGAAAATTCCGCAGCAATTTTAGCGCAGTTGGGCGCTACGGCCATGCTGGTATCGAAGCAAAATCAAGTGATATTTATTAACCAATGAAGCTGACATTCACTCAGAGATTCCTCTTACATCTGGCAATTTTTACCCTGCTTTTTAGCGGCGTTATTTGGCTAATTTTTAATTTTTTTGTCGATTACGATTCTGATCTGCGCTTCCTGAGCTCGTGGTCTTTGATCCTACACGGTGCCGCATCTTACGTCTTTTTGGTAGTTTTTGGAATGCTGCTTTCAACCCACATCTCCTTCAACTGGCGCGTCAAAAAAAACCGCCGCCTCTCCGGAATAATTCTGACTCTGCTTTTTGTAATTCTGATCCTCAGCGGCTACCTTCTTTACTACTCCGGAAACGAAGCCTTCCGCACCCTCACCAGCTACCT
>CANDYP010000122.1 GCA_947425005.1 Rickettsiales bacterium | reverse complement strand
GGAACCTTCCGGTGGTTTTAACGAAGCTCAACCGACGGTTTTTGTTACGGTTTTTTCGGTTGGATAATCTATGATTTTCTTTTCTTAAGTAGCATCCAAGCAGGCAATCCCAGCGCCAACGCCAACGGCAACAGCCACAGCAGAAAATCACTCTTTCCAAAATCAGAGTAAGTCAAAATATCTTTGCCGAATTCTTTGATTAGGTCGGATTTTATTTCTTCATCAGATTTACCGCTTTCGATTTTTTCGCGGATTAGTTTTCGCATTTCGAAAGAAAACTCAGTGTTGGAATTTTCGATTACTTGGCCTTCGCAAACTAAACAGCGTACTTCCAAAAATAATTTCATGGCGCGCTGTTCTTGAGATTCGTCAGTCAGGCGATTTTCGGGGGTGAGGGCGAAGGAGTTGAGGGAGGAGAAAAAAAACAGCGTAACTAAAAATAATTTTTTCATCTTTTAGCTTTCGTCAATTTCGCCGGTGCAGACGGTTTCAAAGCCACCAGTCATGATAACGGCTGAGCCGGTGCCATTCCATTCGATCATTAAGTCACCGCCTTTGAAGCGGGTGGTAATTTTTTTGGTGCCTGGGTTTTGTTTTACCAATTTCTTTTTGATCGCAAGAATTGCTACGGCGCAAGCGCCAGATCCGCAGGCCAGAGTTTCGCCGGCACCACGTTCCCAAACTCGAACTTCGATTAAATCGTCAGATAAAATGTGGGCAAATTCGACGTTGGTTTTTTGAGGGAAGGTCGGATCGGTTTCAATTTGTGGTCCAACTTCAAAAAATTTTTCATCTGAAATTGGCTGATTAATAAAAGTTACGGCGTGCGGATTTCCAACATTAACGCAGGCAAATTCAAAACCATGAAGACAGATTTTTTGGGTGTCACCCTCGTGTGCGAGAGGAATTTTATTCCAATCAAAAGTTGGAATGCCCATGTCGACTGAAATTAAATCTCCACTTTTCCAGCATTTTAATATCCCGGCAGCAGTTTTGATTTTTACTTCGCGGTGATTTTTTTCGGCCATTAAAATTGAAGCGACACAGCGAGTGGCGTTTCCGCAGGCTCCCGACAAAGATCCGTCCGAGTTGTAAATTTCCATCAAACAGTCAGCGCGGGAATAATCTTTTAAAATGATTAACTGATCACAGCCGATGTTTTTGCGGTCAGAAATTTTTTGAATCTGTTGAGAGGTGAGTGCGACTGGGGTCGTCCGCGCGTCAAAAATGACGAAGTCGTTACCAGCTCCACTCATTTTTATGAAAGGAATCATGCCGAGAATAGTGTTTGTGAGTGCTAAAACTGAGACGCTTTCACTCTGCCGACGTAAGTGAAATCTTCGGTTCTAACGATGATTTCTTCGCCTGATGCAACGAAAGGTGGAACTAACACGCGCACGCCATTTTCAAGGATTGCGGGCTTGTAAGAAGAGGCTGCAGTTTGACCTTTCACAACCGCATCGGCTTGTGCGATTACGCCGGTCACTTGTTCGGGCAAGGCGATTGAAATTGGTTTGTCGTTACAATATTCGACGCGAATATCCATGCCTTCCACCAAGAAAGGCAGAGCTTCGCCGACCAAATCTTTGCTAAGATTAAAAGATTCAAAACTCTCCATGTCCATCGCGACTAAGTCGTTTTGGTCGAAATATTGGAACTGGTAATTTTTTTGCTCAACGTAAGCCACGTCAACATCTTCGCTGGAATTGTAGCGAGTGTTAGTTTTGTTGCCCGTCACGATATTTTTCATTTCAACTTGAATGTAAGCGCCGCCTTTGCCTGGTTTGACATGTTCGCGTTTTAAAACTTTCCAAAGTTGATTTTGAAATTCGATGACGTTCCCGACGCGGAGAGAGTTGGCGTTTGTTTTACTCATAAATAATTTATTTTTTGTTGTTGAATGAGTTGCAAATTACTCGGGGCTTTGCCCCTGCGTCATTTGTCATAAATTTCTAACAATTTCTTCCGACACTTTTTTGGCGTCGCCGAAAATCATTAAAGTATTATCGTTGTAGAAAAGTTCGTTCTCAATGCCGGCGTAGCCTGCATTCATTGATCTCTTCACAAAGAAAACTGTTTTAGCGTGACCGACATCCAAGATCGGCATGCCGTAGATTGGGCTGGTTTTGTCGGTTTTAGCTGCGGGGTTGGTGACGTCATTGGCGCCGATTACGAAGACGATGTCAGTGGTTTTGAACTCACTGTTAATTTCTTCTAACTCGAAAACTTTTTCGTAATCAATATTGGCTTCGGCCAAGAGAACATTCATGTGGCCGGGCATTCTGCCGGCGACGGGGTGAATGGCGAACTTCACTTCCACGCCAGCTTTTTCAAGAGTGTGAGTCATTTCAGCGACCGCGTGTTGCGCGCCGGCAACCGCCATTCCGTAGCCCGGAACGATGATGACGCTTGCGGCGCCTTTCATCATGTAGGCGGCGTCTTCGGCGCTGGCTTGTTTGACGGGTTTTTGTTCTTTACCGTCAGTTGCCGCGGCGGCGGTTTGTTCGCCAAAGCTGCTGAAGATTACATTAAAGATGGAGCGGTTCATGGCCTTGCACATGATGTAGCTAAGGATCGCGCCTGAAGCGCCGACCAAGGCGCCGGTGATGATCAAAAGCGGATTGGCTAGAGTGAAGCCGATGCCACTTGCCGCCCAACCGGAGTAAGAGTTTAGCATTGAAACCACGACCGGCATGTCAGCGCCGCCAACTGGCGCGATCAACATGAAGCCGATGAAAAATGCGAGAAGAGTTAGAATGGTGAAGAAAAATTTTGATCCAAAAATGATGAAGAGAAGTAGTGCAACGCCCAAAGCAATTGCGGCATATTTAGAAATTTTTTGCGGATCTTTGAAGAGTAGAAATTTCGATTTCATATTTCCGTTGAGCTTCAAGAAAGCTACAATCGAGCCGGTGAAAGTGATGGCGCCGATTACAACGCCGAGGCCCATTTCAACCAAGCTGCCGATTTTAATTTTGCCGCCGTCAATAATTTGGAATGATTCTGGCATCCAAAGAGCACTGGCTGCGATCAATACTGCAGCCAATCCAACGAGAGAATGAAAGCCGGCGATTAGCTGCGGCATTGCTGTCATTTTGACTGTTTTGGTGATGAGGTAGCCAATTCCGCCGCCAATTGCGATGGCGAGTAAGATCAGAAACTGGTGCTTAACTTGTGGTAAAAATAAAGTGGTGACGATGGCGAGCGCCATGCCGCCCATGCCGAAATAATTTCCGATGCGAGAGGTTTTTGGTGAGGAAAGTCCGTACAAAGATAAAATAAATAAAACCGCTGAGATCAAGTAGGAGAAAGCGACAAAGCTGTTCATAAAGTTAATTTTTTTTGGAAAAAGGAGAGCGAAAGTGCGGGGCGGGCAGAGTAATTTTGGGTGATTTTAAAAGCAATTTTTGGATGGAGTCGAGTTCGTTACGAGAAACCCCCATGACCGGCATGCGCTCATCCCCCTTGTCAGGGGGGCTTTAACCCGAACTCGATCAAAAAGCCCCCCTGATAAGGGGGATGA
>CANDYP010000121.1 GCA_947425005.1 Rickettsiales bacterium | reverse complement strand
CCCTGACAAGGGGGGTGAGCGCATGCCGGTCACGGGGGTTTTTCGTCACGGACTCAATTTCAAGAACCCAATTTATTTTTTCAGCAACTTCTCCGTGTCCAACATCTCGTAGCTTTCCACGTCATGCATCCAATCCTTCTTCACCTTCACAAACAAAAAAAGATGCACCTTGGTGCCGGCAATCGCTGAAATGTCTTGCCGCGCTTCCAACCCAATCTCCCGAATCATCGCGCCATTTTTGCCGACGATGATGCTTTTTTGCGAGTCGCGCAAAACAAAAATCGTTTGGTGAATTTTAATTTCGCCGTTGTCCAACACTTCGTAAGAATCGGTTTTGACCGTGAGAGAGTAAGGCAGCTCACGATGCATTTTCAAAAACAATTTCTCGCGGGTAATCTCGGAAGCGATGAAACGCATCGGTGCGTCGGTGATTTGGTCTTCGTCAAAAACCCAGCCCGGAGCTACGCATTGGCCGCACAAAAATTTCTTAATTTGCTCGACGCCGTCTTTGGTTTCCGCCGAAATCGGAAAAATATCCTGAAAGCCTAACTGCACCACAGCGGCCATGATCTCAAGAATGGCGCCCTTTTTCACCAAATCCATTTTGTTAATCAGGATGGTCAGGCTGACATTTTCTTTTTTTAAATCTTCGATGATGCGCTTGTTTTCGCGGTTCATTCCCACTGTCGCGTCAATTAAAAAGCAAACGTGATTGGCCTCGCGAAGCCCTTGCCAGGCGGATTTGACGATGACGCGTTCCAGAATTTTGTCGTCGTGCGGAATGAAAATTCCCGGCGTGTCGAGAAGAATGAGCTGCGTTTCGCCCTCAATCACAATGGCCTTGATCGAGTTGCGCGTAGTCTGAACCTTCGGCGAAACGATGGAAAGTTTCTGGCCCAAGAGGGCGTTGGTAAGAGTCGATTTCCCCGCGTTAGGCGCACCGACGAGGGCGACTGTTCCGTGTTTTTTGTTTGGCATTTTTTTTGATTAATTTTGTGAGGGTTTTTCGTCAGAAACTCCGACCACCCCAGTCACGATTTTACTGCTGAAAAAAAAGGCACGAATCAAATTTGAACAAACCATCCTTCAAAACCCTTGATTCCACTGCATCCAGAAAAAAGGCACGATTTTCTCCGGCCGGAGAAAATTACAAAATGCTTAATTTTTTACCAAATCTTGCGCAATCATGAAAGCTAGTTCGACACTTTGCGACGAGTTCAAACGTGGGTCACAGTGGGTGTGGTAACGGTCCTTCAAGTTGCCTTCGGCGATCTGCTGGTTGCCGCCCAAACATTCCGTGACGTCTTGACCGGTCATTTCGAAATGTACCCCCCCTGGGTATGTGCCAGCGGCTTTGTGAATTTGGAAGAAGGATTTAATTTCGCTCAAAATGTCGTCGAATTTACGAGTTTTGTAGCCGTTGGAAGACTTGATGGTGTTGCCGTGCATCGGGTCACAAGACCAGACCACAGAACGTCCGGCATCTCTCACCGCCGCGACTAAAGGTGGCAAAAGTTGTTCAACTTTCGCCGCGCCCATGCGGGCAATTAAGGTGATTCTTCCGGCTTCGTTGTGCGGATTCAGCACGTCCAAAAGTCGCAACAATTCATCTTTGTGAATTGACGGCCCAACTTTGAAAGCAATTGGATTGGCAATGCCGCGCATGAATTCGACGTGAGCTTCGTCCGGGTGGCGGGTGCGATCTCCGATCCACAACATGTGCGCGCTGAGGTCGTAAAACTTGCCGCTGTCATTGTTTTTGCGGGTGAAGGCTTCTTCGTAATTTAAAAGCAAAGCTTCGTGCGAAGTGAAAAAGCTGGCGGTTGTAAGTTGCGGCAAAGATTTTGCGTCAAGCCCGCAAGCGCGCATGAAGCCCAAAACCTTGTTCACTTCCGAAATTACTTCTTCGGTATTTTTTTTGCTGACCAGGCTGTGAGCAAATTCTTTGTTCCATTTGTTAACTTTTTCTAAATTGCCGTAACCGCCTAAGGCAAGAGCGCGTAAGTAATTCAGCGATGCGGCGGAGTAAAAGTAAGAGTCGATTAATCTTTTTGGATCAGCGTAGCGGGCATTTTTTTCGAACTCGATGGCGTTGATGATGTCGCCGCGGTAGCTTGGCAGAGTAACGCCGTCAATGATTTCATCGTTGTCTGATCTGGGTTTGGCGTACTGACCAGCGATGCGACCAACCTTGACGACAGGCTTGTTAAGGCCGTGCATCAAGGCGATGGTCATTTGCATGACGGTGCGGAAAAAGTTTTTTAGATTGTCGTGAGAAAATTCGGTGAAGCTCTCAGCGCAGTCGCCGCCTTGGAGCAAGAAGGCTTTGCCTTGTGAAACCAAAGCGAGTTCGGATTTTAATTTTTCGACTTCGTCAAAAGAAACGAGGGGAGGGAAGTTGCTTAATTGTTTTTCAGCTTTTTTTAACGCCTCTTGATTTTCGTAGGTTGGTTGCTGTTTGATGGGTAAATTTCGCCAAGAATTTACCGTCCAGTGTTTTGACATGAGTGCTCGTAAGTTGTTGATTTTGTTGGATTGCGGGCGATTATCCAAAGCGTCAAAAACAATGTCAACTCCTTCCACTGCTGCGCTTTCAACTCCGTTCAATCAACAGTAATTTAATCAATTTTTTCGATGAAAAAAACCATCGCCTTTCAAGGCACTGCTGGCGCTAATTCCAACCTTGCGTGCAGAAATTTTTACGCGGAATTTGAAGCCAAACCTTTCCCAACTTTTTACGATGTTTTCCGCGCGGTGGAAAATGGCGAAGTGGAGTACGGCATGATTCCGCTTGAAAATTCTTACGCCGGACGCGTTTCAGAAATTCACAATTTATTGCAAGAAGGAAAAGTTTCAATCGTCGCGGAGCATTCTTTGTCGATTAACCACAATCTTGCGGGGCTTGATGGGGCAACGCTTGAAGACGTCACAGAAGTTCTCTCTCACCCACAAGCTTTGATGCAATGCCAAAGTAATTTGCGTGCGCTGAAATTAAAATTGCGCGAATTTTCGAACACGGCAGAGGCGGCAAAATTTGTTGCCAGTGGTGCCGACAAAACCAAAGCGGCCTTGTGTTCCAAGATGGCGGCAGAGATGCATGGTTTGAAAATCATCAAAGAAAACATGCAGGATTCGGAAGGCAACACCACAACTTTCATCGTGATTTCGAAAGATGCGATTGACCCGGATCCAAAAATTGCGCCGGTTGTGACCGCGATGATTTTTACGATTCGCAACATTCCCGGTTCGCTCTACAAGGTGCTTGGTAGCTTTGCGACAAATGGTGTGAACATGGTGAAATTGGAAAGTTACATTCCTGGCGGCGCGTCGAAACAGGCGAAATTTTTCATCACGATTGACGGTCATCCGAGTCAAAGAAATGTGGCGCAGTCTTTGGAAGAGATGGGATTTTTTTCGCAGAGTGTGAAGTTGCTTGGAGTTTACTACGCGGATCAAAAGCGGTTTGAGTAGACTGAGTTTGTGACGAGAAACCCCCCTACCCCCCTTGTCAGGGGGGCTTGGATCGAGCTCGGGGTGAAGCCCCCCTGAC
>CANDYP010000120.1 GCA_947425005.1 Rickettsiales bacterium | reverse complement strand
TCTTTCCGGCTTTCTTTCTGGCCTTACTTCCGACTTTTTTGCGACCGGTTTTTTGCCGCCAAACAGCCCAAAAATAAAATTCAAAATCCCTGATTTTTTCTCACTTTTTTTCTCTTGCGAAACGTGACGAGTTTCTTGGCGCTGCGGTTTCTTTTCATTTTTTCTTTCCACTTTTTCCGCAGGTTTACGCGCAGCTGAATGAGGTTTTCTGTTTCGCTCTTCCGAGTGAACAGGTTTGGCATTAGACGTCCCAGACCTAGGCGCGTAAGGATGCGAGTCATCCACCGGAATTTTAAAGTTAATCGCTTTTTCGACTGCAAGCAAAAGCGTGTCGTCGTGCGGATCGCCAAAAGAAATCGCCACGCCTTGTCTGCCAGCTCTCGCCGTACGTCCAATTCGGTGCACGTAGCTTTCTGGATCGGAGGGAAGCTCGTAATTAATTACGTGACTAATCGCTGGGATGTCGATGCCGCGCGCTGCCACGTCGGTTGCCACCAAAACCTGAATCTTGCCTTCACGAAATCTGTTCAAAGATTTTTCGCGTTGATCTTGATCTTTGTCGCCGTGAATCGCCGCGACCGTAATTCTGTTTTTTGCCAAATAATCTTCGACGTCATCCGCGCCGTGTTTAGTGCGAGAAAATACAATCACGCTGGTCGCTTCCGGCTGTTTTAAAATGTGTCGTAACAGCGACAACTTGTCGCGCTTTTCCACGAAATAAATTTTTTGGTCAATGCGCTCGACCGTTGTGGATTGTGGCGTCACTTCGATTCGAACCGGATCGGTCAAAATTGATTTCGACAAATTAGTAATCGCCGTTGGCATCGTGGCCGAGAAAAAAAGCGTCTGTCTTTTTGGCGGAATTTTGGCGATTATTTTGTTGATGTCGTTGATGAAGCCCATGTCGAGCATGCGGTCAGCCTCGTCCAAAACCAACACCTCAACTTGCATGAAACGGATAAAACCTTGTCCGGCCAAGTCCATCAAGCGCCCTGGCGTGGCAATCAAAATGTCGACACCGCGCTGCACTGCAGCGATTTGCGGACGATCGGGCACTCCTCCGTAAATCACGGTGTGGCGTAAATTTAAATCTTTGCTGTAAGCCTCAATATTTTCAGAAATTTGTGAAGCGAGTTCGCGAGTTGGCGTTAAAATTAAAGCACGCACGCAGCCGCTTTTTACCGAAATTCCGCTCTTGGCGAGATTGTGCAAAATAGGTAAAGCGAAAGCTGCGGTTTTACCGGTTCCGGTCTGCGCGATTCCTAAAAGATCTTTACCGTCAAGAACCGGCGGAATGGCCTGAAGCTGGATTGGAGTAGGCGTCACGTAACCCTTCTTTTCAAGCGCAGCAAGAATTTTCGGGTTTAAATTTAAGTTTGAGAAAGTTGTCATTTGGGGGGAACTTGTTTTAAAGGATGAGGAAATTCTGTCAGAAAATATCAGCTAAGAGCAACTATTTTACATCGAGAATTGATCGTAATGCCCAATCGCTGCTTATCAAGTAGAGATCAGGCGTGGTGTGTTTGGGTGATTTTTGAGTGCGAACCCGTGACGAAAAACCCCCCTACCCCCCTTATCAGTGGGGCTTAAACCGAGCTCGGACAAAGCCCCCCTGATAAGGGGGGTAGGGGGGTTTTTCGTCACGGGTTCAGAATCATTTTTTCAAAAAGATCGGGGCGGTTTTTTTTGGTGATTGCGATTGCTTGTTCTTTGCGCCACTCGTTGATTTTTTTGTGGTGGCCACCGATTAAAATTTCTGGGACTGCGCGACCGCGCCACTCTTGGGGTTTGGTGTAGTGGGGGTATTCTAAAAGATTGTCGAAATCGGAATTATTTTTGGATCCGAAAGATTCTTCGGCGAGCGATTCGTCAGCGCCGAGCACGCCTTCAACATTGCGCAAAACTGCGTCGATTAAAACGTAAGCCGCAATTTCGCCGCCACTTAAAACGTAATCGCCGATTGAAATTTCTTCGATTTCGTATTCATCCAAAACGCGCTGATCCACGCCTTCGTAGCGTCCGCACAGAAGTGTGATTTCAGTTTCTTGCGCCAATTCGCGCGCCATTTTTTGCGTAAAAACTTTTCCGCGCGGCGAAAGGTAAATTATTTTTTTCTTACCACTACTTTCAATCGCATCCGCCACAACATCAGCCTTCAAAACCATTCCAGCACCTCCGCCGTAGGGGGTGTCGTCGACGGTTCCTCGTTTGTCTTTGGCGTAATCGCGGATGTTAATTGCCTCAATCGACCACAAATTTTTTGCAAGTGCAGATCCCGTAACTGAGGCAGCGAGGGGTCCCGGAAAGAGTTCGGGGAAAATTGTGAGGATTTTGAAATTGATCATTTAACAAAATTTTAAAAGATTGTTGCCGCCGGCGGCAACAATTGGTCGCTTCAAACCCGCTTGCCCATTGGCTCTAAAAAAATATTTTATTTTTTTCTTAAAAAATCTTCTTCAAAGCAGCTACTGCTTTTCGCATGTTTTCTTCGGAATGGATCAAAGAAAGTCGCACGTAACCTTCGCCATTTGCGCCAAAAGAACTTCCTGGCGACATTACAACGCCAGTCTCTTGAATCATTTTTTTACAAAACTCGAAAGAAGTTAAATGCAAAAATTGTTTCGGCAATTTACTCCAAACAAACATGCTGGCCTTAGGTCTTTCAACGTGCCAGCCCAATTCTTTTTCCAAAAGATCAACCAAAAATTCGCCGCGTGATTTGTATTTTTGGCGAAGCGCCTCCAAGTAATCATTACTTTTTTCTGACAGTGCCTCAGCCGCCACCATCTGCAGCGGATTGAACGAGCCGTAGTCCAAATAGGATTTTATTTTGTAAAGCGCGCCGACCAAAGTGGGATTTCCCACCGCGAATCCGACGCGACATCCGGCCATTGAATAGCTTTTTGAGACCGAAGAAAATTCAATCGCAATGTCTTTGGCGCCTTTTACTTCTAGGATCGAATGCGGTTTGTCTTTTTCGTTAAAATAAAGTTCGCAGTAAGCGATGTCGGAAATGATGTAGATTTTGTGGTGCTTGCAGAAGGCGACGAGCTCTTCGTAAAAATCGAGCCCGACGATTTCAGTTGTTGGGTTGCACGGAAAACTCACAATGACGGCGAGTGGCTTCTTTACTGCCCCGGGGACCAATGATTCGACGTAATTTTTAAATTCTCGCAAGAAATCTGCGCCGGAAATTGCCGGCAACTGCACGACATTACTTTTAGAAATTGCGAAGGCGAAAGTGTGAATTGGGTAAGCCGGCGACGGCACGACAAAATAATTTTCAGCGTCAGAAATTGCAGTGGCCAGCGAAGCAATGCCCTCTTTGGCGCCAATCGTGACAAGGCTTTCAGTCTTGTAATCAAGCGTAACACCGAAGCGACGTGCGTAATATTCGCAGATTGATTTTTTCAAAACATCAATGCCGCCCGTGACAGAATAGCCAAAAAGTTTTGGGTCGCGCGTGAGCTCCGTCAGCCGATCCATCACGTGTTGCGGCGGTGCGGAATCTGGGTTGCCCATTCCGAAATCAATGATCTCAATACCGTTTGCAGCAGCTTCAGTCTTGAGCTGGTACATTGCGGCGAAGATGTAGGGTGGGAGTTTTTCGGTAAGGTAGAATTCGTTTTGCATTTGGTTGGGATTTATTCTTTTAGATATTTCTGTAACTCGAGAAACCCCCCTACCCCCCTTGTCAGGGGGGCGTTAAACCGAGTTCGATCAAAGCCCCCCTGACA
>CANDYP010000119.1 GCA_947425005.1 Rickettsiales bacterium | reverse complement strand
CGGCATTAAATTTAAGGTTTTAACCAGCGATGCAGAGCTGAGTAGGGAGAGTGATGAGGTGCGAAATTGCATCGTGAGTTTTAGCGAAAGATGTCGCAAAGGTGTGTGCCACATTGTTTCTGGCCTATCGCCCCAAGGTGAGCGTTTCTCCATTCGTTTTAACGGGTGCGGCGGCTCTCACGACATAACCATGTACGAAGTTAACGGGCTGCGGAATCAAGGCGTTTCAAAAGAGGTGAGTGAGGCGACTGAGATTTTATGTCGAAGAATAGACGGAAAAGAAATAGCGCTGAACCTTCTCGTTGGTAGCGTAAACAAAGATTACACAATCACAGATGCTCTCGGCTTTAACATCTCGGACCAGGATAGTGTGAGACAAGTTTTCGCAGCTCATCGCGATGCGCGCGTCATCCCCAAAGAGATCCTGGGGCTGACGAAAGAGGCGGAAGAGTTTTGCCGCGAAATTGGTTTGGCAGATTTTTTAGCAACGACAATCAGAGGCGATTTAATACTGGCCAGAAAGCCACAATCTGAAGTATCCAATCCATCGCACTACAGCCCATACGGTCACAGAGATGTTAATTATTTGGATTAGGTTGGGTGTCTATACCCAACCTAATCCAAAACACCGAACTTCTGACTTCGCCTTTTTGGTAAAAATTTGCTCGGAAAACTTGGCTGTAGCACTTGCTACAGCCGACGTTTTCTGTCGCAATTTTTCCTCAAAAATTCTCGTCATAAGTTCGGTGTTTTGAATCAGGTTGGGTATATGCCTAAACAAACTTTCCCTATTGTGAATTAATTCCGCCGAAATTAATTTGCCGCTCCCTTTCCAAGGCCGGCTTTCAAAGCCGGTTGCCGATACTTACAAAATCCCAAATTTAAAAAATTTTAGACCAAGCTTTTCAATTAATTTTTGAATTTGCCTACGCTCTAAACCCGCGCCTGTCGCGGCTCTTTTAAGTTATTAATCTGATTTCTTGTTTATGACCAATAAAGGAAAAATTACCCAAGTTATTTCCGCTGTAGTTGACGTGGTGTTTGAAGGTGACGAAATGCCAGCAATCTACAACGCGTTGGAATGCGACAATAACGGTAAAAAACTAGTGCTTGAAGTTGCTCTACATATCGGCGAAAGAACCATCCGCGCCATTGCGATGGATTCTACCGAAGGCTTAACTCGCGGCACCGAAGTGATCGATTCAGGCAGACCAATTTCAGTTCCGGTCGGTGAAGGAACTTTAGGACGCATCATGAACGTAATCGGTGAGCCGATTGACGAAAAAGGCCCAATCGAAACTAAAGAGCTTCTACCAATCCACGCTAAAGCCCCCGAACTTTCTGAACAGGCAACTGAAACTGAAATTCTGGTGACGGGCATTAAAGTCATCGACCTTCTCGCCCCTTATTCTAAAGGCGGAAAAATTGGTTTGTTCGGCGGTGCCGGTGTCGGTAAAACAGTTCTAATCATGGAATTGATCAACAACGTTGCCAAAGCTCACAGCGGCTATTCAGTCTTCGCCGGTGTTGGCGAAAGAACTCGTGAAGGAAATGATCTTTACCACGAAATGATGGATTCCGGCGTAATTGACGTCGAAAATTTAAAAAATTCCAAAGTTGCTTTGGTTTACGGTCAAATGAATGAACCACCTGGAGCCCGTGCCCGCGTTGCTTTAACAGGTTTGACTCAAGCTGAATATTTCCGCGACAAAGAAGGTCGTGACGTACTTTTCTTCGTTGACAACATCTTCCGCTTTACCCAAGCCGGTTCCGAAGTTTCTGCACTTTTAGGTCGCATCCCTTCAGCCGTAGGTTACCAGCCCACCCTCGCCACTGAAATGGGGATGATGCAAGAGCGCATTACCTCCACTAAACGCGGCTCGATCACTTCGGTGCAAGCAATTTACGTTCCGGCGGATGACTTAACTGACCCTGCTCCGGCAACCTCATTCTCACACTTGGACGCCACTACAGTTCTTTCGCGTCAAATCGCCGAGATCGGTATTTACCCGGCAGTTGATCCTTTGGATTCAACCTCGCGCATCCTTGATCCGCGCATCGTAGGCCAAGATCATTACGACATCGCTCGGGAAGTTCAAAAAATTCTGCAAGCCTACAAATCGTTGCAAGACATCATCGCGATTCTGGGGATGGACGAGCTTTCGGAAGAAGATAAATTGACTGTGGCGCGTGCTCGTAAAATTCAACGTTTCTTGTCACAGCCTTTCCACGTTGCTGAAGTTTTCACCGGCGCTCCCGGAAAATTGGTGTCTTTGAAAGATACTATCAGCAGCTTCAAAGAAATCGTTTCAGGCAAATATGATTACCTTCCTGAATCCGCTTTCTACATGGTTGGCGGCATTGACGAAGCAATTGCTAAAGGCGAAAAAATTTTAAAAGAGTCGAAGTAATTCATGACGAATTTAAATCTCGAAATCATCTCAGTGCAGGGCGTGATCCTAAAATGCGAATGCAACATGGCCGTCGTTCCTTCGGTTGAAGGCGACATCGGCGTGATGTACGGACATGAGTCGATCATCGCCAAATTGCAAGAAGGCCAAATCACGGTTTACGACGACAAGCAAAATATCGTTAAGCAAATTGATATTGTAGGCGGCTACGCCGAAATGCACGGCGCCGAAAAGCTGTCAGTTTTGGTTGATTAATTGATCAAAAATTCCGCAATAAAAAGCCCCGAAGAACTCAAGTTTTTCGGGGCTTTTTTGTTTTTGATATTTTTAAAACATTTCCCATGAACTCCACAAAAGTTGATCTCATCAACATCCTCCTAATGCTTGCCTCCGCTGCTTTGGCGGTGATGCTGCCCTTCGAAATTTTTCTCCTTTCCTACGCCATTCTTGGCCCCCTGCATTACGCCACTGAAATTTCCTGGCTCCAAAAAAAACAATATTTCGTGATCGGTAAAACCGATTGGATCGCTTTGGTGGTAGTTTGCGCAGTAATCACCACAGCAATGCTAACCATCCACTACTGGCCCAATTTTAAAGACACTCAACTGGCTGAAAATTTTTTGAACAGCCGCGGTCTAAACAAACAAGAATTCACCGACGAGCTCGCCCTCTGGCCTTCCTGTCTAATTTTCTTCGCCTTCGCCGCCGCTTACATTTTGACCTTCGTCAAAGATTGGTTTTGGCGCATTAATGCTTTCGCTTTGGCTTTATTTTTAGTCGTGCTTTTCAAAGGCACACCAAACTACACCGTGATTTTCGGCGCCTTGCTCACCACCATCATCCACGTTTGGCTCTTCACCGGAATTTTTATTTTAGCTGGTGCTATCAAGAGTAAAAATATTTCCGCTTACATTTCTTTCGCCGTCTTCGCGCTGTGTTCGGTAAGTTTTATTTTCATCTCCCACGACAGTTACGCCATCAGTAGCAAAGCTTTAGAGATCGTCACCAATGACGGCCTGAATTTAAATCAAGCGATCCTAAATATTTTCAGCATTCCTTTTGAGAAGGCTGATTTGATCTCGGTATCAGCGGCGCTAAAGGTTCAAGCCTTCATCGCCTTCGCTTACACTTACCATTATTTAAATTGGTTTTCCAAAGTTGAGCTCATCAAGTGGCACCAAGTTTCCAAAAAATCTTTGATAATTTCGGGCGCAATCTGGATCGCCTCCCTCGCCCTCTACGCTTACGATTACCGCATCGGCGCCTCTTTCCTGCTATTCCTCAGCATCCTCCACGTCTTCTTAGAATTCCCCCTCAACTTCCACTCCATGGCGATCGTAGCGAATCGTAAATAGTTACGGCTTTGAT
>CANDYP010000118.1 GCA_947425005.1 Rickettsiales bacterium | reverse complement strand
TGACAAGGGGGGTAGGGGGGTTTCTCGTCACGAACTCAGTTCTACCTAAAGGTACAGCTCCTTGATTACACGATTCCGTAAATAATTTTTACTCTTCACCCCAACAAATTTTGTCACCACCTCACCGTGCCGTGAGATCAACACCGTGAAGGGGATGCGGCCTTGGTATTTAATATTTTTTTTCTTCAAAAAATCCAAAAATCCTTCTTTAAAAGCCAAGTAGCGCGGCGGAAAATACAGATTTCCGAATTTATTTAAATGCTCTTGCAGATGCTTGGGATCTAGATCGCGGTCCGTCGCCAGAGTTAAAACCTGCAAATCAGTATTTTGAAATTCACGAGCAATTTCATTAATCACCGGAAATTCTTTCACGCAAATTGAGCACCAAGTGGTGTAAACGTAGAGCAAAACCGGCTTGCCGTCGTAGTTCTCAAACTCGTTGGCGATTTGAGCCGTGGTCATTGGAATTGGCTGCTGATTGTTGTAAGTCACGTTTTGCGACTCGGGAATGTGCACGTCCAAATAAGCCGGATTTTCCACAAAGACATTCCACAAAACCAACCCCAACACTGCTCCAGCAGCGATTGTCAGAAAAAACATTTTTTGATTCTCTCCTAATTTTTTCTTAAAATTTTTAAGTCTTTGCGACTGTTTGTATTTTTTTAACGAAACGATGTTTGTCATTTGACTCCTACGCCTGACTGATTTCTCGCTGAGTTTGAGTCTCTTTTAAAGCAGCACCCACCTCACCTCTAATTTTACCCCTTTCTTCCTCGCGCTGCCCCACGGTTTCTTTTTCGACCTTCTTCATTTCTTCTTCAAACTTAATGCGCTCAGTCTTTTCAGCCATTTGAGCGACGCCGAATTCCATTATTTTGTTGGTCACAAATTTACTGACTCCAGCCACCATTCCGACACCGATTAAATTGTCGGCGAAGTTAATAACTGTCTCGCCAAGCTTGGCGGCGTTGGCTGCCGTATTCACAAATCTAGCCAAATTTGGCTGAGTATTTTTGTCAACGCCGCTGTGGTCTAGGGCGTAGCTCATTAATCGCAAAGCAGTTTGCGCGCAAGTCATTGGCGTGGGATCCAGGCCAAGCTTCACAATACTGGCCGTAATGTTGATTACGTCGGAAGCTTTGGCGTGGTGGAAATCATCAAAAATTCTTTTCAAAACTGCCCCAACGCGATCTTGCCCGCCAGTCTCGTGCAACACATTCATGAAGGCGCCCATGCTTTTGGAACTGGCGCCGAATTTCATGCTGAGCTTCATTACGTCGGCAATGTGCTCGTCGGGAATATTTTTAATTTCTGCAATTGTGCCGTTGCGGCGCAAGCCGTTGGCAATCTCTTCGCCGTGAGAGGCAATTGCCACCGCCGCTAAAACTTTAATGTCGGCCTTGCCCGCAGCGTCCGCTTCCAGGTAGGCTTTTTTGACGAATTCAGGATGCGCTGCGGCGTCAACAATGTGCTCAAAATCACCATTCATAATGTGCTTGGAGACTTGATCTAAGCGGTAAGATCCGGTACGAGAGCCGCCGTGATGTCCCGCGCCACCTTGACCTGAAGCATGCAGCCCCGAATGAGGCGCATCGTGCTCGCGAATAATATCCTGAATTTTTCTGGAAGACATTTTGAAAAGAATTTGGGGGGAAATAACTTGATCTTAAGCGTGACGTCAAAAACAATTTGGGGACGCTGCCGGCGGGCATAATTCAGAAGCAATCCCCAAAAATCAATCAATGATCATCAAAATAAAAAACTTGAGATTGCGCACAATTATTGGCGTCTACAAGTGGGAAGAAAGCGTCGACCGCGAGCTCGTAATTAACGTCGAAATCACCACCAACCTCACCCAATCTCTGCACAGCGACAACATTGCCGACACCGTCGATTACGACCTCGTAATCACCAAAATAAAAAATTTAGTCGCCACAAGCAGATTCAAACTAATCGAAAAAATGGCTCAAAGCCTAATGGATTCAATCCTCGCAGATCCTCGCATCCGCAAGTGCAAACTAGAAATTGACAAGGTGGGCCTTTTTACCGACGTCGATTCTGTTTCAGTAATTCTTGAACAAGAAAATCAGTAAAATGCCCAAGGTAACGCTAGACGAGAGAACGACTCAAGTCTTAAAACTAATCAAATCTCATTCCAAAATCAGAGCTTACCTAACAGTTTTGTGCTACCTGTCTTTGATTAGCGGCCTCTTTGTTTACGTGTTCTACGCCATTAGTAAGACCAACCACAACATTAAATTAGTGAAGCAATTCAACCAAGATTCTAACAAATTTACGGTCGAAAAAATAATGACGAACCCCCGCATTAATTTTCAATACAGCGAGGGTGAGGTCTACCACATCAAGGCCAAAAAAGCGCACCAAGAGAGCGACGAAGAAATCAAAATGTTCGACGTTTTTGCGACTGGCGACATTGGCAACATTACCTCGGGACAACTACAAGTCAGCGAGTCCGGCGACCATTTAGTCTTCACTGAAAATCCAGTTTTGATTTTAAATCGGACGGACAATTTTAATCAAAAACCTGCAAAAAATGACTAACAAATTCGGCAATCTTTTCTCTTTCACCACTTGGGGCGAAAGCCACGGCGAAGCAATCGGCTGCGTCGTTGACGGCTGCCCTTCCCTTCTCGATTTAAACGAGTCCGACATTCAAAAATATTTGGAAAAACGCAAACCCGGGCAATCCAAATTCACCACTCAGCGCCAAGAATCTGACCAAGTTAAAATTTTGTCCGGCGTGTTTGAAGGCAAGACCACAGGCACTCCAATCAGCTTAATCATTCACAACCAAGACCAAAAAAGCGGCGACTACGGTGACATTAAAGACAAGTTCCGCCCCTCTCACGCCGACTACACTTACTTCGAAAAATACGGCATTCGCGACTACCGCGGCGGCGGACGCTCTTCGGCGCGCGAGACTGCAATGCGCGTGGCGGCGGGCGCTGTCGCTCGTAAAATTTTGGCGCGCGAAAAAATTGAAATTACCGGCTACCTCACTCAAATCGGCGAGAAAAAAATCGACCGCACCCGCATTGATTTCGCGCAGATTGACCAAAATGATTTCTTCTGCCCTGACGCAATTGCCGCCAAAAATTTTGAGGACTACCTGCTCGAAATCAGAAAAGCCGGAGACTCTGTCGGCGCAGTAATTGAGCTTGTCGCCAAGAATGTTCCTGTCGGACTAGGTGAGCCAATTTACAACAAACTCGACGCCCAAATCGCCAGCGCACTAATGGGAATCAACGCCGTGAAAGCGGTGGAAATCGGCGACGGAATGGAAGCGGCGGCGAAGAAAGGTTCGGAACTTGCTGACGAAATGTGGGCGGAAGAGATCTCGAGCGAACACATTAGCAACGCGATTGGGGCACCAAAAGCAGGTTCCCCCTATTTAGGGGGATCGAGTGAACGCGTTAGCGGCACGATGGGGGTGAATAAAATCGTGAAGTTTGCTTCGAACCACTCTGGCGGCGTTCTCGGCGGAATTTCTTCCGGCCAAGATTTAGTCGTGCGTTTCGCCGTGAAGCCCACCAGCTCAATCCTAATCCCCCGCAAAACAATCGACCTCCACAAAAACAACTGCGAAATAATTACCAAAGGCCGCCACGACCCCTGCGTCGGAATCCGCGCCGTCCCCGTCGGAGAAGCAATGCTCGCCTGCGTCTTAGCTGATTTCATTTTACTGAAAAACGCCCGCGCTTAATTTTTTTGGAACAACTTCTGTTACTTTTCTTGATTGTGGCTGGTTGCGAAATAAGTCTGAGCTCGTGACGAGAAACCAGACTGAGACTGGGACGAGAAACCCCCC
>CANDYP010000117.1 GCA_947425005.1 Rickettsiales bacterium | reverse complement strand
GGGGTCGCGCCCTCCGCCATAAAATAAAAAGCCCCCAAAACGAAAGTTTTGGGGGCTTTTTTTATGGCGGAAGAGGGGAGATTACCTACAGAACTCACGGATGAGTTCGACAATAAGCTTAATTTTTCTTAGCGAAACGAAGTGAGCTTAGAAAAATCTTGCGTTTGCAAGCGCGAATGCGCGCCATCTCACCTCTTCCGCCATAAAATAAAAAGCCCCCAAGGTGAAAACTTCGGGGGCTTTTTTGTTTTCTAAAGTTGGCTCTTTTTAAATTTTATGAGTTCGTCCGCGAGAGGTGGATTTGAACTCGCAGCTAAAAGCAATTCATCCTCAAAAATTGGCTCGGTGTCGGGTGTTGGGATCTGACACCTTCCCCTATTCGTGAGATTTATCTTTATTCTTCAGAGCTGATCCTCTGGCGTTTTTAACGGCTTTCTTAGGTTTGCGCTCTTCTTCATCTGGTGTGATTTCAGATTTTTTTTCTTTTTTATCCTTCGCTACATCTCCCTTGTACAGCTCCTTAAGCTTTTTAACCATCTCCTGAGTTTCTGAATTTTTATCCTTTTTCCCACTCAGCTCTTCAAATAAATATATGGCACCAAGCGTCTCTTTACCATCGTCAGAAAATCCTTTTGAACATTCATCTAAAACTCCTATTGCCCTCCATTGGCCGGGATTAAAGCCTGTTTTGGAATCTCCGTTCCAGCCAAGTATTTTTAGCTCAACAAAATAGAGCTTTTTTTCAGAAGATTTGTCGGAATTCTTTTTATCTTTTGGATTAGTTTTTTCTTTATCATCCAAAATCTTTATTCCCTTTTCGCCATTTGGTTTGGCTAAGTTTGTTTCAAGAAGTGCGTCATCAACTTTCTTCTTAATATCCTTATCGTCAGAAATACCTTCCACGATGTTTGCAGCTATGAAGATTGGAATAGTCTGTTTTTTGCCACTAATAACATCTTCGATTTGTCCACTTTTTTTATCCGATTCAAATTCGAATATTTTTTTTCCATACTGAACTTCGTACTTCATAAGCGATTATTCATTTAGCGATTAGTTAAAGATCTGAGGAGTGATTTATTGGGTTTTGATTCTTGGTGATTACTAGCGGCTTTTGGCCAAGGTGCCGAGTTTCATTTCTAGGTAAGTATTTGAAAGAGCAATCGCCTTGGCCACGGCCGGGGAGTTTTCGCGGAAGAGGTAGGAGGCGGCTTTTTGAGGAAATCTGGGGACAGTGTACTAATTAACAAAGATTGAATCACCCACAAACACCATTATCTCCAAAAGCAAAATCGTCACAAAACCCATACATAAATCTGGGGACAGTATACCAATTTAATTTATCTAAGATTTTGTTGATGGTTAATTAGTATACTGTCCCCAGATTTACGAACTTTTTAGTGTATTTGAAATCGCCTTCAAACCCTTGTAAATAAAGGCTCCAAAAAACAGAGAAAAGTTCGCAAATAGAGTCTCGCCCTCTGCCATTTCAAATGAAAATCTCCCGCGTTCGCAGAATTTAAATGTCGCTTCAAGGCTCGATTTAAGGAGGTGAGATTTGAACGATAGAGTTCGACAATAAGCTTAATTTTTCTTAATGAAGCGCAGCTGAATTTAGAAAAATCTTGCGCTTCTTTATCTACACCAAAACAACCTCTTGCAAATTATCTTCGCGCTAAACTACTTTGCCCGTCCAACCATTTTTAACATGATGATTCACATATCCCGCACAACCTATTTCAATTTCCCCCTTACTGCACGCGCCGCTGCCTGCGCTTGCCCGATGATGTGTTGCAACTAGCCAGTTGCATAAATTTCCCTCCCTCCATTTCTAATTTCCGACAAAACATTTCGTACATTTCCAAGAGGAAATAGCGTTTTGGTTTTGATGTTTAATCGCAGCAATCCTGCAAAATTCTTTTAATTATGATAAAAACAACAAGCGCGCTTTTGATCGTGGCGTTGGGGCAATTTAATTCTTCGTTTAAACACAAAGAAATTTTACCCAAAAAATTCGGTCAGTCTTTTATTGATAAACCTCATGAACTTCATGATTCCAAAGGCGCGAAGAGGCAATCAAAACCTCTTTTTGCACAAAAAAAATCACTGAAAAAAAATCCAACAGTGCAACATTTCGCTGCGCAGAATTCATTTCCTGTCACGCAAAAAATATCACAACTAAACCCCAGCAACTCCAACAACCCCAGCAAATTAACTTTGATCACCAAAGCCTCAAACGCTGCTGAATCGTGTTGTATGATGATGTCTGCTTAAGACTTTTTTCCCGCGTTTAAACCGCGCGGGAAATCTATTCTCAGAAATGCGGGAACGGTTACGTACTTGTTTAACGTAGACAGGGCTTGACTGGATTGGTTATGGAATTGATGTTTTAGCTATTATTTTGAGGGTTATAGCGAGTTTAGAATTGAGGATTTATAAAAAATAAAACAGCTCCCCTCCCTAGATTCTAAAAAAGATCATCAATCGCCTTCCTAACGCCAAACTGCACCCAGCTTGTTCTGCGGTAGGACATTGCATTATTTTCGTCGTAGCCTTTGAAGGTGGGTTGGTTGCCGTAGAGGATGTGGAATCCTAAAGTTTGCGATGCGATGAATTTAAATCCGGTTTGGTAAGAGTGAAAAAGTCCCGACGAATCGCGCGGCGAATTTGGCGCGCCGTTAAAGCTTTCAACAAAAAGCCGAACATCCTTGCGGATAAAAGCGGAATCAAGTGCGACGCCGAGATGCATGCGTTTGTAGGGCCGATGGCCATCAATGCCGTAAGATGCTTTCGGTCCGTAGTTGACGTGCATTATCAAGCTCTCGTCAAAAAATTTGCTGGTGGCAATTCCCATTAAGTAAAAATTTTGGGCCGGATCGTAATATTGTCCGCGGCCGCTATTATTCACGAAGGCAGTAGATATCGCGATGCTGGGAATTTCTGGTTTGTTTGGATTGGGGCGAAGTGCCACAGTTTTCATCTGCAAGATCGGATTCATGTAAGCTGCCGATTTCAGTTTACTGTCATAGCCGGCAAGGCCGCCAACCGTGACTTCCAGGTTTTTTGCTGCACCGTAAGAAATGCCAAGATATTGCCCAAACATGCGAGTTTTTTCCGAATCTCCTTTTTGGGGTAAACGCCAAGTTTCAGTAAATGCCTCGATTAATAACTGATTAGGATTGGCGATTCCGGCGTCGTCGGTAACGAAGGGCAGGGCGGCAAAAGATGCGATTGGGTGCAGCAGAAAAACAAAACAGAAAATACCAAAAAATTTTTGCATTTCTTAATTATTAGCATGTGGATTAAGCCTTGATAGGCAGCGTAAGGCCTAGTCAGCGCAATGAGCGCGAGGTCAATATTACTCTTGTAAAATCTCCGGAACTTCCATTTTAACGAAGCCTTTTTTCAAATTTACTTCCGGGAAGGCGGTGTTTTTGAAAGGGAAGTTTTCGATTTTTTCTAAATTTTTTCCGGCCGCAGTTTTTAAAAAATCTTCTTCAAATTCAATTTCTAACATGCCGCCAGCGCCGAAGTCTTGGACGTTTAAGACTTTGCCAATTTTTTTTGCAGTGGCGTCAATCACGTCTAATCCGATTAAATCGACGTAATAAAATTCGTCGTCGGGGGTTTCGTTCAGGTCTTCGCGATTCACAAAAAATTCGGCGCCGCGTAATTCTTCAGCTTTGTTGCGATCCAAAACTCCGTCGATTGTAACGATGAGAATCGGGTCGCCCGAAGCATTCGAGCCCACCACGGCTTTGTTTTTGTTGCTGATTTTTATTTTAACGGAATTTCCTTTGGCGTCGCAAAGCGGATATTTTTCGATTTGCAGCGGATCTTCGCAGAAGCAAAGAATCTTGACTCCGCCTTTGATTCCAAAGGCTGAAATGATTTTGGCGATTAAGATTTTTTTCGACATTTTTGTTTCAATATTTTGTTTTGCGTTATTCCCAATCTAAGCCCCCCTCCTCAGTCTAAGCCCCCCCCTTGAACTCAGTCTAAGCCCCCCTCAGTCTAAGCCCCCCTGA
>CANDYP010000116.1 GCA_947425005.1 Rickettsiales bacterium | reverse complement strand
AAATCAAGTGCAAAAGTTACCTCGACCACCACGACAAGCGCGGCATCAAGTCATTCTTCGAAACTTTCCCGAAAAAAAATATAGCCCACGGCCTAATTATTTACGCCGGCGAAGAGTGCTACAAACTCGACGAAAAAATCATCGCGATGCCGTGGAATGCGTTGTTTAAAAAGTAGGCGAAGACTTGTTATAATTTTCACGTAAAAATTAAAATAAACGTGAACAAATATTAAAGTTCACTTGAATTTCACGATTATTAACTAAATAACGTGAATAAAGTAAATCAAACAATCTTCAAAAAACATGCCAAAAGACAGTGATAGTTTTAGTAGAGTAGTCTCACTTCGTCAAAGATATTACAGAGTTTCAAATGGCAAAGAAGCTTTGCTCAAACTGATTTCAGAAACCGAAATTTCTGAGCAAGTCTACAACTCCAACGCCATTGAAAACAGCACGCTCTCGCTTGAAGAGACCGAAAAAATTCTCCTACAAATTGATCTCGACCGCTACATCACTGAGCGTGAAATTTTTGAAGCAAAAAATCTCGCCCGCGTCGTTGGCTACATCGAAAAAAAAGCTAAAGAAAAAGAGCTGACACTCGAAGTGATTTTGTCTTTGCACAAAATGTTAATCTCAAACATTCGCGACAACATTGCTGGCAGATTTCGCAAAAATAATGAATACGTAAAAGTCGGCAACCACATCGCTCCAGCCCCAAAAGAAATTGTAGGACTGCTTGAAGACATGCTCGCCGAATACCACGGATCGGTTCACGAGAACATTGCCAAACGCATTGCGCGCTTACATCTTACCTTCGAACATACTCACCCATTCGTTAACGGTAACGGTCGCATCGGCCGCATCATTAACAATTATTTGCTGATCCGTGAAGGCTTCGTTCCAATGAACATCAAATTCATCGACCGCCAAAAATATTACGACGCCTTCAAGGAATTCGACAAAAAAGGCACGACAAAAATAATGGAAGAAATTGTCAGCAAAGCGCTCACCAACAGCTACCACAAAAGGCTGGCATATTTGGAAGGTAAGAAAATCGTCACGCTTTTAGAGCATTCTAAGGTGAGTAAAATTTCTCACTCGAACCTACTAAACAAAGCCAACCGCCAAACCATTGAGGCGTTTTTGGAAAAAGGAATTTGGAAAATTGGTGTGGAAATCGGCAGGAAGAAACCAGTCAAAAAGCCAGTCAAAAAGCCAGTCGCGAAGAAAGTCGTGCCAAAAAATAAACCACAAAAAAGACTAAAAAAATGACCAGAATCTTTTTCTTTTAACTACGCCCAAACTGATTCAAGAAACCGACATTGTTTTAAGCAAGATCCTGAACTTGCTTCAGGATCTCTCTAGGTTCGGCATCTTCAACTTGAATGGGTATAGAGCGTTCTCTCTCAATCAACGTCCCACTTCTCATGTCTAAATCAGAAATTTCAGCCTCATCTTCTCAGCTAAAAATCAATCCCCAGCAAGTTAAGTGGAAATATTTTTATCCGAATCGTGATGGCTCGATTGGCTGCTGCACTGATCCAAATGCAATTCCAAAAATTGATGGTTCTGACCTTGAACGTAACAAAGTTGCCGTCTTGACCACGTCACTTTTTTTCGGAGAGAAGGATAAAAATAAGACGCCGAATAGGATGCGTGATTTAGTTAAGACTGCTCTTTTTTACGAAGGTCGGCCTTCGCAGTTTTGCGCGCTGCCTTACGATGATGCAAGGGGGGCGCATTATTACGGCGCTCTTCCGAAAATATCAGGTTGAGTGAGATGATGGCATCACCGCCAGTCGCGGTGTCCAGCACTACAGCTTTAAAATCTCTAAAATTTTTAACTCAAACGGCTAAAAAATTAATCAAATGAATCAACTCCCAAAAACTTCGATCCTCGGCCTGCAATGGCACCAGAAAAAATTTGATGAACGCTTGGCGTTGGGGATTTCTCAGCGGTTTGGGATTTCGGAAGTGTTGAGTGGTTTACTTGCGGAGCGGGAGATTTCGCTCGACGAAATTGAAAATTTTTTGGAGCCGAAAATTAAAACGGCTTTGCCGAATCCGTTTGAATTGGGCGACATGGAGAAGGCGGTGGAGCATGTGATTGCAGCGATTCATGCGCGCAAAAAAATCACGATTTTTGCGGATTACGACGTGGATGGGGCGACGTCGGCAGCGCTGCTCAAGCGCTTCTTCCGCGAGGTGGGGGTGGATGTTGGGATCTACATTCCGGATCGTGTTTTGGAAGGTTACGGTCCAAATTCGCAGGCGCTTCTAAATCTGAAAAAGTCGGGCACGGATTTGGTGATTACGGTTGATTGCGGCACGGTTGCATTCAAACCTTTGGAAGATGCGGCTGCTGCCGGTCTCGACATTATTGTAATTGACCACCATCTCGGAGTGCTTGAAAAACCTCAGTCCATCGCGGTAATCAATCCCAATCTTCTCGACGAAAAATTCCCTCACAAAAATCTCTGCGCCGCCGGCGTGACCTTTTTATTCGCCGTCGCAATTAACAAAAAATTGCGCGAAGAAAATTTTTACGCGCAGCAAAAAGAACCGAATCTTTTGAATCTTCTAGATCTTGTGGCGTTGGGAACTGTTTGTGACGTGATGTCTTTGACGGGCTTAAATCGTGCTTTCGTGGCCGCGGGCTTAAAAATTTTGAAGGCAAGAAAAAATCTTGGGCTGCGCGAAATTTGTGATTTGGCGGGGTTGGATGAAGAGCCTTCGGCTTACCATTTAGGATTTATTATTGGGCCGCGGATCAATGCTGGCGGGCGCATCGGCAAATCAGATTTGGGAGCGATTTTACTTTCGAGTGAAAATGAAGAGGAAATAAAATCAATCGCGCAGCAGTTAGAAATCTTTAACAAGCAGCGCAAAGAAATTGAAGTACAAGTTTTAGATGAGGCTGTGAAGGCTTTGGAGTCAGGTGTCGGCGGTTTTAAAACTACCGATCCAATAATTTTCGCCGTGTCCAAAAATTGGCACCAAGGCGTGATTGGAATCGTCGCTTCGCGTCTCAAAGATCTTTACGGCAAACCGGTGGCGGTAATCGCGATTGACGATGAAGGCAAGAAGGGCAAGGCTTCCTGCCGGTCAATTTCCGGAATTGATTTCGGCGGCGAGATTTTAAAAGCGCGATTTGCTGATTTATTAATTGAGGGCGGAGGTCACGCGATGGCCGGCGGATTCTCGGTCGTGCCGGAAAAAATTTCGGCACTACACCAATTTTTCTGCCAAAATCTCGGTGAAAAAGTTGCCGAAATTACGGCACAAAAAAAAGCGGAATTCGACATTGCTCTCGACCTGCCGCAAGTAAATCTCGATTTACTAAAAGAGCTGGCAAAGCTTGAGCCCTTTGGTGTTGGCAACATGCGTCCGAAATTTATTTTGCGTGACGTGGTGAAGGTACGCGCAAATTTAATCGGCAAAACTCAGGAACACATTAGCTGCATTTTTTCCGCTAAAAGTGTGGTCGGTTTTCAAGGCCAAATCCAAGCCGTTTCATTTCGCAGCGCCGGAACTCCCCTTGGCGAAATTCTCTTAGATCCTAAATCCACCAAACCAATGAACCTCGTTGGAACCTTGAACATCAACGCTTGGATGGGTGTCGAAAAAGTTCAAATGATTGTGGAAGATGTGTTGATTTAGTTTTATTCACAAAAAAATATTGCCTCAGTGGATTGACAGTATTATACCATTGGTATCATTTAAAAACTAACAGTGAGGTAATTAATGAGAGAGTTTGTCTTTGATCGCTTGGTTGATCGTGGTAATATTTGTGACTTGGAGGCAGAAAGAAAGCTGCTGCAGAAGCTAGTAAACCAAAAGCAAAACATTGTTCTTTATGCACAACGTAATTGCGGAAAAACTTCACTGGTTAGAAATGTTGTGGTGGAAGATTTTCGCAAACAGCACAAAAAATCATTCGTGCTGTTTGTTGATTTGATGGGGGTGCGCGATCTCGATTCAATTACTTCGCGCCTCAAACATGGTCTAGAACATTCTCTCAAAGAATCATTCCCGGTTAAAA
>CANDYP010000115.1 GCA_947425005.1 Rickettsiales bacterium | reverse complement strand
TGGTGGGTCTGGGTGGACTTGAACCACCGACCTCGCACTTATCAGGCGCGCACTCTAACCAACTGAGCTACAGACCCATTTAAAGATTTAAAACATTTTTTTTGGGGGGAATTGCGAAGAGGCGCGGCACTTTAGGAACGAGTCAAAAAATGTCAAATATTCGTTTAAAAAAATTTGAATCATTTTTTGGCGGGATTCGCGATTGGGGTTTTTGGAAATTATGGTCATGAATGTAGTCATGATTCTGGTCACGAATGTAGTCATGAATCTAGTCAAGATTCTGGTCACGAATCTGGTCAAGAAAGAGACCAAAAGTGCACGACGTCGTGCAAAATTAGAAAAAACCGGCTTGAGTTCAGGGTGGCAAAGCTTCGAGGGTGGTGTCTGACCTCCTTTGAAAAAGGAGGTGGCGCGTAGCGCCGGAGGATTCGGCCCAACGAGTTCGGTCTAACTAAAACAGATCACTCCTGTTGCACCAAATCCTCCGTCGCCTACGGGCGCCACCTCCTTTTTCAAAGGAGGTCAACCCCAGATTTAGACCGTCGTCGTAGAGTTCTTAAACAGGAACCAGCGCTTCATTACTTCTTCAATTGATTCGCGTTTGATTGGCTTGGAAACGAAGTCGTCCATTCCGAGTTCCAAACATTTTTTCCGGTCGTCTTCCGTGGCGTTGGCGGTCAAGGCAATGATGAAAGTGCGCACTGCTCCGGTTTCTTTTTCAACTTCTCGGATTCTCTTAGTGGCCTCAAACCCATCCATTATTGGCATCATGCAGTCCATTAAGATGAGGTCGTATTTGACGTGAAGGAATTTGTTGAGCGCTTCCTGACCGTTTTCAGCAAATTCAATATTGAAGGCCAAGCGTTTTAAAATTGTGGTGGCGACCTTCATGTTTACCTCGTTGTCTTCGCACAGCAAAAGCTTCAGGCCCTTGGTGTTGAGCTCTTCCTCTTTGACTTTTCCTTTCTCAATTAAAGTGCCTTCTTCTTCGTAGTAAGTGATTTTAAGAACGAAGAATAAAGCTTGGAGTAGGCGATTTATTTTGATTGGTTTGGCGATTACGCGGTCGAACAATTTTAATTTGTCGGCCGGGATTTTGATTTTTTCCTGAACCAAAATAACCAAAATAAGCGGGATGTTTTTGAGCTTGTTGTTGGCGCGAATCCTTTCTGCCAGCTCAGTCGAGTTAATGCCGACGAAAGAGTTGTGGCTGATCAGAATTGCTTCGCAACCCTCAAATTTTTCTAGCGCCGCAATGGCAAAATTTATTTTGTCTTCTGCAGATTCAATGCTGTGAGTGCCGACAATATTGTGAGTGATTTGCAGGTGGTCGAATTGCTCTTCCAAAACTTTTTTGGCAACGAGGTTGTCTTCAATGACGGCGATTTTTTTGCCGACTAGCTGCTTCTTTTGCTCGAAGAATAAGTCTTGAGCTTCGGTGTGAGATTTTGGAAGAGGTAGGGTGAACCAGAAATTCGAACCTTGTCCGAAGTCGCTAGTGATGCCGATTTGGCCGTGCATTAATTCGGTCAGCTCTTTGCAAATTGAAAGCCCCAAACCAGTGCCGCCGTATTTTCTGGTGGTCGACATGTCGGCCTGGGTGAACTTGGTGAACATGGTGCCGAGCTTTGCCGGATCAATGCCGATGCCGCTGTCCTTGATGTTGAAATTGACGAAATGGATGCCGTCTTCAACTCGGTCTAATTTGATTTGGATAAAAATTTGTCCGTAAGAAGTGAATTTGATGGCGTTGTTGATTAGGTTGGTGGCAATTTGGCGGATTCTTCCTGGATCACCAATCAGGGTTTCCGGCACTTCTTTGCTGATGTCGACGATGACTTCCAGACCTTTGCTGTTGGCGGTTACGGACATTAAGTCAGCAATGTCTTCCACGAGCGATCTGAGGTTGAAGTTGATGCTTTCAAGATCAACTTTTTTGGCTTCGATTTTCGAAAAATTTAGAATGTCATTTAAAATTATTAGCAGCGCATCGGAGGAGCGGTAAATGGTGTTGACCTGGTCTTGCTCTTCACCTTCTAACTTGCCGCAATCTTTTAAAGCTTGGCTCATTCCAATAATGCCGTTCATTGGTGTGCGGAGCTCGTGACTCATGTTGGACAAAAACTGACTTTTGGCAACGCTGGCCGCTTCGGCAGCGATTTTAGCTTTGATGAGCTCAGTTACGAAGGGTCCGATTTTCACTCGCTTGAAAATGTAAATCGTGGTCATGAAAAGGAAGGCCACGCCTACAGATTGGCCAACTGAAATTAAAAGTTGGAAGGCGAGGTTTTGCCAAGATTTTTTCTGGTGGTAGCCGGTGAGGGTGGCGAGATGGTATCCTAGCGACTTTTGGGAGTAAGAGAGGACGCATTCGCCCATTTTAAAGCGGCTGGGCAGGAAGTCGTTGGTAATGCCTTGTTCAAAAATGTCGCGCACAAAACTTTTTGATTGTAGCGAGGATTTGTCAAAAGTTTGGGGGTCAAAGCTGGTGGAGTGGGCCAGCATGTCGTAGTTGTCGTCAACGATTACGTAGCAAATATCTTCGTCTCCAAATACCCAGTCGATTTGTCTTTGAATAACTTCGGTGGGCAGTTGGGCGATGAAAGTGCCGATTGGTTTGAAGTCGTCGTAATCAATGCGCATCGCGACGGGAAGCATGTCGTAAGAAGCAATGTCGGTTTCAATGTGAGTGATTTTGCCAACTCTTAAACGCCAGGCATTTTTTCTTTTAGCTTCTTCAACGGGAAAATATTCGTGGGGATTTACGACTCTTTTTAAAACCCCTTCGTCGGAAGTAATGACTACTTTGCCGTTGGGGTCGACAAAGCTGATGTTGATCCAAGAGGAGACGTTTTTTTGTAAAGCGTCGCGGTTCAAGGTTTTTTGTAAAATGTGCGCGATTGTTTGTTTATTTTTTTCTCCCTGAAGGGTGAGAATTTTGTCGCCGACGTAGTTGACGTAGTTGTCGACGGCGCCCATTAAAGAGGTGGCGGCTTTTTCAATTACGCCGCTTTGGAATTTAACTTGCTTGTCCATGTTGAACCAGAAGCTGCGGTAAACCATGAAGGTGTTCAGCGTGAGCCAGCCCAATATTAAAAATAATAAGACGCTAGAAAAGACGCCGTAGGACTGGGCAAGGTCCATCTTTTTTTCGAGTATTTTTTTAGGTTTGTGAATTTTTTGGTAGCGTTTGTGAATCTTGTTAAATCTTTTGAAATAAGACGGGTCAACGCTGCTGCGACTGATTATTTTGTCTCGGTAGTAATCGTTTCTGCCAAAATAAAAAATTGTGAGTTGGTAAATAATATTGCCCAAGAACGAGCGGCGCTTTGTTTTTGCGACAGGAGATTTGGCCGACGCTCCAATTATTTCGGCGTCTTTAAGATCAGGCAGAGTTTCAGGAATAGGTTTTGTTAAAGCCTTCAGAGTCATTGGTTTTGAATATTAGTCTCTTTTTGAAACAGGTCTGAATTTGTACTAAAACAAGCCTTTTAAGTGGTTGTATTTTTTTGAGATCTAAAATCTCTGAGCCGCTACTTTTGATGTTTTATTGAGGGTCGTAGACCAGGGTTGTCGCAGATTTCTACGTCTGTGATGAGTGCTGTCAAATATTTTCTCTCCGCTTCAGAAAAATTATTTACCAATTCTTAAGTTGAGACAATTTCAAATACGGAGACTGTGATGCAAGATAGAGCAATACCACTTAGATCTATTGACGCTGTTGATTCTGTGGGTCATGCAGAAAATGATCAATTTAACGCAATTAACTCAATCGGACAATTTCAAAATATTGCGTTGGTGCAGAATAATAAAATAATTCCAGTGCTTAGCGGAGAAGAGATCCTTGAAAAAGTTGCCGTACAAAAATTAGAAGAAAAGGTTGCAGCAACGGTGGCAGCAAAATCAGAAGTAGAAGTTTTTTTCACCAAGGACGAAGAGTTACTGCGGCAGTATTACGAGCTGCGTCATTACGCTTATAATCAGGAGAATGGCTGGCAAGGTTACAATGGGATGGAGAATGAGTTTGATCGTCAGGGTATGATTGTTGT
>CANDYP010000114.1 GCA_947425005.1 Rickettsiales bacterium | reverse complement strand
CCTTGTCAGGGGGGCTAACCCGAGCTCGATCAAAGCCCCCCTGATAAGGGGGGTAGGGGGGTTTCTCGTCCCAAACTCAATACCTAATTCAATCTAGAAATTGAGTTGACAGCCCCACAATCCAAAATTACTTTTCGCCTCCTTTCCGAAAGCCTCCCAACCCAATAAAATCAACAGAACATGACTCAGTTAGAAGAAATTATGGCGCTGTCCGAACAGATCACAAAAAGCTCTGATCAGTTAGTTTTAAAAATGACTGAACTGGGAAATATCGCAGCTCACGGCGGCGGCATTGATCCATTTATTTTCGGCCTCACCGTTTTTGTTCTAACTTGTTTCGTTGGCTATTTCGTAGTTTGGAAAGTTACTCCCGCTCTTCACACGCCTCTAATGGCCGTGACCAACGCCATCTCCGGCGTGATCATCGTCGGCGCCATTATCGCTCTTGGCTCCACCAAAGGTTTTTCATTAATTTCCGCCGTCAGCTTCTTCGCCATCGTAATCGCCTCAATCAACATCTTCGGCGGCTTTTTCGTCACCTGGCGCATGTTGCAGATGTTCAAAAAGTAATCTTAAACCAACTCTAATGAAGAAATTCTGCGATCACCGCCATTTTTCTTGGGCGAAAATTTTTATGATTTTCGCTGCGCTGTCTTTTTTCTTACGCACATTTCTTTTGATTTGGGAACGCGACGAAATCGACTTTTCTTTTCTCGCCCTAATCGAAACTTACGCCATCGGATTCTTTTTCGACGCACTGTCTCTGTCCTACATCGCCGCACTTCCACTCGCTTATTACACTTTTGCGCCCGGCAAATTTTTTAATTCAAAAAAACACCAAACCGCCAACAGAATTTTTTATTTTCTGCTTCTGTTCGTAATTATTTTTTCGATTTTTTCTGAAGTTACGTTCTGGGAAGAATTCCAAACCCGCTTCAATTTCATCGCCGTCGACTACCTGATCTACACCACCGAAGTCATCGCCAACATTGTGGAATCTTATCCGATCGCGCTTTTGGTCGGAATTATTTTTGCAATCACCTCAGCCACTTTCTTTTTCACTTACAAAAAAATCGTCACAAAAAAAGAGGAAAAATTTTCTCAACGCCTCAAAAAATTCAGCATCTTCGCCGCATTTTTATTGATCGCATTTTTCTCCGTCGACAGTTCCAAATTAACTAAAATTTCACCGAATAGTTACGTTAACGAAATCACCGCAAACGGCATCTACCAACTCTTCTCAGCCTATCGCAACAATCAGATTGACTACGACCAACTCTACGCTGGCGAAGATTTGAAATCCGCCACCAACAACTTGCGCCGCTTAATTTTAAAACAAGAACCTCGCTCAAAATTTTTAAATGACGAAGATATTTCGCGTCAAATTCCCCAGCCAAAATCCGGACCGGAAAAAAAATACAACGTGATTTTTGTCACCATTGAAAGCCTCAGTGCCGACTTCATGAAATCTTTTGGCAGCGAAGAAAACATCACGCCCAACCTTGATGCTTTGGCAAAACAGGGCTTATTTTTTACTCACTTAAAAGCGACGGGAACCCGCACCGTGCGCGGTCTTGAAGCGCTTTCACTCGGAGTTCCGCCAACTCCAGGCAACTCAATTGTACGCCGTCCCAACAACGAAAATCTTTTTAACATTTCCAGCCCACTAAAAGATCGCGGCTTTGAAGCTAAATTCCTCTACGGCGGCGACGGCTATTTCGACAACATGAATTATTTTTTTGAAAATAACGGTTTCGAAATTGTTGATCGGCCGAAATTTGCTGCCGACGAAATCACCTTCTCCAACGCCTGGGGCGTTGCCGATGAAGACCTCTTCAACAAGGCCATTAAAGAAGCTGACAAATCTTACGCCGCCGGCAAGCCCTTCTTGAACTTCATCATGACCACCTCCAACCACCGCCCTTTCACCTATCCTGACGGCAAAATCGACATTGATTCCAAAACCGGTCGCAACGGCGCCGTAAAATACACTGACTACGCGATTGGAAAATTAATCGAAAATGCCCGCAACAAACCCTGGTTTAACAACACAATTTTTGTTTTCGTGGCCGATCATTGCGCTGGCTCTGCCGGCAATACTGACGTGCCTTTGTGGCGCTACCAAATCCCGGCGATTTTCTACGCTCCGAAAATCATCAAGCCGCAAATTTTTACTAAAAATGTTAGCCAAATCGATCTCGCTCCGACACTGCTTGGGGTGATGAATCTCGGCTACAAATCAAAATTTTTCGGCACCGATGTGGTGAATAATTCCAAAACAATCGATCAACATTCTTTTGTCAGCACTTACTCTGATGTCGGCTATTTCAAAGGCAGCAAGCTCTATTTATTGAAGCCCAAAAAAGAGAAAAAAGTTTTTGATGTTGAGATCAAAAAATATGGCTGGGACGGCTCAACTGAAACCGTAACTCAAGATTACAAACCGCAAGATTTAGAAGAGGCAATCGCCTATTATCAAGTCGCAAGCCACTTGTTTAAAAATGAAAAGCTTAAAAATTTCTCCTCAGCTACAAAAAATTAATCTTCTGATCGTCATTGATTTAGCCTTGATAGCCGCGTCTTTGTGGCTCATCAACTTCACCGATATCGACACGGAAATTCAGAAATATCTTTTTGATTTCGAAAATAAAACCTGGCTCTTCAACAAAAACGAGCCGGTGAAAAAATTTATTTTTTACATTTTTCCGAAGATTGCGTTGGGCGCGGCAATTGTTTTTTGCTTGGTCGCATCTTATCTGTCGTCGGTTGAGAAGAAGAGAATATTCCTCCTTATCTTCCTCGGCCTCTCCCTCATCCCTCTCATCGCCGGCAATATCAAAAAATTCACCAACATCTACTGCCCCGATCAACTCGAAATTTACAACGGCGACAAACCTTACGTCAGAATTTTTGAATCTTACCCGGCCGATTTTCAGCAAACCAAAAAGGGGCAATGTTTCCCCGCCGGACATCCCACCACCGGCTTCTCGCTCTTCATTTTATTTTTCGCCCTACCAACAAAACGCCAACAAATTTTCGGACTCACCAGCGCCGTCACTTTGGGCTGGATCACCGGCTTCTACCAAATGGCCAAAGGTGCGCATTTTTTTGGCGACACTTTAGTTACAATGTTGGTTTGTTTTTTAATCGCCGCAATCACCGCCCGAGCCTTCAACCTTAAGCTTGCAAAAAGATCGCATTAACCTAGCTTTTTACTCAACTATTCCCCCAAACTCTGTTCAAAATAATTACTCAAATGACTGCTCAAATAATTACAAAAAAGTTAACTCTTGGCCCCCTTCCCGCTTCTAAAAAAATCTACGTAGCCAGCGAAAAATTTCCCGACGTTAAGGTCGCGATGCGCGAAATTGCTTTGTCCGAGAAGTCAGAAAATAAATCTTTTGTAGTTTACGACCCTTCCGGCGTCTATTCCGATCAAAATTATTTAGGCAAAATCGACGTTAATAAAGGCCTGCCCAAACTGCGCCAACAATGGATTTTGGAACGCGGCGACGTTGAAGAATATCAAGGTCGCATCGTCAAACCGGAAGATAATGGCATCACGGCAGCAGGCGCCAAGGCCTCTGCTCCTGAGTTTGATCTTTCTAAATTCAAACCTCTGCGCGCCAAGGTCGGCAAAAAACCAACTCAATTAGCTTACGCCCGCGCCGGCACTATCACCAAAGAAATGGAATACATTGCCATCCGCGAAAATATGACGCGCGAAAAATTGGCGGCGGCCTCCAAAATTTCTGGCGAAACTTTCGGCGCTAAAATTCCAAAATTTATTACGGCAGAATTTGTGCGTGACGAAATTGCTGCCGGCCGCGCCATTATTCCCAACAACATCAATCACCCCGAATCGGAACCGATGATTATCGGCCGTAATTTCTTGGTAAAAATTAACGCCAATATCGGCAATTCGGCGATCTTTTCCGGCGTTGAAGATGAAGTCGAAAAAATGATTTGGGCGACGCGTTTTGGCGCCGACAATTTGATGGATCTCTCGACCGGCCGCAACATTCACAATATCCGCGAATGGATCATCCGTAACTGCCCAGTGCCAGTTGG
>CANDYP010000113.1 GCA_947425005.1 Rickettsiales bacterium | reverse complement strand
GGGGGGTAGGGGGGTTTTTCGTCACGAACTCGGTCTAATAAACCTACTTAATTTAGTAACGAGCTAGCTCGTCTCCCTCATTAATTTGTAAGTAATGCTGTCGTGCAGGGCGCGGAAGGAGGCGTCGACGATGTTTTCGGAAACGCCGATTGTGCTCCATTTATTTTCTCCGTCGCTGGATTCGATTTGCACGCGGGTAATCGCTTGCGTGCCGTCAGTCGGCGTTAGGATCCTAACTTTGTAATCGGTTAATCGGATATTTTTTAAACTCGGATATTTGCGGGAGAGCGCTTTGCGTAACGCTTTGTCGAGTGCGTTCACCGGGCCGTTTCCTTCCGCCACGGACAGTACAACTTTGTTGCCAATTTTAATTTTGATTGTGGCTTCGGCGACGGTGACAACGCGGCCCTTGGCGTCAAACTTGCGTTCGTCCAAAACCCTGAAGCCGACTAATTCAAAAAAATTCGGCACAGTGGAAAGAGATTTTTTGGCGAGGATTTCGAAGCTGGCGTCAGCGGCGTCGTAGGCGTATCCTTTGGCTTCGAGCTCTTTCACTTGGTTCACCAAATCCGCCACTTGGCTGGTCTTAATGTCGTCGCGCAGTTCAATGCCAATTTCTTTCAAACGTGAAATAATATTGGAGCGGCCGGCCTGATCCGAAATCATTATTTGGCGCTGATTGCCGACTTTTTCCGGCTCAACATGTTCGTAAGAAGTCGGATTTTTAGCGACGGCCGAAACGTGCAGCCCGCCTTTGTGGGCGAAGGCGTATTTGCCCACGTAAGGCGCAAATTTGTCGCGCTCTTTGTTGAGTAAATCGTCGAGAAAATTGGAGGCGTGCACCAAATTTTTTAATTCTTTTTCGGCAATGCCGACGTCGAACCCCATTTTTAAGCACAAGGTGGGAATGATGCTGATTAGATTGGCGTTGCCGCAGCGCTCGCCCAAGCCGTTGAGCGTTCCTTGAATTTGGCGGGCGCCGGCTTCAACGGCGGCCAAAGAATTGGCGACGGCGTTGCCGGTGTCGTTGTGGCAGTGAATGCCGAGATTTTCGCCGGGAATGTGTTTGGTTACTTCTTTGACGATTTTTCCGATTTCGCTCGGCAAAGTTCCGCCGTTCGTGTCGCACAGAACGACCCAGCGTGCGCCTGCGTCAAATGCGGCTTTCACGGCGCGCAAAGCGAATTTCGGATTGGCTTTGTAGCCGTCGAAAAAATGTTCGGCGTCAAACATTGCTTCCTTTTTTTTCTTCACGATTTGTTTGATTGAGTCCGAAATCATTTTCAGATTTTCGTCTTCCGAGATGTGCAGCGCGTGCTCCAAATGGAAATCCCAAGTTTTGCCGACAATGCAAACTGATTTGACGTTAGCGTTAATCAAGGCGTTCAAACCCGCGTCATTAGCAGCGGAAGCGCCATTACGGCAAGTCATTCCGAAAGCGGTAAATTGGGATTTTTTTAGTTTGGGTAAGTTGGCAAAAAATTCGTCATCCGTGGGGTTGGCGCCGGGCCAGCCGCCTTCAATGTAATCAATTCCGAGCGAGTCTAAAGTTTTGGCGATTTCAATTTTGTCCTGCACGCTGAAATTTACGGTGCTAGTCTGCGCGCCGTCGCGGAGGGTGGAATCATAAAGGTAAACTCGTGGTTTTTTTGTCATTTATTAGAGTAAAAATATTGTCATTCCAAGTGCGGCAAACAAAGCAGAGGCGGCCCAAAAACTTTTTACAACTTTTTGTTCACCCCAGCCCAGCTTTTCAAAATGGTGGTGCAGCGGCGCCATTAAAAAAATTCTTTTTTTGCGAAGTTTGTAAGAGCTGACTTGCAAAATTACTGAGCAAGCTTCGGCAACAAACAAAATTGAAATCACAAAAAAGATAAATTCTTGCTTAATGATGATGGCGATGAGGCCAAGAGCAGAGCCGATCGCCAGACTTCCCACGTCGCCCATGAAAATTTTTGCCGGCTTTAAATTGAAAGTCAAAAAAGCTAAAATTGCCCCAATCAAAGCGAGGCAGAAGAAAATTAATTCGCCGGAAAATTTAACGTGCGGCACGCGAAAATTCGTTGCGAGCTCGGGGCTGGAGGAGGCGTAAATTAGCAAAATCAAACAGCAGAGATTAATGATTGCGGGCACGGACACCAAGCCGTCAAGACCGTCGGTTAAATTCACCGCGTTGGAGGTGCCAACGATTACGACATTGACGAAAAGTACGTAGAGCACAATGCCGAGAGCGACGTAATGTCCTGCGCCAAAAGGCAGGAAGACGCGACTTTTTAAATGCATTTCGTCAACGCTGCCCAGCCACAAAAACGCGATTCCAATAATGGTGAACTGAATGATTAGTTTAATGCTGCCGCGAAAACCTTTGGAATTTCGGTAGAGCACTTTCATCAAATCGTCGGTGAGACCAATGGCGGCGAAAGTTAATAAAACTACACTGACAACCAAAATGTAGCGGTTGCTAATATCAATGAAAAGCAGCGTGGTTGTGAGGGTGGCCAGCACAATAAAAATGCCGCCCATTGTGGGAGTTTTCTGTTTGGTGACTAAATGCGAAGCCGGTCCGCAATCGCGAATGGGCTGAAAAAATTGGGGATTTTGGTGAGCGAATTTAATGTATTTTTTGATGCTGAAGAATCCGATCAAATAAGACGAGGTAAGGCAGACGAGGGATTTAAACCACAGGTTCTGCAACAAGATCAGGCTAGTGAGCACTTTTTTCTTTGGTTAAATTTTCAATTATTTTTTCCATTTTTGTGCCGCGCGAACCTTTAACGTAAAGGATGTCGCCATCGCGCAGCAAGTCTTGAATTGTAAGGCTTGCGGCTACAGAGTTAGGAAAAGTTTGGTAAGAATTTTTGGGTAATTTTTTTGCGGCTTCAGTCATTTTGGTTCCGACTAAAATTGCAAATTCGACGCGAAGTGAAGCGAGATAATTTGTCACCTCTTCGTGTAATTCAACAGATTTCTCGCCCAGTTCCAGCATGTCTCCAAGCGCTACAATCACGCGTTTTTTGCCCAGAGCAGATTTTAATTCCACGGCGTATTCAAGGCCGGCATTAATTGAAAGCACGCTGGCATTGTAGCTGTCGTCAATGATTGTGATTTTTTTTTCATTCACATTGATTTCAAAAGCTTTGCCACGGCCTCGCATGTTTTCGAGTTTGGTCAATTGGGACAGGCCTTTTGAGGCGTCGTCAGTTAAGAGATCTAAGGCTGTGGCTATGATTAGTGAGTTAAAAATTGTTGATTTGTTGGAGGTGGAAATTTCAAAACTCACAACGTCACATTTGTTAATGGGCTCGGTGATGAAGACGTTGGAACTGTTGACGCCGTTGATTTTAGAGTATTTGAGGCAGTAGTCGCTTTCGGAAGTTTTGCCGAAAGTCAGAATTTTTTTCTGCAAAATTTCGGCGCGTTTTTTTAAGAAATTAAAATGTTTGTTGTCGTGATTAATGAGTGCAACTCCTTCTGGTTCAAGGCCGGCAAAGATTTCAGATTTTGCCAAAGCGATTTCTTCTTCATTTTTAAAAAATTCAATGTGCACCGGACCGACATTGGTAATGATTGCCAAGTGAGGCCGGACAAGGCGCGAAAGCGGTTCGATTTCGTTGAGGTGATTCATTCCCATTTCGAAAATTCCGTAAGAACAATCGGAAGAAAAGTTGGCCAAACAAAGCGGAACGCCGAAGTGATTGTTGAGATTTCCAACAGTGGCGAAAGTTTTTCCGTAAGCGGAAAAGGCTAATTTTAACATTTCTTTGGTGCCGGTTTTGCCTACAGAGCCGGTGATTGCGATGATTTTTGCGGTGCTACGTTTGCGTGAAAATTCGGCCAGTTTGTAGAGCGCTTGGAAGCTGTCTTGCACTAAAATAAAATCAGAATTTGTAACTTTTTCTAAAGCTGATTTGTCTTGAACGAGCAAGGCTTTGCAACCATTGCTGACGGCCTGTTCCAAGAATTGGTGCGCGTCATTTATTTCGCCTTTTAGGGCTAAAAATAATCCGCTTTCAGGAGTGGCGCGACTGTCGATTACGACTTCGGTGATTGCTAAATCGTCAGCAAGACGATGCTCCAAAACCTCGCCAGATAAGGCTTCCAAGAGTTCGTGTTTTGTCCAGAGTGTCATTAGTGATTGCGTTGTAGGAGCTGCCGCTGGACGGGGTTT
>CANDYP010000112.1 GCA_947425005.1 Rickettsiales bacterium | reverse complement strand
TTGTCAGGGGGGCTTAACCCGAGCTCGATCAAAGCCCCCCTGACAAGGGGGGTAGGGGGGTTTCTCATCCCGAACTCAATCTAAATCACCGTTAAAAATAATCCCAACTCATCAGCCTTTTTAATCACTTCATCCTTTTGCAAAACCAACGTCGAATTGGCCTGAATCGCGATTCCGCAAATCCCCGACTCAAAACAATTCTTAATCGTTGCAACGCCGATCACAGGCATGTCGGCCTTCATGCTTTGTTTGTTTTTTTTCATCTTCAGCAAAACTGCTTTCTGCGTGTAATCTACTTGCAGATTCTTACACCTCTTAATCATCTCATCCGTGCCTTCCAGCGCCTCAACCGCAATGATTTGCTTTTGCGCAATCACTAAAGATTGCCCCACATCAAAATTCGAAAAACTCTTAATCGCCTGACGCCCAAGCTCAATATCCGCCAGATTTTCTTTTGTTGGTAAAATCGTGGTAAGCGTTGATTTTATTGACACCACGCAATCAAGAAATTGATCAATGCGTAAAATTTTTAGACCTTCTTTTTCAAAAAAATTAATCACGCTGCGCAAAACTGCGTCGTCGCCCAGAATTTTATTTGCCAAAATTTTAGCCAACAAAACCGCGCCCTTCTTGTCTACTTTCAGTGACGAAAAATTTGGTTTGGTGACACCGCCAATAAAAACTAAATTTTTAATTCCTGCCGCGCGCATTGCGGTGAGAAATTTTTCGATCTCGCCGTAGCCTAATTTTACTGGGTTGAAGGCCGAATAATCGATTTCATATTTTTCACCTTCCAACAAAAACACCGAAAATTTTCGACCTTTTTTTTGACAATCCTCAATCAACATCATCGGCAAAGACCCCCGCCCAGCAAAGATCGCGAGAGGTTCTTTTAAAAATTCGTTGGATGGTTTCATGATTTTAATGATTTAATAACCGTCGGTTGAGCGGAGTCGAAACCACCGGAAGGTTCCTGCTGCAGTTGTTGAAACCTGCGCGGCAAGAACCTTCCAGTGGTTTCGACTCCGCTCAACCGACGGTTACGATTATTTATTTAACAGATGTAAGCCTTCTATTTCTCTCATCCCGCATCTTGGCGAAGTCATCGCCGGCATGGTACGACGAACGAGTCAAAGGACTCGAAGACACCATTAAAAAGCCCTTGTTGTAGGCCATTTTTTTGTAGAACTCGAACTCGTCAGGATGAACGTAACGGTCAACCGGCGCGTGGCGCATGGTCGGACGCAGATATTGGCCGATCGTCAAAAAATCAATGTCAGCGCAGCGCATGTCATCCATTACTTGCAGCACCTGCTCTTTGGTTTCGCCGAGGCCAACCATCAAACCCGACTTCGTAAACATTGACGGATCAATTTCTTTAACGCGTTTCAAAAGATTCAACGAATGAAAATATCTCGCACCCGGGCGGATCGTGCCGTAAAGGCCCGGAACGGTTTCAATATTGTGATTGAAGACGTCGGGTTTTGAGGCCACAACTTTTTCCAGCGCGCCATCTTTACGCAAAAAATCCGGCGTTAAAATTTCGATTGTAGTCTGCGGCGATTTGCGGCGCACATTTTCAATACATTTTACAAACTGATCGGCGCCGCCGTCAGCAAGGTCATCGCGGTCAACGGAAGTGATTACGATATGTTTTAATCCGGAGACTTTTGCTACGTCACCAACATTTTCTGGCTCGTGTGGATTCACCGCGTCGGGCTTACCGGTTTCAATATTGCAGAAAGAGCAGGCCCGCGTACAAACCGATCCCAAAATCATTACTGTCGCATGCTTTTGCGCCCAGCATTCGCCGATATTTGGACAGGCTGCCTCTTCGCAAACTGTGATTAATTTTTTTTCGTTTAGGAGTTCTTTGGTCTCGTAGTAACCTTTTGACTGGGGCGCTTTAACCCTGATCCAGTCTGGCTTGCGCTCCATTTTCTCTTTCGGAAAATTCTGCGCAAAACCCATCAAATCTTTGTTGTCTTTTTTTGCGATCTGTCCTGATTCGCGTTTTTCTTCGCGTGTTTGCATTTACTTGGTCTCTCCGGTTAGTACGTATTTTGTGATCTCAGCTATGTTGGTGGAATGATCTGCCAAACGTTCAAAACTTTTTGCGATGAATAAAATATTAATAATTTTTTCGGCCTGTTCTTTGGTGAAACTTTCGCCTTCTAGAATTACGAAGAGTCCACTGTAAATCGCATCAATCTCGTCATCTTGTTTCAACACGGCATCAGCCCTCACTGCGTCTTGATCGTTAAAAGCGATGATCGAATCCCGCACCATAATTTTTGAGAGCTCGACCATTTCAAGCAGCGACTTTCTAACGTGATCGTCAAAGGCTCTGACGCCGATGCGATCCATTTTTTTGATGATGCTTTTGGCCTGATCGCCAACTCTTTCCAAATTCGAAGAAACTTTTAACGCCGACACAATGTAGCGCAAATCAACAGCCATCGGCTGGCGCAATGCCAACATGGTGGTGATTTTTCTCTCAATTAAAAAATCCAAAGTGTTAATTTTGTAATCGTGAGTTGTGATTTTTTCTAAGTAATTTTCGTGATTATGTTTGATCATTTCTGCCACCATATCCACTGACATCAGCACCAAATCCATCATCTCATCAAGCGTTCCGGCAATTGATTGCAAGTCTTTATCGTAAGACTTAACGGTGTGTTCTTTTAGGCTCATTTTTTTTGAAGATTTGGATTGATGGATAGGGGCAGGCAAATTAGATTTTTTCGCACAACAAAATTCAACAGCCAATTTGGGCAATTAATAGATCTCTCAGCAAATCAATGAAAAAAATTTTAGTAATCGGATCCGGTGGCAGAGAACACGCTGTCTGCGAACAATTTAAAAAATCTCCTCAACTAGAAAAAATTTTCTGCTTGCCGGGCAATGCCGGAATCAGCGAGATCGCAGAGATTGTCAGCGGAATTAATATTGACGAACACCAAAAAATTATTGATTTCTGTCGCGAAAATAAAGTTGATTTTGTTTTTGTCGGACCAGAGCAGCCTTTGGTTGCCGGGCTAGTTGATGATTTACAAAAAGCAGGAATTCGCGCTTTCGGACCAAGCAAAAAAGCCGCGCAACTTGAAGGCTCCAAAATTTTTATGAAGAAAATCGCAATCGACAACGCCGTGCCCACCGCGGCTTACGAAGTGTTTTTTGAAAAAGATCCTGCAATAAAATTCGCCGAAAAATTAGGATTTCCTTGCGTGATCAAAGCCGACGGACTGGCTGCTGGCAAGGGCGTAATCATTGCGCAAGATTTGGCAGAAGCTGCGGATGCGGTCGAAGAAATCTTCTCCGGAAAATTCGGCGAGGCCGGCAAAAAAATAATAATCGAAGAATTTTTGGATGGCTTTGAAGCCAGCTATTTCGTGATTTGCGACGGTAAAAATTTCGTGCCACTGGGCTTCGCTCACGACCACAAAAAAGTCGGCGAAAATGACGTAGGTCCGAACACCGGCGGCATGGGCACTTACGCGCCCTCACCTTTCGTCAGCAAAAAAATGGAAGAGGAAATTATCGAAAGCACAATCAAGCCGACCCTGCGCGGCCTTGAAAATGAAGGCTGTCCCTTTGTCGGAATTTTATTTGCTGGCTTGATGATCGGCAAAAATGGTCCGAAGCTTTTAGAATTTAACGCCCGATTTGGCGACCCAGAAACTCAAGTTATTCTACCTAGAATTAAATCCGATTTCATCGATTTAATCGAAGCTGCGATCGACGGAAATCTCGACAAAATCAAAGTCGAATTTGATGAGGAAAAAAAATTAGTCTGCGTCGTAATGTGCGCCAATGGCTATCCCGAAGCCTATCAAAAAGGCACTGAAATTAAAAATTTAGACGAAGCTAAAAAAATCTCCGACGTAAAAATTCTCCACGCCGGAACTAAATTCGCCGGCGAAAAAATTGTCGCCAATGGCGGCCGAGTTTTAAATATCATCGCCGAAGCAACAACCTTCAAATCCGCCCGCAGCAAAGCCTACGAAGCTGTTGATTTGATTGATTGGAAGGAAGGATTTGTGAGAAGGGATATTGCGGTGAAGGCTGAGTAGTTCTGACTTAGTTTGGTCTGAGCGCGTGACGATAAACCCCCCTACACCCCTTATCAGGGGGGCTTAATCCGAACTCAATCAAAGAGCTCCCCTGCTAAGGGGGGTCGGGGGGTTTATCGTCACGAGCTCAGCGTCTGCC
>CANDYP010000111.1 GCA_947425005.1 Rickettsiales bacterium | reverse complement strand
CCCGCGGTTAATAGCTCTGACGGTATCTGTCCATTGACTAGTTGCGCATTTAGAATTTTAACTTTCATAAAATTAATAATTTAAGATTGGCTTAAAGGACAAGGTATCAAAGGTTCTTCAGAAGAATTTTGTAGAGCGCGGAACTAGTTTTTTGGAACTCGCTGTCCAAACAAAACAGATCTGCGTTAGTTGCAAGTTTTTCTTCGGCAAAAAACGGATCAGTTAGGCCGCGCACTTACTAAAGAAGCCCCACTGTCCGGTTAGGGAATAATCAAATCTCGGCAAACCCTTGCGATTTAAGAACTAAAACGGTGTAAAAGTTTTGGTTCAGGACTAATTTTTACTCAACTGAAATGACTACGCTAAAACAAAGTGAAAACCACCAGAAAGTTTCTCGTAATTCTCGTTTGCTTAACCGCGATGGTAAGCTGACCTTAGTTAGGCGCAGTGGGATTAAGAGAATTTCGCGCAATGACATTTACGTCAACACCTTAAGATCTTCGTGGTCACGACTTATTTTCGTCATTATTTTACTCTACATTTTGGTCAATGCAGCTTTTGCCGTACTTTATTTGATTGACGGCGGAGTGGAAAATGCTCGACCGAATTCATTTTTGGATGCTTTCTTTTTCAGCGTACAAACCTTGGCAACAATCGGTTACGGAAAAATGTTTCCTACCACGGTTTTTAGCAATATTCTGGTGGCAATTGAAGCCTTGACTGGTCTTGCTGGACTAGCCGTTGCCACCGGCGTAATTTTTTCCAAAATCTCGCGACCAAATGCTCGAATTTTGTTTGGAAATTTTGCACTGATTTCTTCTTACAAAGGCGTTAAATGTTTTATTTTTCGCTTAGGAAATTTGCGAGCCAGCCAAATTGCCGACCCAGTAATTAAAGCAGTTTTAATCTGCGATGAGCCCTCAGAAGACGGGACAATAAGAAGGGTTTTTTGCGACCTCAGTCTCATGCGAAATAACGTGCCACTATTGATGCCAAGCTGGACCTTGAGACATCAAATCCTTGCAGATAGTCCATTTTTCGGGACAACAGAAAGTGATTTGGAGCGAAAAAATATTGAAATAATCGTGTCGGTAATTGGGTTCGACGAAACACTTTCACAAACCGTACATACTCACCATTCCTACATCGCCAGCGAAATTAAATTCGGCGGAGACTTTGTTGACATTATCGCTTGGGACAAACAAGGAAACGCCAACGTCGATTACAGAAAGTTTCACGATATCGTTTATACCCAAACAACCTGAAGATACCGAACTTTTCCTCCGTCACGCTTCACGCCACCTCCTTTTGCAAAGGAGGCTGCGCCCCACCACCTGCCCCTCACCTACTCTCCAAAAACCTCCGAATCTCCGCAACTGCGTGCTCTTCCAAATTCCCTTTGTAGCGCAGAACCACCTCGCCTTCCCCGTTCACCAACAAAGTCTCCGGCACCGCTTTAATCCCAATAAATTTCGTAAACAAAGCTTGATTGTCCGCCGCAACTTTTTGAAAAGGATTGCCGTTTTCCGCCAAATATTTTTTGGTATTTTGATTAATGTCGCGCCAAGCGACGCCGTAAATATCCACAATCCCCTCGCCTTTTAAACGCATTAAAATTTCGTGCTCAGCGTGGCAAGTGGTACACCACGAGGCGAATAAATTAATCAAAGAATATTTGCCGCGCAGATCTTTTTTTGAAAAATTTCCGCCCTCGTTAAGCAAGTCCGGCAGCGAAAATTCCGGCAGCGAAATTTTTTCCGACACGAATCTTTCGTCAAAATTTTCCGTCAAATTTTTTGTTTCGATTTCTTGTTTTTTACTGATTTTGTAAGTAGAAACGCCAATCACGCCGACCAAAAAAATCAGCACCAAAAACGGCGCGAAGCTGCTCAAATTTCTCATTAATTTCTCCGTACTTTTTAAAAATAAAATGACTCAGCCACTCTCCTTCACGCTAAAAAACACCGAAAATAAAGCAAGGCGTGGAGAGCTCAAAACCGCGCACGGCACCATCCAGACACCAGCCTTCATGCCGGTTGGCACAGCGGCGACAGTGAAGGCGATTAAATTTTCCGACATTAAAAAATCCGGCGCCGAAATTATTTTGGGCAACACTTACCACCTGATGTTGCGCCCCACCTCTGAGCTAATCGAACAGCTCGGCGGCCTCCACAAATTCATGAATTGGGACAGGCCGATCCTCACCGATTCCGGCGGCTTCCAAGTAATGTCGCTTTCCAAAATTCGAAAAATTTCCGACGCGGGTGTCGAATTTTCTTCGCACATTGACGGCGCCAAACATTTCGTCAGCCCCGAGCGCTCCATTGAAATTCAGCACCAACTCGGCAGCGACATTACAATGATTTTCGACGAATGCGTGCAATTCCCCGCTACGTACGAGCAAGCCCAGGGCGCAATGGAACGCTCTTTGCTTTGGGCTGCGCGCTCCAGAAACGCTTTCCAAAAACGTGACGGCTACGGCATTTTCGGCATTGTCCAAGGCTCGACCTTTCGCGACCTGCGCGAAATTTCCGCCCAAAAATTAATTGAAATCGGATTTGACGGCTACGCGCTGGGCGGCCTGGCTGTAGGCGAAGGACAGAAAGAAATGTTTGCCGTGCTCGATTACGCCCCCGATTTACTGCCCCAAGACAAGCCGCGCTACTTAATGGGAGTCGGCAAACCTTCCGACATTGTTGGCGCCGTCGCCCGCGGGATCGACATGTTTGACTGCGTGCTTCCAACGCGCTCGGGCCGCACCGGCCAAGCCTTCACACGCAACGGCACGCTCAACATTCGCAACGCCAAACACCGCGACGACGCCGCTCCGCTCGACGAAAAATGCGCCTGCTACGCCTGTCAAAACCACAGCCGCGCCTACTTGCACCACTTAGACAAAGCCGGAGAAATACTTGCCGCAATGCTACTCTCAGAACACAATATTTTTTACTACCAGGATTTAATGCGCGACATTCGCGGGGCGATTGAAGCGGGGAAATTTGAAGAATTTGCCAAAAAATTTGAGCCAAAATTTGAGACAGGCGAGTAATTAAAAATTGCTTAAAAATTTCGCCATTTTACTTCTGACCCGACCCATTTTCGCGGTCACTTCCGATCCAACCCAATCCCCAAATTTATGAAAAAATTTCTCACTACTTTTGCCGTTGCAGCGCTGTGTTCTTTGTCAGCAAATGCTCAAGACGCCGCTCCCGCAACCGCCGCCGCTACTACTCAAAAAGTACAACCCGAAATTAAAGGCGGACCAAAACGCGACAATGCTGTCCGGGATTTCAGAAGAGATCAGCGCTCCGCACAAAGAAGAACTGATGCGGACGACAAATACGCAATTAGACAAAAAACGACTGGCGCAGACGACAAATACGCAGACGCTAGAAAAGAAATCGCAACCAATGCTTCTCCGGAAGAAAAAAATAAAATGGCTGAGAGACGCGAGAAGTGGCAAAACGCCTCTCCGGAACAAAGAGAAAAAATGAAAGAAAATCGTGAGAAATTTCAAAATGCCTCTCCCGAAGAAAAGCAAAAAATGACGCAAGGTCGCGAAGAGAAAAAAGAGCAACGCGAAGAGAGGAAAGGAGAAAGAGACGAGCGCTACAACAACGCTTCTCCTGAAGAAAAAGCCAGAATGGATCAACGTCACGAAATAATGAAAAACCTGTCTCCGGAAAAAAGAGAAGCCGTGAAACAAGAAAGAGAGCGCCACCGCCAAGAAATGAAAAAAATCACCGGAGTTGAGATGGGGCAATAGTTCGGCCTCGCAGCACTGGAAATAAAATGGCGGAAGACTTTCGAGTCTCCCGCCATTTTAGTTTGCGACGTTTCCTAGTTTTGAGATTGGAATTCGTGTTGGGGTTTTAGTCTGAACTCCTGACGAGAAACCCCCCTACCCCCCTTGTCAGGGGGGCTTTGATCGAGTTCGGTTTAAGCCCCCCTGATAAGGGGGGTAGGGGGGTTTCTCGTCAGGAGCTCAGAACACTCGCTACCTCCACCGCCTTACTTCACCTCTTGCACTCGCCGCCCTTGGACCTCAGCTGCTCCGCAAGTTTCATAGCCATTATTGCTTTGACTGAGTTTGGGGGAATTAAGCTTGAGGAAGCGGCGCCTGCAGAGGCTTCACTCTCAAATTTTACTTCCTTCAAAATCCCACCCTCTCCAGAATTAAATCCGTAAATCTCCTTTTGTTTTTGACTAGTTTTTGCGAGGGCAGCATTAATACTTTCTGCCCCTCCCTCAATTGAGTCGGAAAAATAATTAAGAATATTC
>CANDYP010000110.1 GCA_947425005.1 Rickettsiales bacterium | reverse complement strand
TGGAAGACTCTACGTCGGAAGAGCCGGTGGATATTGTCTGGCTTTACTCTTCGCCTTCGGTGCAATTCCGGTCTCAATTAGCACTACGATTCGCGCTTATTCTTTGATGATGTTGGCTCTGACTTGGGCGGCGATTTTTCTGCACAAATATCTCTTTGCCGCTGACGCCCCAGCCAAAAAGAAGTCTCTGATTTTTTACTCGCTCTGCGCCCTTGCCGCAATTGAGCTCAACCACTCCGCCTGCTTTGCGATATTTGCATTTGGGTTGGTTTTAATCTTCCAAACCTTCAAAGAAAAAAATAAACGAGACTTTGTCATTATCGCGCTAATTCATGCCGCTCTAGGCTTTCTGCTGGTTGCCTACGCGTACATTTTGAAAGTGCATTTTGGTTTTGCTGGCATTCCGGTATATTTTACTTGCAGAGATTGGCTGGAATATTCTCTGAGATATTTTGTATTATTTTTATTGTTTTTGACGGGCGATGCAGCGGCCGATCCTGTTGCCAGCGCCATTTCTCTGATCGCTGCCCTAGCTTTTATTTTGACTCCGATCCTGCTGGTCCGGGCCAAAAAATGGATGTTATTACATCTAACTCTCACCCCGATAATCGTAATAATATTTACTGATTATTTTAGGATTTATCCCTTCTCCGGAGTAGCGCGGAACAATTTATTTTTGATCTGCGGCCTGGCGATTCTTTACGCCTATTTCACTCAAACTTGCGTCAATTTCGTAGGCAGATTTTGTCAGAGCTCGTGGATAAATGAGCAAAAAAAGACGCTGGTTTTTCTCAAAATATCCGCGGTTTTAATCTTGGTTATTGCCGCTACCAGCTACGCGCTTCAGCGCAATTCTTTTAGAGATATCAACCCTAACTGCGCCGAGTTTAGCATTAAAAAATCTGACGTAAAAATGTTGGATGAGCAGCTTCAAAAAAAAGACAACCCTCACAATGTTTTCGTCACATTAGTTCGAAATGTTTGGCGTTACCGACTAGAAAGCGGCGCTGCGGGGCGAATAACAATCCTGACAAAAAATCTCGGAAAATTTGAAAATGGTCAGCAAACTATTTATTTCACAGCCTTTCCGGCGCGTGAGCGTTCAATCACCCAAAATCTGCAGGAGCACAAATTATTTTTCCAAGATCTGTTCGTGCAGCTAAAATCCGAGGGCAAGATGGACCAAGTTAGGTCTTTCACTTTTTTCGACATCGGTTTTAATATCGACCACCTAACCCGAAGATCTCACCCGCAGCTCATTGCCCAGTCGCAAGATCCCTTCATGAATTCTGAAGACAAAACGCGATTCAAAATCTGGCAAGAGGGCTACGACATTGGCTGGGCGATCAATCGCTCCAATCAAGTTCTAGACAAATTTTATTTTAAAGATCCGTCCTTTTGTTGTGGTCGTGAAATTGTGGTTTTGAGTTTCACTCCAAAATTTGTTCGAGACGAAATTCTCAGCAAAGATTTTATTGATGCGCGAAAATTTGAAAAAGAAATCCATTTGAAATGATGAGCGACAAAAAATTATTAATTTATGTGGTGGCCTACAAAGCCGGCAAGCATATCGTGCCGGTGCTTGAGGCGATACCTTGCGCAGAGTTTGGGTTGTACGAAATTTTGGTGAGCGATGATGCGTCGCAAGACGACACTTCGGCAATCGTGCAAAAATTCATCCAAGAAAATCCCGGCAAAAAAATTAAACTTGTGACGCAGCAAAAAAATTTGGGCTACGGCGGTAACCAAAAATTTGGCTACGAATATGCCGTTAAGAAGGGCTTTGATGTGGTGGTGCTGATTCACGGCGATGGGCAATATTCGCCGAAATTAATTCCGCAGATTGTTGGGCCGATCATGGCGGGCGATTGTGATGTAGTCTTGGGCTCGCGCATGCTGAACAGAAAATCGGCGCTGCAAGGCGGCATGCCGCTCTACAAATTTGTCGGCAATATTATTTTAACTAAAGCACAGAATTTGCTTTTGGGGGCGAAGCTGGCGGAATATCACACGGGCTATCGCGCTTACGCGGCGAAGGCTTTGTCCCGCATCCCTTTCCAACACAATAATGACGGCTTTGCTTTTGATACTGACATCCTGATCCAGCTGATCGACAATAAAATGCGCATCAGCGAGATCGCGGTTCCCACTTATTACGGCGATGAAATTTGTCGTGTTAACGGCATTAAATATGCTTGCGAGATTATGCTGGCAACTGTGCTTTCTAGGGCGCAACGCCTCGGATTTTATAACTCTAAAAAATTTAACTACTCCAATGTTTCGTAAAATTTCCCTCTTCGCGATTGTCTTTTCTCTAATTTTTTCTTCTGTTTGTGAATCAGCTTTGGCAAGGGCTGGCGGCAGATCATCTTTTGGCGGTGGCCGTTCTTCGACATCTTATTCTAACCAAGGATCGCGCGGAAGCCGCACCTACGAAGGCGGCAGCGCTGGCGGTAAAAATTACGCGCCGATGCAAAGATCAAACACACCAGCTTCAAACCCCGGCAACAAAGGCGCGGCAGCTAACGGACAAAATGCTCAACCGCAACAACCAAACCAAGCCTCATCTTTTTTTCAACGTAACCCAATGTTGTCCACCTTCGGCGCCGCTCTGGCCGGGTCTTGGTTGGGTCACATGATTTTCGGCGGCGGCGGTTTCGGCGGCGGATACGGCGCTGGTGCTGGCGGCAGCGGGTTCTTAATCAATCTCCTCGTGATGATTGCCGGCGCTTTCGCTGTGATGATGTTGGTTCGATATTTCACCAGACCGCGCGGCGCTACATCATTTGGCGCCATGTCTCAAGGCAGTTGTTTCGCGCCCCAAGGCGGTTTTAACAATTCACAATTCCAAGCCAATAATTTCCAAGAGCCAACCACCAACATCACTTTGACTGACGCCGACAAAAACACTTTTTCAATAATTTTAGTCGAAGTGCAAAAAGCCTGGTCCAATCAAGACACTGACCAATTAAAGAGATTGGCCACGCCGGAAATGTTCAAATATTTTTCTGATTCTTTGAGCCAAAATGTCAGCCAAGGCATCGCCAATAAAGTTGAAGATGTTGACGTCACGGTGGTTGATTTGGCTGAATCCTGGCGCGAAGGCGAAATGGAATATGCGACCGCGATCATTGAATGGTCTAGCTTCGACTACATGGTCAACCTCAACAAAACCCCGCAAGACGCCGACTACATCACCGAAGGCGGCAACAGAAATCTGGTAATGACGTCAGAGGCCTGGACCTTCGCCCGTTTCGGCGGCGAAAATGGCCGTTGGATTTTATCCGCCATCGCCCAGGTTAATTAGGCGGTGAATTAGGCGGTGAAAAGCCGCTCCACGCTCATTCTTACACGATTTTATTTCCAATCCTTAACCAATTCAAACAGTGCTCAGAGTCAAAGATCTTTCAATTTCATTTTCCGGCCACGATGTTTTCACCGAAGGCAATTTCATCATTAATTACGGCGAAAAGGTTGGCCTGATTGGGCGCAACGGTAGTGGCAAATCGACATTCCTCAAATTAATTTTAAAGCAACTCGAGCCAGATTCCGGCGCGGTTGAAATCCCGCGCGGCTACCGCATCGGGCATTTGGAACAGCACATTCACTTCACTCACGACACAGTCTTGGACGAAATTTGTTCAGTCTTGCCAGCGGATCGTGAACATGAGGGTTGGAAAGGCGAAAATATTTTGTACGGTCTGGGCTTTACGTACGACGATCTCTACAAAGATCCCAAAAAATTCTCCGGCGGTTTTCAGGTCAAATTAAATTTGGCAAAATTGCTTTTGGTTGAGCCGCAAATGCTTTTGCTCGACGAGCCGACCAACTATCTCGACATCCATTCCATTCGCTGGCTCAAAGAATTTTTGAAAGATTGGGAAGGCGAAGTAATCCTCATCACGCATGACCGCGGATTCATGGATGACGTGATCACGCACACTTTAGTCATTCACCGCAAAGGCTTCAAAAAAGTTCCAGGAAACACCAAAGGCGTGCGCGAAAAAATTGCGCTCGAAGAAGACATCTACGAAAAAACTCGCGTTAACGAAGACAAACAAAGACAAAAAACCCAAGAATGGATTGATCGTTTCGGCTCCAAAGCCAGTCAGGCCAGCCGTGTGCAGTCACGCGTCAAAATGTTGGAGAAGCAAGACGTCAAAGAAAAAATGGCGCATGTGCAAACGCTGGATTTTGAATTCAGCCACAATCCGTACGGCAGCAAAGAAAACATGATCGAGGCGGAAGCCTTGGCATTCGGCTACAATCCCGATCATCTGCTGATTAAAAACCTCTCGTTCAAAATTGCCAACGGCGACAAAATTTGTGT
>CANDYP010000109.1 GCA_947425005.1 Rickettsiales bacterium | reverse complement strand
TCCCAAATTCGCAAATAAAAAAATTCATGAGTATTAAAAAAATCGACTGCAAAAAAACTTTTGGAGTGGCTTGCAACTTCGACGTCTGGGGCTTCAAAGAAAGATCCGAATACGTCCCCGTAATCGACGAGAATTATCTTTTTGACCCCAAAACCACTCTGGCCATTCTCGCCGGATTCGCCTTCAACAGCCGCGTTTTAATTCAAGGAATGCACGGCACCGGCAAATCAACTCACATTGAACAAATCGCCGCACGCCTGAACTGGCCTTGCTTGCGCATCAATTTCGACTCCCAAATTACCCGCCTTGATCTCGTCGGCAAAGACGTCATCAAGTTAAAAAACGACAAACAAATTACCGAATTTAAAGAGGGCATCATTCCCTTCGCGCTACGTGGTGGCTTGGCTTTGGTGCTTGATGAATACGACGCCATCAAGACCGACGTGTCTTTTGTAATTCAGCGCTTGCTCGAAGAAGACGGCAAATTTGCTTTGCTCGAAGAAAATGAAATCATCACGCCGAACAAGCATTTCCGCCTCTTCGCGACGTCCAACACTTTGGGCGCCGGCGACGATTTAGGAATTTACCACGGCACAAATTTGATCAATCAAGCCCAGATGGATCGCTGGAATATCGTGGCTTCGCTGAACTATTTGGATGACGCGCAAGAGTTGGCAATTCTGCTCAAAAAGCTTCCCTTCCTCAATTCCAAACTCCACCAATCAACCGCTAAAATGATGGTGCGCCTAGCCAATTTGTCGCGCGAAGCTTTTAAAAATGGCGACATCTCCACTTTAATTTCGCTGCGTACTTTACTGTCTTGGGGGAAAAATATTGAGATCTTCGGATCGGTGAAAACCGCCTTCAATCTTAGCTTCACCAACAAAGTGATTGATGACGAGAAAGCGGTAATTCGTGAATTTTATCAGCGGGTTTTTGGGGAAGAGATTTAGCGCCGCTAACTAATTACGCGCCAAGTTGAACTTGCTGTGGCGCGACAACTACCTGCGCTGAGGCACTTTTAGGACTAGTGCCCGGCCTTTCCGCCGCAGCCCCGGCCGCCAAAGGAGAGATTTCTTTCGACGATGCTCCTAGTGTTTTTTCCGCCCTCAAATCTCCCAACGATTTTTTTGACCCATCGAGAGACACCGCTTCCACACTGGCTGTAACCTTGTTATCTTTGCCCACTTTAATTGAAACTTCCGGTTTAGCGCCAAGATCCATAATTTCTTTAACCTGCTTTAAAACTTCACCGATCTGCCTTTCGATTTCTAAACCAGCGCTGGCATTTACTCTCTCCGCAGCTTTTTGTGGCCCACTTTGCAGACCAGCTTCCAGAGCCTTACCTGAATTTTTTTGCTTCTCCAACTCCACCAAATCCAAACATCTCGTCATTAAACTGCTAGTTCTCGCAATCTCTTGTGCGAGCATTTTTTTTGTCGCCACATCAGTCGTGGCGCCCATCTTGCCGTTCAAAGATTCAATTGCGCTGTTAAACCCTCCCGCCATTCCTTCCAAAATAGTAGCGCGATCTTTTAATTTATTTTCTGACTTTTCGACTGTCGGCGCTATTTGGTGACTGGCTGGCGAGAACTTTGACTCTGACATAAATTGAAGAATTAGTTTTGGTAAGGCGCGCAAAGTGATTGATCTCAAAAAGCGTCGCAAGAATTTATTGGGGCACCGTCTTTATTTGTTTCCGCTCAGCGGATGATGTTTAAATACCAACTCCCGCAATTTCGAATCCAAAATATGCGTGTAAATCTCGGTTGTCGAAATATTGGAATGGCCGAGCAGCTCTTGCAGCACGCGCAAATCGACGCCATTATTTAGCAAATGCGTCGCAAAAGAATGACGAATGACGTGAGGATGAACTCGGCTCGGATCAATGCCAACCTTCATCGCCAACTCTTTTAACATTTGATGAAAACGTTGACGCGTCAAATGAGTGTCGGCAATTTCAAAATTTCTTTCACGAATTTCGCCAACTTTTTTACTGGCGCGCACGGTGCCAACAAAAAGCCATTTTGATTTTTCTTGTCCCATTTTTTTCCGCAAATCCAGATATTCGATGAGCATGCGGATGGCGGATTGATTGAGTGCAGCGATTCTTTCTTTGCTGCCCTTACCCCTCACGATTAAATAATTTCGCAAAGTTTTTTGACCCTCTTCACCGTCAATTTCTTGAATGGCGCTAACCGGCAACGAAACCAGCTCGGTCACGCGCAACCCTGCAGCGTAAAGGATCTCCAGCATGCACGACAGTTTGATTCCGAACTCGGATTTGTCGCGATTAGTGAAATCCAGAAGTTTAAAAACCTCTTCTTCGCTTAAAAATTTTGGCAATTTGGCGTCCCTCTTCTGACCTTGCAAATAAAGCGTCGGATTCACCGTGATCAGATTTTCACTTTCCAAAAATTTGTAGAAATTTTTCAAACAAGAAATTTTGCGACTGACCGAAGCCGAGCGCAAATCTTGCCCATGCAGCTCGTACAAATAATCTTTAACGTCGTCATTCGTGACTTTTTCGAGGGGAATTTTTTTGGGGGCGATGAACTTGCCAAACAGCTCTAAGTCTTTGCCGTAGGCTAGAATGGTGTTGAGGGATAATCCGTCTTCAGCTCTGATCTTGTCTAAAAAATTCGCAACTAACGGGTTGTTTGGGTATAAACGCGAATTTTTTTTCATTAAAATAATGATTCTTCAATTATCTCTTTCGAAGCTTCGGGGAGGCAAATATTAATTTTATTTTTGATGTCGACTGGCAGCGTAACTATTTTTTGCGGCACTTTAAAATCAGTGCTGAACAGTGTGACAAACAGGCCAAACATCGCCATCAAACTGATCCACAAAATTGCTTGCTGTGTGAGGGCTGCCGCCTTGTTGCCTCTTGGGCTAGAACTCATTTTACTCAGAATTAAATTAAAGATTTTTTTGTCGCGCGATGTTATTTGTTTAAGCGCGTTATTTGCAATCATCTTAACAACCAAATTTGCCTGATGCTCAAAAAAATATTCATTATTTTTAGCCTGATCTCCCTGCTTTTTTCGACGCCAAATTCTTTTGCCGAACAATCCGGACCTTCATTAATTCGCGACGCTCAGACCGAAAAATTTCTGCGCGAACTCGCTCGTCCCATCTTCATCGCCGCCGATCTCAATCCCCAAAATATCAAAATTTACATCATTAATGACAACAGCTTGAACGCCTTTGTTTCCGGCGGTCAGAACGTTTTCATCAACACCGGATTGCTGCGCAAATACTCAACACCCGACACGTTAATCGGCGTCATCGCGCATGAAAGCGGACACATCGCCGCCGGCCATTTGGCGCGCTCTGCCGAGGGAATGAAGCAAGCTGAGGGCGCCATGTTGCTTAGCTATTTACTTGGAATCGGTGCCGTTTTGGGCGGCTCGCCCGACGCCGGAACCGCTCTAATCATGGGCGGATCCAACACCGCCGAAAGGCTCTACATGAAATACACGCGCGGTCAGGAAGAAGCGGCCGACAACCACGCCATTGAATATCTGGCCAAGATGCAGTATCCGGCCGACGGCTTGGTAAAATTGCTCGAATTTTTTGAAAGCGAAATGGTCGGCTATCAAGGCCAGGTTGACGAATATTTGCTGTCGCATCCGGTCAGCAAAAAAAGGATTTCTTTGATTAAAGAGCGCACCAAAGGCGAACATTTTTCTGACAAAAAAATTAATCAGAAATTGCAAAGCGAGATGGATTGGGTGTTAGCAAAGCTCGAGGGCTTCATCGAAAACCCCGACGAGACCCTCAGAAAATATAAAAATCGAAATGACGAGCTGTCAAATTACAAAAAATCGATCGCTTTTTTTAGGCAGGGTAAGCGGGTGGAATCGTTGAAATTGCTGGATGGAATCCTTGAGAAAAATCCGAGTGACGGATTTTTGTTTGAGCAGAAGGGGCAAATTTTATTTGAGTCCGGACAAATTGTTGATTCTGTCGTCGCCTACAACCAGGCCATCAAACTGCTTAACGATCAGGATTCCGCTCAAGCCAAAATCGCCTTCGCCTCGTCAATTTTATCGCTGCCGCAAAATGATGCGGATTTAATTAAGCTAGCGCTGAAGCGGTTGGAAGAGGCCGAGAAATACGAAGGTGACAATCCGTTTTTGTTTAAACAGTTGGCGACGGCTTATTCTAAGATTGACGATCAAGGCAGGTCTTTACTGGCCTTGGCCGAGTTTAATTGCAGGATTTCTCAAAAAGAAAAATGCACAAAATACGCAAAGTCGGCGAAGGAGGAATTGAGTAAGTCGGATAAAGCTGATTTGTTGCGGGCGGATGATTTGATTGAGTTGGCGAAGGTGGAGAAGGAGAAGAAAGAAGACTGAGACTGGGGTGGAAATTAGACTGAGCTTGGGGTGGAAATTAGAGTGAGCTTGGGGTGGAAATTAGAGTGAGCTTGGGGTGGAAATTAGAGTGAGCTTGGG
>CANDYP010000108.1 GCA_947425005.1 Rickettsiales bacterium | reverse complement strand
TCCCTGATCTGCAACTTTTTTTGCAATTGCCAAAACTTTTTTGTTGTCGCCGAGAATGATTGGGACGATTGCGGATTGTGGTTTTGGAAAATTTATTTTTACGTCACACGAGTGACGCCCCGCCTTGCGGGGATCCCCGCCTGCCTGACAAAATTTTAATTTCGAGTCAGGCAAGCCCATTAATTCGCAGAAATACTCAGCGTTTTGGAGGGCTTTGGCGCCGAGATTTTTTTTCTCAATTATTTTAAGCGAAGTGAGTGAAGCTGCGAGGATGGCCGGTGGAAGGGCTGTCGAATAAATTGCCGATTTGGCGAAGTTGCGCAGGTAATCAATCAGAATTCCGTCCCCCGCCACGTACCCCCCCAGGGTACCTACGGATTTGGAAAAGGTACCGAGTTGTAAATGCAAAGACCCCGTCCAGCCTCGAGCACTGTGAACATTTAAAAACAAATCGTGCGCCGCATCCGAAATCAAAATCGCGTCAAACTCCTCCGCCAATTTCAGCAATTCACCAACCTCACCAACATCCCCATCCATTGAAAACACTGTCTCGGTGACGATTAGGCATTTTTTAAACTTGGTGCGATTCTCCGCCAAAATCTTCCGCGCACTCGCAACGTCATTGTGCAAAAAGCGCAGCAGACGTGCGCCGGAGAGCTTACTTCCGTCAATCAAACTCGAGTGAATCAAGCGATCGGCCACAATCAAATCACCCTCAGCAACTAGTGCCGGAATCACGCCAATCGCGCTGGCGTAGCCCGAGCCAAAAACAATCGCCGCCTCAGTTTTTTTCATCCGCGCGATTTGTTTTTCCAATTTTTCGTAAAGCGAATTGTTGCCAGTAACGTAACGCGAAGCCCCCGCCCCCACGCCGTATTTCTTGATCGCGGCAATCGCCGCTTTTTTTACGGAAGAATTTTGTGACAGCCCGAAATAGTCGTTCGAACAAAATGAAATGAGATTTTTTTTGCCCCGCCTAATCGTGGTGGCATCAACAGCGTCAGAGGAAATGAGGGATCGGTAGAGGGATTTTTTTTTGAGATTTTGCAGAGCTTCAGCGTAAAAATTTTTCACTTTTTTTCGTAAAAAGTTACTCCAACGCGCTTGATGTGATCAATGAAATCAGGGTCTGAGAGCGTAGCAAAAATTGAGACGTCGAATTTGTAGGGCAAATAGGAGTCGTCAAAATCCAACCAAATCTTACCCAAAATGTCAGAATTTAAATTGTTACCAAACAGCGTCAGATCAATGTCAGAGCCTTCACGAAAATTTCCTTTGGCACGAGATCCGTAAAGCACAACTTTTTCGACAGTGGGGTATTTTTTAAAAACTGAGTGAATTGCAGCAATACTCTCGTCGCTCAAGCCCCATTTCACGCTTCTGCCTCCTCTTTCAGTTTTTCAAATCTATTTTTAAAAAAGAGAAATTCGGCAAAATATTTTTTGACGATTCTGGTAAAAATTTTTTCTGAAAGATCTTGATTGTAGGTGTGAACCGTTTGATTGCGGTCTTCGATCATTTCCATCCAAACCTCTCCGTTGCCGATCAAACCAACCCCAAACGCTTCACGTGTTGCGCTTTTTGAACCGTAGATTTCCTTTGCCCCATCCGCCTGTAAAAAATCTTTTAAAACATTCCAAGCTAGTTCGTGATTGTATTCAAAGGCCTGAATCAAACCTTGTTTTTCTAGCCTAGAAAGATCGCGCTTCTTTGAAAGATCAACGGCTTCTTCAAGCTCTTTAAAGGCCTTCAAAAAATTGTTAAATCTTTGCACGAAGCGGATGTCTTTTTTCATTTTTTTAGACGTCGAGGTTAACCACTTTCAACGCATTCTCCTGAATGAAATCGCGGCGCGGTTCGACTACGTTGCCCATTAGGGTGGAGAAGGTTTCGTCGGCTTCTTCGTATTGGTCGACCTTCACTTGCAACAAGGTTCTGTTGGCTGGATCTAGAGTGGTTTCCCAAAGTTGTTCGGCGTTCATTTCACCCAAACCTTTGAAACGTTGGATTGTGACGCCTTTTTTGCCGGTTTCCAAAATCAGGTTCATTAATTCGACCGGTTTGTGAGCGACGCGCTCGTCTTCGCCGCGGACGAATTTTACGGCGCCGGCGAATTCACCAAGAATTTGTTCAACCACTTGCGCGATTGCCGCAACTTCCGGCATGCTGAAATAAGAATGTTTCACCAGGTAAGAAGTTTTGACGCCTCGCGTTTCTTTGATTACTTCAATGTCTTCGGCTTCAGTGATTTGAGCCTTCCACGACACTTCTTCGTCAGCACTGCTTTTGAAAATCTTTTCGATTTTGGTCACGAGCACTTTTGATTTCGCCGCGTCTTTCATCCAAGTTTTGTCGAAGGCTCCGGCCAAAGCCAAATTCTCGGCAACGTCGGCCTGCATTACGCGCGACAGGTTTTGGATTAGGTGATTAAACTTGGCCAACTTGTTGACGAAATCGTGTAGATCAGCTCCGGTTCTGTCTCCCGCGTTTGATTTTAACACGGCACCAGTCAAGGCATTGTCAACAATGTAGGACTGCCAAGCTTGTTCGTTTTTCAAATAAACTTCGCTCGAACCTTTTTTCACTTTGTAAAGCGGCGGCTGCGCAATGTAGAGGAAGCCGTGCTCGATTAGCTTCGGCATGTGGCGGAAAAAGAAAGTGAGCAACAAAGTGCGGATGTGCGAACCATCCACGTCCGCATCGGCCATTATTATTATTTTGTGGTAGCGCACTTTGGAGGGGTCGAAATCTTCAGCGCCAATGCCGGTGCCAAGCGCCGTGATCAACGTGCCGATTTCAACTGACGACAACATTTTGTCAAAACGCGCGCGTTCGACGTTTAGAATTTTTCCGCGAATCGGTAGGATCGCTTGGTATTTACGGTTGCGACCGCCTTTGGCTGAACCGCCGGCCGAGTTTCCTTCCACAATGAAAATTTCTGAAAGTGCCGGATCTTTTTCTTGGCAGTCGGCCAATTTTCCGGGCAAGTTGGAAACTTCGAGCGAGGTTTTCCGGCGTGTTAATTCGCGAGCTTTGCGCGCCGCTTCACGAGCTTGTGCTGCTTCCACAGCTTTGCCGACAATGATGCGGGCATCACTTGGGCGCTCTTCGAACCACTGCGCTAGTTTGTCATTCACGCCAGCTTCGACGAAAGTTCGCACTTCCGAAGACACCAATTTGTCTTTGGTTTGTGACGAAAATTTTGGATCTGGCACTTTGACTGAGATCACGCAGGTCAAGCCTTCGCGCACGTCTTCACCGGTCAAAACGATTTTGTCTTTTTTGAAAAGTTTGTTGTCGGACGCGTAATTGTTGATTGTGCGAGTGAGCGCAGAACGCAAGCCCGCCAAATGCGTGCCGCCGTCGCGCTGACGAATGTTGTTGGTGAAGCACAAAATGTTTTCGTGGTAGCTGTCATTCCACTGCATTGAGACTTCCATGCTGATGCCTGCGGCCTTGTCGGAGGCGATTACGCTGAGAGTTTGGTGAGCGGGGTTTTTGCTTTTGTCCAAATATTTTACGTAAGCTTCGACGCCGCCTTCGTAGAACAGGATTGATTCTTTCGGCTCTTCTTCGCGTAAATCGGTGAGGATGATTTTGACGCCGGAGTTAAGGAATGAAAGCTCGCGTAGGCGTTGCTCGAGAGTGGCGTAGCTGAATTCGAGAACGTTGTTAAATGTTTGGGCGGAGGGGTGGAAGGTGACTTGCGTGCCTTTGTTACCGTGAGCGTCGCCGATTACTTTGAGTGGCGACACCGCGTCACCGTGCTCGAAGCGCATGTTGTACTCTTTGCCGTCGCGCCAGATGTTGAGTTCGAGCCAGTCAGAAAGGGCGTTCACGACGGACACGCCAACACCGTGAAGACCGCCGGAAACTTTGTAAGAATTTTGGTCGAACTTACCACCAGCGTGAAGCTGCGTCATTATTACTTCGGCGGCGGATACGCCTTCTTCTTTGTGGATGTCGACCGGGATACCGCGACCGTTGTCGCGCACCGTGACTGAGCCGTCGACATTGAGTGTGACGCCGACTGCATCGCAATGTCCGGCCAAAGCTTCGTCAATTGCGTTGTCGACCACTTCGTAAACCATGTGGTGCAAACCAGAACCGTCGTCAGTGTCGCCGATGTACATGCCGGGGCGTTTGCGCACGGCGTCCAAACCTTTGAGGACTTTGATTGAATCGGAAGAATATTCGGCACTGACAGTGTGATCCATTATTTCTTCAACAGCGGGAACGACGGCTTGTTTTTTTGCTGACATTTTTTGACGGTTTTTTGATTGTTTTGCAGAAGGCGGGAAACCCTTGAAAGCCGTGGTAATTCTGGCTTAAAAAGGTGGAGGGATGATAAAAATTGAAAACTAAAAAAGAAGGAAAAAGTAGGAGGAATTTGGAGTAAGTTTGGAGGAAATTTTAGACTGAGTTTGGATGGTAATCTTGGACTGAATTCAGTCTCACTAATAAGCCAACCTAATCACCACCTGACT
>CANDYP010000107.1 GCA_947425005.1 Rickettsiales bacterium | reverse complement strand
TAGTTGCCGTAGTTTTGTCGGCACAAAGCACGGATGTCGGCGTCAATAAAGCCACAAAAGCGCTTTTCAAAATTGCTGACACGCCGGAAAAAATGTTGAAATTGGGCGAAGAAAATCTGAAGAAATACATCAATACGATCGGCCTCTACAATGGCAAAGCAGCCAATATTATCAAGCTTTCGCAAGATTTGGTGGAGAAGTTTAATTCTGAAGTTCCGCAAGATTTTGAAAGCTTAAAATCACTTGCTGGCGTTGGCCAAAAAACCGCCAATGTCGTTTTAAATTGCGCTTTCGGACATCCAACAATTGCCGTGGATACTCACGTTTTTCGCGTCGGAAACCGCATTGGATTTGTTGATGAAACCACGCCGGAAAGAACTGAAACTGCACTGCTCAAAGCCATTCCAAAAAAATGGCAAACGCACGCGCATCATTGGATGATTCTGCACGGACGTTACGTCTGCAAGGCAAGAAAGCCGGAATGCTGGAAGTGCAAGATTGAAAAATTTTGTGAGTTTGAGAATAAAATAGTCTGAGTTAGTGACGAGAAACCAATTTAAAAAAATTTATGAACCTAAAAAACCAAAATCTCTTCCGCGAAAAAAATTTCATCAACGGGGAATGGGTTGAAAAAAAATCTAAAATCGAAGTCTTTAATCCTGCCACAGGAGCGCTGATTGGCGCGGTTCCAAGCTGTGATGCGTCTGACACAAAAAACGCCATTGCGGCAGCAAAAACTGCTTTTGAAAAATGGAAAAAATTGGCCGGAAAAGAGCGGGCGAAAATTTTGCGTAAGTGGTTTGAATTGATTTTGGAGAATCAGGATGACCTGGCTTTGATCCTTACAACCGAACAAGGCAAGCCCCTAGCCGAGGCTCGTGGCGAAATTATTTACGGCGCCAATTTTGTGGAATGGTTTGCCGAAGAAGCGAAGCGCACTTACGGCGACACCATTCCAGCGCCTAAGCAAAATCAAAAAATAATCACTCAACTCGAACCGGTTGGCGTGACGGCCGCAATCACGCCGTGGAATTTTCCCTCAGCAATGATCACGCGCAAAGCAGCAGCGGCAATGGCTGCGGGCTGCGCCGTAATTCTAAAACCCTCTGAACTCACGCCGTTTTCTGCACTCGCCTTAGCAGTTTTAGCCTCCGATGCCGGAATTCCTGACGGCGTTTTTAACGTGATTACGGGCGACGCGCAGACCATCGGCGCCGAATTTTGCAGCAACAAAACCGTGCGCAAAATCAGCTTCACCGGCTCAACTCGCGTCGGAAAATTATTGAACAAACAATGCGCCGACGATTTGAAACGCATCTCGCTTGAACTCGGCGGCTCCGCCCCTTTCATCGTTTTCGCCGACGCTGATTTAGACAAAGCGGTCGCAGGATTGATGCACGCCAAATTCCGCAACGGCGGACAGGCCTGCACTTGCGTCAATCGCATTTTTATTGAGGCCAAAATTCACACTCAATTCGTCGAAAAACTTTTAGCAGAAGTGCGAAAATTAAAACTCGGCAATGGTCTTGAAGGAGCTCCTAACATGGGGCCAATGATTTCCTCTGCAGCAGTAGAAAAAGTCGAACGTTTGATTTCTGACGCTCTAATCAGCGGCGCCAAATGTGAAATCGGCGGCACAATAAATTCGCAACTGGGGGGACAATTCTTTGATCCCACCGTACTCACCGACGTCTCCTACAAAATGGCAATCGCCAACGAAGAAATTTTCGGCGCCGTTGCCGCGATCCAAAAATTCACGAAGGAAGAAGAGGTGATTAAACTGGCCAATGACACCGATTACGGCCTAGGCTCTTACCTCTACACCAACGACAATGCCCGCATCTGGCGCATCTCCGACGCTCTAGAATTTGGAATGGTGGCAATCAACGAATGCAGCTTTGCCACTGAAGTCGCCCCCTTCGGCGGCATTAAACATTCCGGTTTTGGCCGCGAAGGCTCGCATTTGGGGATCGCAGAATTTTGCCAAATCAAGACGCTGCATCTCAGTTTTTAAATTACAAAATTTGGCTAATGAAAGTTCTTGGAATGGTAGGGGTTGCGCTACCAGCCTTTGCTACGGAAGCAGCAAAGGTAGTGGTCGACAGGTGGAACAGAAAAGGATCTGTAAATAATTCTGCCGCTGGCGCCGCGGCCGCAACTGCAGCAATCAAAAATTACGAATGCACGCAAGGAGCAAAACCCTCTCCCACATTCGCTCCTTACAATAAAAATGCCGCCGGGCTTCACTTGGGAAATAGCGGCCAGCAAAATAGTAGGTGAGCTGAGGGCCAAGAGCTACTAGGATGCACTATCCGCAGATGATTTCGGATCAAGAATTCTACGCGCTCCATCCGCACCAATTACCGGCAAATTTTTGGGATCGAGTAAACCGATTTGCACCAGTACTGTCGCCTGATCCCAGTAAATATGTTCGTGAGAAATCTTGCCGTTTTTAACTCCAACAATCACCGCAAAAGCCACTTCAACAGGCTTATTTGTTGGCGCCACGTTGGGCAGCATCCACTCAATTATGGTCGTGTGCGTGAAGCTAATGACCAACTCTTCCACGATCTGGTCAGAGCCAATTGTGAGAGAAACTGGCGTCATTTTCACATCCGGCGGGAAAAATTTTCCGACTAAATGATTGGCGTAAAATTTGCGCACACCTTCTTTGCCAAATCCCCCCATCCTTACAGGCACATTGGTCAAATGCGGCTCATCCGTCATGGTTGCCATTGTGGTTTCAAGATCACCAGCAAGTTCTGCGTCCACATGTTTACGAAAAAGGTCGAGCGTTTCTTGCTGCGACTTGGAGAGATTTTCTGACATAAATTTTGTTTTGGAGATTAGGAATTGCGCAAAAAATCGTAAACCTCGTCACGCTTTGCAATATGTTTAACGCTTAGAGTTTTTTCATCAAAACTGTAAATAATCCGGTATTTGTCGACACGCGCCCTGTAGAAATTTTTGTGACCCACCAGTTTTTTAGATGAGCTAGGAGTCGGATTAATCAAGAGTTCGTCAATCTTTTCTACAAGAGACAGACAAATCGCCTTATCCGAGTAGAGTAGTTTTTCCAAAAATTTTTTAGGATTTTTGCACAGGTCTAATTGCTTCATTTTTTTGAGGTTTTTTTGCGGTGAGTTGTTTTCGAAATTACTTTTTTAGGTAAAGATTTTTTTAACTGTTTAAAAAACTTTTCTGATTCCTTAACGCCGAGACTTCCTTCCTTTTCAGACTCTAGCGCCATTTGCCCAAGCAGATGGTCTTCCATCTCCTCACTGAGATCCTCTTTAATCAAATTCAAAACGTAATTTTTGATGTTGATGTGATTGGCCACGATGTGGAATTTCAACACCTTGTGGAGATCGCGCGGCACATCAATTGACAATCTGGTAAAATTTTCTGATTTCATATTTTTTACTTTTTTAAGTTTTTACTTACGTAAGTACGTACTTACAAAAGTAAAACATGCTTGGCTTCTAAATCAACCAATCTTGCACAATCATCTGAACTTTGCGACACTGCTCAAGCGACGCTCAAAGCTACCTAGAATACCTCAAATATAATCCCAGCAACGGGTCACAAATGTAATATTTACCCTCTTCAAAATCTAAAACTCCTTGATTCATTAACTTGTCAATATTGGCCTTAACCGCTCTGGCCGTAAGGTGCACTTTAGCAGTAAAATCTTTGGATTGCGGCTGCGCAACGCCGAATTCTTTCGCAACTCCGACAGCAACTTTTTCTTCCGCCGCTGAAAAAGATGCCACCATTACTTCGAACCTTTTGTTTCTCTGATCGAGAATTTGCTGCACTGTTTTCAAAATCATTCCTTGGTCAACTTTTACACTTTTATTATTTTGGTAAATTTCGTGACACAGTAAATTAATGGCCTCCGGCTGCCTCTGCATTAGATCCTGCAAATATCTACTGTCGCTCTTGGAAATTTTTATTTTGCGTAAAGCGAATCTTTCGCTGATGTAATCGTGATATTTTTCGTAATCGATGTGATTGATTACGACATCTTTTCCGAAGTTGGCCAAAGGCGAATTTGGCAAAGCAAAAATATTTTTAAGCAGATGTTTTTTTGAGCCCAAGATGATTATTGGCAAAGAACTAATTTGCTGAAAAGCGTTGCGGAACAAGCTCTCAGCCTCATGCACCAGCGAGACATCTTGGAATTCATCCAGCACAATTAAGGTCGGAATTTTTTTGCCAATTCTGGAAATAGTTTGAAAAATATCAGCAATCGTAACTTTCTTTTTGCTCGAACTTGCCGACTCAATCGTGATTGTTGGAATGCCCGTGCCCGCATCAACCGCAACAATCGCCCTCAAATTTGTAAAAAATTCGCCAATGGAAGTGGCGACGCTTTTAACCGGGAATGATTCTTTGAGAGAATGTTCTAGACCATGTTTGAGGCGCGAAGTAATTGAATCGAGATCGCGCACCCCCATCAAATCAACAAACAGCACGAATGATTTTTTGTGCTGTTTGCGAAAATCTTCCAC
>CANDYP010000106.1 GCA_947425005.1 Rickettsiales bacterium | reverse complement strand
GGATCAAAAACATGCTCCAAAGTTTGGAAACAGCTAATCAAATCAAACTGATTTTCCGGATAAGAATCTTTGCTAAAAAACCCCTGCTTGATGAAAGGTTTGACGCTACCCTGCGCTGTGTTAATCGCAGCGCTTGACGGCTCAATTCCGCAGATATTTTTCACGCCGCTTTTTTGTAATTCCAAAAGAAATTCTCCGCCGCCAGTTCCGATATCCAAAGCCGAATTAATCGCCGATTTTTGGGGCAAATATTTGGCGTAAGTCTTGGCCGCAAAGCCAGCTTCAACAGAACTGTCAAAGGCAGCTTTCTCGTATTCCTGGTTGGTTGTAGATTGCGACAGGCCGGGATTGGCGTAAATTAAATCGCAAGATTGACACAAATATAAACGCAAGTTCAACGGCTCCGGCGCTTTGCGCGAAGAGAAGCTAAATTCATTTAATTTTTCCTGCTGAAATTTTTCTTCCAAATGCAGATGCGAGCTTGCCTTGCCGCACAAAGAACATTGACGTGCAATTAATTCCATGGCTTGTTTTTTCCAAAAATATTTTTGAAACCGTTACTATCCACAATATTGCCTCGTCTGGTTACGCTCTTGCGGATAAAGTGCGGGCGACCCTTCACCTCTTCAAAAATTTTGGCAATATATTCGCCTAAAATGCTGACGGCAAAAAGATTTAGTGAGCCGAAAAAAGTGATTAAAATTAAAGCCGTAGTGACGCCACGCGGCACTGAATCGGGAGAAAAATATTTCAGCAAAATTTGCGTCGTCATTAAAATTCCCGACAAAAATAACATTACCCAACCGAAAGCGCTGAGCATGTTCAGCGGCACGTAACTGAAAGAAAAAATTCCCTTTTTGGCCCAGCCGATATTTTTGAAAATGCTGTTCGTGGTGCGGCCAAATTTTCTTTCGGGACGTATGTAATCGACGCCAGTTTGCTTAAAGCCGGCATACGCGCGCAGGCCGCGCAAGAAGAGATCGCGCTCTGGGAAACGTAACAAAACTTCAACAACTTTTTTATCCATTAAAGCAAAATCGCCGGCGTCTTTTGGGATCACGATGTAAGAAAATGCCGCAAAAATTCGGTAAAATATTTTGTAAAAAATTCGCATGTAGAATGGCGCATCGCGGCTAACACGGCGGCCGTAAACCACTTCAAAACCTTCTTTCCATTTTTGCAAAAATTGCTCGATCATTTCCGGCGGGTCTTGCAAGTCGCCATCCATCAGCACGCAGCCATTTTTTGTCGCGAGATCCAAGCCACTTTTAAACGCCGCTTGCGAGCCAAAATTGCGCGAATGCGAAATGCCAATCACGTGGGCATCGCGCTCAGAAATTTCGCGGATCACCTCTTCACTATTGTCGGGCGAGCAGTCATTTACAAAAATGATTTCGTAATCGAGTTTAAGTTTTTGCATCAGATTTGTAATGCGCTGATACATTTCGGGAATGGCCTCTGCATCCTTGTAACAAGCGATGATGGCTGAGATTGAATGCTTTACATCAAGATCATCCGCCGGTTTTTTCGTTGCTTGCGCGCTGCCGTAAATTTCCAGATTTTTTTGCACCCAATTGGTCATTTCACTCAAACCTTCGCGCAAAGAAAGCTTGGCTTTCCAGCCTAGAACTGACGCTGCTTTCGCCGGATTGGAATACCAATCCGCCACATCCCATTGATGCGCCGGATAATTAAATTTTGGCTCGCCCGCAATTTGATAAATTTCTTTGGAAAGCGCTGCAATAGCGCCAATCGTGGTCTTAACGCCTGAGCCAATATTAAAAGATTCGCCGTAGCAATTTTGCGGCAAGCTGAAAGCGGCGTCGATAAAGGCTTCGCAAGCATCGTCGACGTAAACGAAATCACGCGAGATTTCGGGATTGGTGAAATCGCTGAATTTTTTTTCCAAGCCACGCAAAATAATCTTCGGAATTAAACGCGAAGAATCCTCAAAGGGCCCATAAACCGAGTAAAGACGCAGGTTTGCCGCCTTCATTCCCTTCTTCTTTCCGTAAAAATAAATCAGATTAGCAATTGTCGCCTTGGTGACAGCGTAATGACTGTTGGCGTTCAAAGCCTTGTCTTCCGTGGGCGCAGCCGCATCGTCGCCATATTCTGACGAACTGCCGGCATTAATAAAACAATCAACATTACGCTGAAAACAGGCTTCAATCAAGCGCTCAGTGAAGTTGATGTTAGTTTTGTAAATCAGCTCGACATCATTTTGAAAAGAGTAAGCGCCGTATGCGATGCAGTTGAAAACTGTTTTTGGTTTGAGGCGATTAAGCATCTCATCCAGGTTTTCCTGCGCCAATAAATCTCCGGCGATCAAATGCGCCGGGTCAATGTCCTCAAGGCGCCAATTCGGTAATTTGGAACTGGTGCCAAAGACATCGTTGCGATGCGCCAGCAAAATCCGCAGCAAATTCGCGCCGACAAAACCACTGGCGCCCAGCACCAGAATTGGGCCTTTTAGTGTGACGATTTTTTCGGCAAGATTGCGCATCATTATTTTAATAATTTAAGGCCCCTGCCTCTCGCCCCCCTGATAAGGGGGGTAGGGGGGGGTTTGTTAACACAATCTCGAGAAAGAGTCAGAGTTGTGACGAGAAACCCCCCTACCCCCCTTATCAGGGGGGCGTAGGATGGGATCTTAAGATTGGTAGTTAGTGATAAAGGCAGTTTAGTATCGAATCCTTCGTCAAACCCGACTCTTCGCGATGAAATTTTTGCGAGCCGTAAAATCCGGAAACGTAGCCTCGCGCGTGAAGGTGGGCAAAAGATTTCACGACGATATTTTTCTCAAGAATTTTCGCCGCAATCAGGCCGCCAATTCCGCCTTGTGCCACATGCTCTTCAACGACGCATAATTTTTTATTCGAGATTTCAGCAACTAAATTTTCCGGCAAGTCAGCAATTAGCGGAAGCTCGCCAAGCAGCCAAATAGCAGGGCGCGCACTGGTTGGCTCTTTTTTAAAATCCTCCAACAAATTGCTGGCAATGGCGCCAGTTACAATCATCACACCGAGCTCGCCATCCAAAATTTTTCGCCACGGCGCGTAAGAAATTTCGTCAGATTTTTGCGCCAAACCCAAACGTAAATAGCTCGGTTTTTTTAAATCAGTGATGCGTTGAATCATCGCCGCAACGTCAGAATCAAAGGCTGGAATGAAGGCGTGCATATTTTGTAAAGTCAGCAGCGCACCGTAATCTTCAATGGCGTGATGCGTGGCACCCATGACGCCGTAGCCATATCCACCGCCATTTCCCACGATTGTCACCGGCAAATTGTGCAAACAAACATCGTTACGAATTTGTTCGAAAGGCCGCGCGAAGGCAAAGGGGGCAATGCTGTAGCAAAAAACCTGCAAGCCGGTTTTGGCAATCCCGGCCGCCACTGAAACCATATTTTGTTCGGAAATTCCAACATTGATGAAGTGATCTCCAAGCCTTGATTGCAAGGGTTCTAACGCTTTAAACCCCAAATCGCCCGTCAAAAAAACGAAGGATTTTTGGTCAAAAGCTTTGATCATTTCCGCGCAAAAAACGTCTCTCATGAATTTTCAATTTCCTCTTTTGCTTGGTTGTAAAGAGGCTCGCTCAGCGGCAAATAGTGCCACTCCATCTTGTTTTCCATGAAGGAAACTCCGCAGCCTTTTTTAGTGTTCATCAAAAAAATTTGCGGGCGATTTTTTTGCTGCGCGAATTTTTTTAAATCATTTTCGTCGTGCCCGTCGATCTCGGAAATCTCAAAATCGAAAACCGAAAAAATGTCGCGCAATTTTTTTAGATTCATTGAAGCCACGTCTTCCGTGCTGCCGAAGCCTTGCAAACCATTGCAATCCACAATCACCGTCACATTTTTTAACTGCTGATGATTTAAAAAAAGCAGCGCTTCAAAATTACTGCCCTCTTGCCATTCGCCATCCGACATCAAACAAAAAATTCGCCTGTCACAATTTTGTAATTCACGATTTTGCAATTTATTTCCCACCGCCACTCCGCAAGCAAGACCCAAGCCATGTCCCAGACTTCCGGTTGCGAAAGGAATTTCGTCAATCCAATTTAACGGCGGATGTCCGGCGAGTTTGGTGCGATCTTTGTGAAAGGTTAAAAGCTGCTCATCCGAAATTTTTCCAACACTCCACAAAGCGACATAAAGCGCGCCGGCGGAATGCCCTTTCGACAAAATAAAACGATCATTTTTCGTCAAAATATTGTGATGCAAATAGAGCATGGCATCAAGCGCCGAGAGGTTGCCGCCGATGTGACCAACACCTGCGTCAAAATGCATTTTAAGCAAACGCAAGCGGGCCCTCTTTTGCAGCTCGTGAAATGTCATTTAAAAATTGATTGATTTTGGAAAGGTCGCTTGCTTTGATGCGCGCCTTCAAATTATTTCCGCAGTTCCACATTTTCAATCATTACATCATCAACCTTCTCTCTATCTCAAGAGGCGAAGGAATTTGCTCTAAGTATTTTGAGTGATGGCGGCCTTTCTTTCGAAGATTGAGGAGGAAGTGTATTAAAAATACATGACCGACGAAAGCTTCGAAAGAAAGGTCGATAGCGCTCAAAAGACGACGAGCAAATGGGGGGCTATAGCGCAGTTGGTAGCGCGCTTGCATGGCATGCAAGAGGTC
>CANDYP010000105.1 GCA_947425005.1 Rickettsiales bacterium | reverse complement strand
ATAAACCCAACTAGAATCTAAAATTCATAAAATTATGAATGACTGCGATATGTCAGTTTGAAAGGGAGGAGTTGTTTAAAAAAGGGGCGCAGTTCACATGCCATTCACGCGCCACGGATTCAAAGGAATTTTCAGCGTTAATTGCGCGAGTTATTTTTGCTAATTTCTTTTCTTGAGAGGGGTCAACGCCTTCTTGTATCTTCTTCCGCGCTTCATCTCTTTTGTTGCGCGCTTCTTTTAAAGATGTCTCGGGATAAGTTCCGAAGGAGAGCAATTTCTCTTTACCATCAAATCTGTACTTCATTCGCCAATATCTGCCGCCACTAGGAAGAACCAGCAAAAACAATCCTCTTTCGTCGGACAATTTGTACTGAGTTTTCTGAGGCTTTGCGTTCTTGGCAATAATATCAGTAAGTGACATGTTTGGGGGTATAAACTTTTTGTTGTAGTTTTATACCCCGACTTATACCCCCAGAATTATCTGGATGTCAACGGATTTTATCGGACGACTTAAAACAAAAAAGTCCGGCAGAACACTTATTTCTAAGGTCTTGCCGGACTTTATTGGTCTTCTTTAAATTGTGGTACTGGCGGAAGAGGTGAGATTCGAACTCACGGAACACTTGCATGCTCGGCAGTTTTCAAGACTGCTGCCTTAAACCACTCGGCCACTCTTCCACAAGATTGGAGAGCTGTCCCTTCGTCAGAGACTGCTATTCCACAGGGAAAAGCACTATAAATTTGAAGCAGGTTGCCCTACTTCAAACAAGGCGGCGCAAACTATTTTACGCTATTTTTAATTGCAAGAAAGTTGGGGGATGATCTCTGGCGACCATCTCTTTGAAGATAAATTTAAGCCCTACTGCGCTTCCACTTTATAAAAATCTTCCAACATTTTTAGCCGCTCTTTGGCTAAATCTTTACTCCAGGCCTCTTCCTCAGAGATCTCGTCTAGCCTGGCTCCGCCTAATTTATTTTGTCTTTTAAAAATTTCTTCCAGCTCAACTTTTTTACCATTTTTGATGATGTCGAGAGTCACCAAAAACATTGCGGTACGGCCTTTGCCGCCGGCACAATGGACGTAGAGTTTTTTGTCTTGCGGCAGATTTTTAACAAAATTTATCATTCGTAAAAATTCTTTTTCATCCGGTTTGTCAAAATCTCGGACTGAGAATCTTTGATATTCGAAGCCGTTTTCTGCAGCTAAATCTTTTTCATTAATCGCTTTATTTACGGTGACGATTTTTGGTGAAATGCCTTTGTACCAGCCGTTAGCACGATCTCTCTCCGTCACTTCATTAATCACAATTTCGTGATCTTTTTTTGCAATATTGAAGCGCGATTTTTCGTCAGATAAAATTTCAGAAATATTTTTATCCTGATTTATTTTTTCAAAATAGGAGCGCCAAAGCACCGACTTACCATTGATGAAGCCGTGACTTTCCTGCCTCAAATCCACAATCACAATTTTTTCGTTAGGATATTTTTTACGCACTTTCTGCAATTCATCTTCAGAAAATTGCGCACTGGCAATGGCGTTAATTCCGATCACCGACAGGTCCCGAAAATTTCGTGGCATGCCGTCATTAGTAATTTCAGATTTATCAAAAGTGAGGAGAGACGCTGTAGCAGCAAGCGCTGGAGAGGATTCAAACGTTAGCAACATTAAGCCGATGATTAGGTTTTTTATTTTCATGCAATTAATTTTATTGAGAGCGAGTTAGATTTGATTCAAAAATTTCATTCTAAAATGCGCAGAACAAAACACTTCTAAAAAATGTAAAAAGATGTCGCGGACAAAAAAGAATTTAAGATGACTGTGAAGTCGACAATACAAACAACGCATTATTCAAAATGACAAAAAACATCCCCAATTTTATTTACGGAACAGCTTGGAAGAAAGAGGCTACGACTGCTTTGGTTGAACTTGCTTTGAGGTCGGGCTTTCTAGCAATCGACACTGCGAATCAGGCGAAGCATTACTCGGAATCTTTGGTGGGCGCGGCTTTGCTTGAGGTGGCGAAAGATGGAATTACACGCGATCAACTTTGGCTGCAGTCAAAATTTACTTCACTCGACGGCCAAGATCATCGCCTGCCCTACGATCCGCAAGCAAGCATCGCGACGCAAGTGGAGCAATCTTTCGCCAACACGCTCGAGCATCTCCACACCGATTATCTCGATTCTTATTTGCTGCACGGCCCGTACAATTTTCCTTTGCTTGGAGCTGAAGATTTTGAAGTTTGGAGAGTTCTGGAAAGCCTACACCAAAGCGGCGCGGCGAAGATGATCGGCATCAGCAACGTGAATCTAAAACAGCTCGAAATGTTAGTCGAAAGCGCCTCAATCAAACCGATGTTTGTGCAAAATAGATGTTACGCCGTGAAAGGTTGGGACTCAGAAGTGCGAAATTTTTGTCAGAAAAATAACATCCATTACCAAGGTTTTTCGCTCTTAACCGCCAATCCGCAAATCGTGCAGAGCCCTTCTGTGGCTTCGATCGCCAAAAAATATAAAGTTGATCCCGAACAAATAATCTTCCGCTTCTCCCACCAAATCGGCATCATCCCGCTAACCGGCACCAGCGACGAATCCCACATGAGAGCCGATCTAAACATTTTTAATTTTGAGCTTTCGAAGGAAGAGGTAGAGTTGATTGAAGGGCTGTAGTTTTTGCCCCCATTCCTTACTTACTCAACTTGGGGCGGCTACGCTGGATATTTTCAAGACCCCGATGGTCACTTGTGGGAAGTCGCCTGGAATCCACAAATGAAGATTGTTGAATAATATTTCTCCGCATCACTTGACGCAGCCGCCACTAAATTTTCTAAAATTCTAAAATTCAAACCGATGAAACAGTCTCTCGACCATCTTCCGAAAACCAAACAAACTGAAATAAGAAAACTCGCTTTTCTGATCCAAAAATCTTGCGACGATGTGGAAAAAATTATCCTCTTCGGCTCTTACGCGCACGGCACTTTTAAAGAAGCTAAAGATTTAAAAGAAGATCGTAAATCCGGACATATTTCCGATTACGATATTTTAGTTGTCACCGAAAAAAAAGAGACCATCCCTGAATTTAACTCGTGGAACGAAGCCGAAAAATTAAAATTAACCGCACCGGTGCGCATCATAGCCATCGATATTGAAACACTAAATACTCACCTCTCCGAGGCCCATTATCTCTACACCGACATCGAAAAAGAAGGCGTCCTACTTTTCGATTCCAAAAAATATAAGTTGGTTCTGAAGAAAAAATTAAAGCTGTGGGAAGAGCAGCGCATTGCTCAGGAGTTCTTCGATCACTGGTTCGACAAGGCCAATGACTTTGTTGATACCTACCGCCTGCTGTCAAAAAAAAATAAAACCGCCAGCGCTTCTTACCATCTTCATCAAATCGCCGAGTCTTGCTACAAGGCCATTCTACTCGTATTCACCAACTACAATCCCAACGAGCACCACCTAAAAACTTTGGGCCAAATGGTCGCCAAACATCACCCCACCCTCGCCACTTTATTTCCCCAAAAAACCCCCAAAGACCAAGAACGCTTCAAACTTTTGGAGTACGCCTACATCGGCGGCAGATACGATCCCAAACATAAAATCAGCAAAGAAGATTTAGAAATTCTCGCCGACGACGTAGTCAAACTTCTGAAAATAACCGACAAGATTTGTAAGGATAAAATTCTGAGTTTTCGGCAATAGTTTTTTGTGCTTTTTGGTTTCGAAAAATAATTTAATCGGAGCAAAAAAATTAAGGTTCAGGACTAGTTTAAAATTCGTTACGACGGTGCTCGGCAAGCACCTCATCAATTACATGTCGGGCGTTTGCTGATTTTTTTGGGTCAGAGTGATGAAATTCGGCGACTGTGATTAAGGCCTTCCATAAAGCCCAGCCGCGGGCGCGGGACCAGGTGGCGTTGTCGAGATTTATTGATGTGCGGAATATTTCACGACTTTCTCCGGATAAGAATGTCCAGGCAATCGTGAGGTCGCATGCGGGATCACCTATGCCCAAGCCGCCAAAATCGATTACCGCGCTTAGGCTTCCATTTTTAACCAACATATTTCCCGGGCTAACATCTCCGTGAATCCAAACTGGCGCGCCGTGCCACGCGTCTTCCAGCGCCGCTTTCCATAATTCAGTCGCCGCATTTGCGTCAATCTCGCCCTTTAGAGTTGCAATCGTCTGACGCGTTTCATCGTCGTAAACTTTTAACGACCCGCCACGAAAAAAATTGTGCGGCCCTGCTGGCGGCCCATCCGCGGAATCAATTTGCTGTAGAGCATTTAGGAAGTTAGCCAGATCAGCGGCGAATTGATTGAGGTCTGAGATGCGCTCCACGCTTGCATTATCACCTTCAAGCCATTTGTAAATCGACCAAGGTCAAGGATAAATATCAGCGGGAACGCCCATCGCCAAAGGGATTGGAACTGGTAGCGGCAACAGCGGCCCGAGTTTTAACAGCCAATACTGCTCTTTCTGAACCTTCTGCGCGTAGCACTCCGCACTCGGCATCCTTACAGACATTTCATCGCCCAAATGAAATGTTCTGTTGTCGTGCCCATCAACCTCCACCGGCCGAACCGCAAGCCCAACCCACTTCGGAAACTGCGCAGCAATCAAATGACGCACGAGAAATGTGTTGATGTTCAGATTATGAATTATT
>CANDYP010000104.1 GCA_947425005.1 Rickettsiales bacterium | reverse complement strand
ATAAGGGGGATGAGCGCATGCCGGTCATGGGGGTTTCTTTAAGAATTTCTCGGATTTGACTACTGCGCAGGTTGCGCCACCACTGGCGCTTCAGCCACTACCGGAGCCACCTTCGGCTGGCTCATCAAGCGACGGTATCTCGCCACGTATTCATTGTGCTCAGCAATAGTTGACGAGAAGAAGTGGTCGCCTTTGCCACTAGCCACGAAGTAAAGATATTCAGTTTGCGGCGGGTTCAGCACAGCTTTGATTGAGGCGAGCCCTGGATTGCAAATGGGAGTAGGCGGCAGGCCGTAAATGAAGTAAGTGTTGTAGTTGGAGTTGTTACGGATGTCGCTCATTCTGATTGGTCTTTCCAAGCTTTTGTCGCCCATTGTGAACGAGTAAATAATGGTCGGATCAGATTGCAGTTTCATGTTTTTCTTCAGGCGATTGGTGAAAACTGACGCTACTTTTGGTCTTTCGGAATCAATGCCGGTCTCTTTTTCAACGATTGAAGCCAGGATCAAAGCTTGCTCCTTAGTTTTAACTGGAATGGTCGGATCACGTTTTTCCCAAAGCTCGTCAATGGCCTTTCTCATTGCGCCGCGCATTCTTTTTACAATGCTTTCTTTGGTGTCGTTGTACGAGTAGAAATAAGTTTCCGGCAGCAACACGCCTTCTTTAAGGTTTTCGGGAAGCTGTCCGATTAGGCCGGGAGATTTTTCAATTGCTTTGAGGGCGCTGTTGGTTGTAAGGCCTTCGGCAACAGTGACTTTGCGGAAGAAGATATTTCCGCGCACCATTTTGTGCAGAATTTTGTAGTAAGAGGTGTTTTTTTCGAAGAAATATTCGCCGTAACGCACTTTAGGGTCGATGCCTTTGATCAGCTGCGACAAGTACAAAAATGCGTCGGGATTTTTAACTATTTTTTCTTGGTGAAGTTTTTCAACTACCTGACGAAAAGTGAGACCGCTTTCAATGACGAATCTTTTATCTTCGCGGTGGTAGCTGTTGGGAGCGTTGAAATACATGATTATGCCGAGGATCGTCACTACGTAACAAAACATTAGAAGTGAAAACCCGGCGCAGATATTGGCGATTATTTTTTTGCGCATCAGCCTTTAAATTCTTTTTAAGATCAGGCAGGCGTTGGTGCCGCCAAATCCGAAGGAGTTTGACATTGCAATGTCAATTTTTCTTTCTTTGGCTGTTTTGGCAACCAAATCAATGTCACAGCTTTCGGAAGGATTTTCCAAATTTAATGTCGGCGGAGCAATATTGTCGCGGATGGCGAGAATTGAGAAGATTGCTTCAACACTGCCGGCGGCGCCAAGTAAGTGGCCGATGGCGGATTTTGTGGAAGACATTGAAAGTTTGTAAGCGTGATCGCCGAAAACTTTTTTTACCGAGCCCACTTCAATCTCGTCGCCCATTGGGGTTGAGGTGCCGTGAGCGTTGATGTAGTCAACTTGGTCATTATTTATTTTGGCGTGTTTCAAGGCTACTTGCATGGCGTAAGTAGCGCCGCGGCCAGAGGCTTCTGGAGCGGTGATGTGGTAGGCGTCGCCCGACATTCCGTAACCGACTATTTCGGCGTAAATTTTAGCGCCGCGTTTTTTGGCGTGTTCGTATTCTTCCAAAACCACGATACCAGCGCCTTCGCCCATTACGAAACCGTCGCGGTCTTTATCCCAAGGTCGGGAGCCTGCGGTGGGATTGTCGTTAAAGTTTGTCGAAAGGGCGCGCAGTGCAGCGAAGCCACCAATGCCAGTTTCACAAATTGCTGATTCAGCGCCGCCGGCGATCATTACGTCAACATCGCCGTACTCAATCATGCGGGCGGAGTCGCCAATGGCGTGAGTTCCAGTCGCGCAAGCGGTAACGATGGCATGGTTTGGGCCCATGTAGCCGTGCTTAATTGAAACTTGTCCGGAGGCTAAATTGATTAAACTTGCAGGGATGAAGAAGGGAGAAATTTTTCTGATGCCCTTCTCTTTCATGATGAGGGAGGTTTTTTCGATTGATGGCAGGCCACCAATGCCAGAGCCGATCATGACGCCGGTTCTGTATCTTTGTTCGTCAGTTTCTGGTTTCCAGCCGGAATCGGAGATTGCTTCTTCAGCAGCTCCGACGGCGAAATGAATGAAACGATCCATCTTTCTTTGCTCTTTGGCTTCGATGAATTTGTCGATGTTGAATAGGTCACCTTCAGTGCCGAATTTTACTTCGCCGGCGATTTTGCACGGGGAATCTACGGCGTCAAAAATCGAGATTTGTCCTAGGCCGGATTCGCCTTTAATTAGTTTTTTCCAAGTGGCTTCTGCTGTAGAGGCTAGTGGTGTAACTGCACCTAAGCCAGTCACAACAACTCGTCTTTTTTGTGTCATAATTTTTAGGGAAATTGGAAATATTTGGGGGATTCGAAAGAAGAGAGGACTATTTAAAATTAGAAAAAATATTTTGGAAGTTTTTTGATCTTAAGGTTACTTTCTCAACTTAACTAACAGGATCATCAAGCGCCAAAAATTGCGCAAAATACGTAGTTTGCTGGCACCAACTTTTTGGCCGTAATCGTAAGAAATTGCGATTTCGTCAATGCGACAATTAATGCGAGACAATTTTATTAAAAGCTCGCAAGTGTAGGTGAATTCTGGCTCGCAGATGAATTGATCTTTTTTGATTTCAAAAAGTTTTTTCAATTTTTCAACTTTGTAGAGGCGGTAACCGCTGGTGAAATCTTGCAATTTTTCACCGGAAATTTTTTTCACCGAAAATAAATTCTGCAATAAAATCGAAGTGAATTTGCTGATGAATTTGCGATGAATTGGAAATTCTTCCATCACGCTCTTGCTACAGAATCGCGAGGCCACGACTAGATCGAGATTATTATTTTCGAAATGTTGCAGCATTTCGGCAATCTGTTTTGGGTTGTGCGTATTGTCGGCATCAAGCGACAGCACTAGATCGTCGTCAGCAGAATTTTCGAGCACATCCAAAAAAAGTCTTTTGTAAGCAAGGCCTAAACCGCGTTCATTTTTTAGCGGTAAAATTTTGACAGAGTGGAATTTTTGAAAAGCCTGAAGAGTCTCAGCAGATGCGTCAGTAGTGCCATCAAGACAGGCGATAATTTCAAAATCACGTCCCAAAAGTTGCATTTCGTGACTAATATTAATCAGAAGTTTTTTAAGATTTTGCTCTTCGTTGAGAGCGCAGAAAATAATTTTGATCAATTTAAGATTTTAGATTTTAGATTTAAGAAATGATGCGAAGCGAAGTTTCTGAAGGCGAAGTTTCTAAATCCCAAATCCTAAATCTAAAACCTTAAATTCCCCCAAAAGTGAATTTCAAAATCTCCAAACAGCAATTCGACATTGTGATTATTGGCTCGGGCGGTGCTGGTTTAATGGCGGCGATTTCAGCAATAAATAGTGGCGCAAAAAATATTGCCGTGATTAGTAAAGTGATTCCGACTAACAGCCACACGGTTGCAGCCAAGGGTGGAATCAATGCAGCACTCAGCAACGTACAAGAAGATAATTGGAAATGGCACGCTTATGACACGCTCAAAGGTGCGGATTATTTGGCGGACACCGATGCGGTGGAATTGCTTTGTCGCGAGGCGGAACGGGCAATTATTGAGCTCGAAAAAATGGGCGTAGTTTTCTCGCGCGACGAGCAGGGCAAAATTTCACAACGCGCTTACGGCGGTCAAACTACTAATTTTGGACAAGGCTTGGTCGCTTACCGCGCCTGCTATTCCAAGGATAAAACAGGTCACACCATTCTTCACACTCTTCACGAGCAAGCGCTAAAAAATGGCGTCAAATTTTTCTCAGAATTTTTTGTTACCGATTTATTGATTGAAGAAAAAAGCCGCTGTCACGGCTGTTTGACGGTCGATTTAAATTCCGGCGAGCTCGTAATTTTCGAAAGCAAAATCGTAATTCTGGCAACAGGCGGCTACAGTCAAATTTATCAAAACACGACCTCGTCTCTAATATGTAGTGGCGACGGTTCGGCTTTAGTTCTTGAAGAAGGTCTGCCGCTGCAAGACATGGAATTCGTGCAATTTCATCCAACCGGAATTTTTGGTCACGGATTTTTGGTAACCGAAGCTGCGCGCGGCGAGGGCGGCTATTTACTCAATTCTGCCGGTGAGCGTTTCATGCAAAATTACGCGCCGAAAATGATGGAGCTCGCTTCGCGCGACGTGATCTCGCAAGCAATGGCGACCGAGATCCATCAAGGTCGTGGCCTGGGTGCTAACAAAAATTTTCTGCATTTAGATTTACGTCACATCGACGACAAGGTCTTGAATAGCAAGCTTCCGGGAGTTGTTGAGCTTGTAAAAAATTTCGCCCGACTTGACGCTAAAAAAGATTTAATTCCGGTCAGTCCTTCGGCGCATTACACGATGGGCGGCATTCCAACTAACTTGGATTGCGTAGTTTTAGACGGCGAAAAAGAAATTGCCGGCTTGATGGCGATTGGCGAAGCGGCTTGCGTGTCGGTGCACGGCGCCAATCGGTTGGGATGTAATTCACTGCTCGATTTAATGGTGTTCGGAAAAATCGCCGGCAAAAAAGCGGCGGAAAAAATTTCAGAAAAAACTTTCGGCGCCGCAGAAAAACTCGCCGCCGGAAAAATTGAAAAACTAAAAACAATTTTCGGTCTAGCCCCCCTGACAAGGGGGATGAGCGCATGCCGGTCATGGGGGTTTTTCGTCACAACCTCAGACCAATCTAAAACAGATCCGAATTCGACACCAGAAACCCCCATGACCGGC
>CANDYP010000103.1 GCA_947425005.1 Rickettsiales bacterium | reverse complement strand
TTTTACCGCTGATTGCTGAAACAATAGTTGGAGCACCAAACATCGCAGCAACACCGGCAGTAACACCGATCAAAAGACCCCAAGAAACTTTACCGGTAAAGAAACCTACGCCAACCGCAATGATTGCGAAAGCGGCAATGGCTTTACCAGCGTTACCAGTAACAATTTTCATCATGTTGCACATTGTGGTAACCAAGATGTTATTATTAACCGACGCAGAGGTAGTTGACTGAGCATTTGCATCAGAAACTAGAGCCGGGACAACTGCTGGAGTAACTGCCAAAAAGAACAAAGACAGAAGAGTAACTTTTACCAAAAATGCAGAAAGTTTTTTCATGTTTTAGATTTTTTAAATTTATAGATGACCGCCAGAAACCCGCGCCAGATAAAACGCGCCGCGCAGGTTGCATGTAAGTTTTGAAATTGCAAAATATTTTTACACAACTTTAAAAAATTCAAATCTCTTCGTTTCCAGCATGCTAACACAAAATTCTCTGCAAAAAAAATTTCCCGCAATCGATCTCGGTGATTACATTTTACGCGAAAAAAAGGACGAAGACGCTACGAATTTTTTCAACTACTATTCCGATCCGGAAGTAAATAAATTCATCCTTTGCGAAATGCCTCGTGACGTTGAAGAAGCCCGCAAAGAACTGCATTATTGGCGCAATGTTTTTTATCAAAATGACGGCATTTATTTTGCCATTGCCGTAAAAGATACCGATCAATTGATTGGCTCAATTGGCCTGACCACCTTTAATTCTTACCACAGTCGCATCGAGTTAAGTTACGATTTATGTCGAGAATATTGGCGTCGAGGAATTTGCACTAAAGCCATCAAAGCTGTCACGCAATATGGCTTTGAAGAGTTGAGTGTTAACAGAATCGAAGCCTTCACCTCCACTTATAACACACCTTCAAAAAATCTTTTATTGAAATGCGGATTCTCGCTGGAAGGCACGCTACGTCAACATCGATACCATCGCGGTGCTTACGTTGACGCTTACAGCTTTAGCTTATTGCGCCAAGAATTTTTTAATCAGAACTCTGCATCCATTTAAAATTAGACTGGGAGCCTACCCGAAGTCCGAAAAATTATTTGACTTTTGGTTGGGGGTAATTTTAATGCGCCGCCTCTTTCCCAATTGAGACCTCTCTTTCCTTTCAAGAGAACCCCCCGAGATGTAAGCTTTGCAAGGCTTGAATCACACACAAAATTAAAAGCAATTTAAAGAATCTTCAGAAATTTATGCGACCTTACACGGCTAAAACTTATTCTGCTAAACCAAGCGAAATCGAAAGAAAATGGTGGTTGATTGACGCTGAAGATCTAGTGGTTGGTAGAGTTTCTACAATCATCGCCAACCTTCTTCGTGGTAAGCACAAAGCACTTTTCACCCCACATCTTGATTGTGGTGACCACGTTGTTGTCATCAATGCCGACAAAATAAAATTCACCGGCAAAAAACTAGCTGACAAAATGTACTACTGGCACACCGGCCATCCCGGCGGTATCAAAGAAAGAACTGCTCGACAAATCATGGAAGGACAATTTCCAGAAAGAATCTTGGAAAGCTCTGTTTCTAGAATGATCTCACGCGGACCATTACAACGCGACATCATGGTAAAATTACATATTTACTCAGGCCCTGAACACAAGCACCAAGGACAAAATCCACAAGTATTGGATATTGCTGCGATGAATCGCAAAAACAAAAAAACGTCTTAATTCAATTTACAACTCGACATGCCTTCAACAGTACAAGAAAAAATCATCGCAGTTAGCGAAGCTCCAGAAGTTGCAGTAGCTCTAAAAGAGAGAAAGGTTGATGCTCAAGGAAGAGCTTACGCCACCGGCAAAAGAAAGAATGCGATTGCCCGGGTTTGGATCAAAAAAGGAACTGGAAAAATTCTAGTTAATGATCGCGACGCCAGAACTTATTTCGGCAGAGAAATCTTATTCAACATCATCAGATTCCCATTCGGCGCCACTAAGTCTGACAATAAATTCGATGTCGTTGCCACAATCACTGGCGGCGGACTTTCTGGTCAAGCTGGCGCATTAGCTCACGGTATCAGCAAAGCACTTGTTGATTTTGAACCTACTAATCACAAACCGTTGAAAGTCGGTGGGTTCCTAACTCGTGACTCACGCGTTGTTGAACGTAAGAAATACGGCTTGAAAAAAGCCCGCAAAGCTCAGACTTATCGCAAGAGATAATCTGGGCGTTAAAGGAAGCCTGTTTTTGCAGGTTTTTGCTCAAACGAGAATGAGCGTGAAAACGCAAATCTCAAATATGGCGGCCCTCGGGTCGCCTTTATTTTTTGTAAGATGAAAAAAAGTCTCTCTCCAAAAAGCAAATCAGAAAAAATTTTAATCGCCTCCGATCATGCTGGGTTTTCTTTGAAACAATTTCTGATTGAAGAGTTGACCAAATTAGGGTTTCAAACCACCGATCTCGGTTGTGACTCTGCAGAAAAATCCGTCGACTACCCTGACTACGCTCAAAAACTCTGCAAAAAAATTACCCCCGAAAATCAGCTTCGTGGAATTTTAATTTGTGGCAGTGGCATTGGAATTTCAATCGCCGCCAATCGTTTTGAAAACATCCGAGCCGCACTTTGTTACAACACCAACGTTGCCAAATTATCCCGCGCCCACAATGACGCCAACGTACTGTGCTTGGGTGCTCGCGTTACAAAAAACAAACCATCCTTGTCAATTGTGAAGGCATTTTTTTCTACTGAATTTGAAGGCGCAAGACATGCAGCAAGAATTAAAAAACTCTCAAAATAACCGCTTAATTAGAAGCTTCGGCCGTATTAAAAGCCGCAAGCTTTCCGACCACAAAAATTTTCTCCTCGAGAATCTTTTTTCCGCTTACGAAATAAAAAATCCCAATCCTTCCTCATTAAAAAACTGTCTAGAAATCGGTTTCGGTTTCGGTGATTTCACTTTCGAAAAAGCTCAAAAAAATCCCGACACATTTTTTTTTGGATCAGAGCCTCACTTAAACGGAGTCGTAAATCTACTAGCCAAACTTGAGAAGGAACCCCTCCCCAATTTAAAAATCTCCACCACCGACGTCCGACTTTTACTCGAGAAATTCCCCGAAAAATTTTTCGACCAAATCTTCATTTTATTTCCCGATCCTTGGCCGAAATTCAAACATTTTAAACGCCGCTTAATTAGCGCTGAATTTCTTGACGAAGTTCTTTCGCCAAAAATGAAATCAGGCGCCAAACTTACAATCGCCACCGATCACGACTCTTACAAAACCTGGATCTTGTCCGAAATATCAAACAGTAAAAAATTTTCCTGGGACGCCGTTTCCAAAAAAGATTGGCAAATTTTCCCCGAAGATTGGGTGGTTACAAAATACCAAAAAAAAGCCGAAAGAGAAGGTCGCACGTCAGTAATTTTTAACCTAACTAAAAATGACTAACCACTTACCTCAAGTCCGCGGAACTTACCGCGAAAATGTCGAACTCAAAAGCTGGTTTGATGTTGGCGGCAAAGCCGAAATTCTTTTCCGCCCCGCTGATATTGCCGACTTACAGCATTTTCTTAAAAACTGCCCTAAAGAGATTCCGCTTAATATTTTAGGTGCCGCTTCCAACGTAATTATTCCTGACGCGGGCGTGAAAGGCGTCGTCATCAGGCTTGGCGGCGAGTTCGCTAAAATTTCTCACGACGGAGAATTTGTTAAAGCCGGGGCCGCCACCTTGTGTGGTAATGTTGCACTTTATTCCCGCAATGCCGCACTCGCCGATTTAGAATTCTTAACCGGCATCCCCGGATCAATCGGCGGTGCCATCGCCATGAATGGCGGCTGCTACGGCTCCGACATGTCACAAATTTTAGTCAGTGCCACCGCTCTTGATTTTGACGGGAACCTATTCGAGCTCAAAAATTCTGACTTCGAATTTTTTTACCGCGGCAACAAAATTGCCAAAAATTTTATTTTTGTAGAGGCGACATTGAAGGGTGCCAAATCAGACTCCGAAGTGATTTCCAAAAAAATTTCCGAACTAAATCAAAAGCGCGAAGAAGCGCAGCCAATCCGGGCCAAAACCGGCGGCAGCACATTTAAAAATCCCGGCACCTCAGAAAAAAGAGCTTGGCAATTAATTGATGAAGCCGGCTGTCGCGGCATGTGCGAAGGTGACGCTCAGATTTCTGAAAAGCACTGCAACTTTATGATTAACCGCGGAAATGCTTCGGCCCAAGATTTAATCGACCTCGGAAACAAGGTAAAAAAACTGGTAAAACAAAACGCTAATATTGATTTGGACTGGGAAATAAAAATTCTTGGACAGTAGCCAGATTCTTTGTTGCAATTTTAAAACGCCTAATACACCTTACCCGCCGCGCTTTGCCTGTCATAGGTCTTGAGGCTCTATCCCGTGTTAAAAAATCTAAAAAATCTAAAAAATATGAAAAAACTTTCTGCATTTTTAGCAAAAGTTACTCTTTTGTCTTTGTTCTTTTTGGCAGTCACTCCAGCGGTTGTTCCAGCTCTAGTTTCTGATGCAAACGCTCAGTCAACTACTTCTGCATCAGTTAACAGCAACATCCTTGTCGACACCATGTGCAACATGATGAAGATCGTTACTGGTAACGCTGGTAAAGCTATTGCCGCTTTCGCAATCATTGCGGTTGGCGTAGGTTTCTTTACCGGTAAAGTTTCTTGGGGTCTTTTGATCGGTGTTACTGCCGGTGTTGCTGCGATGTTTGGTGCTCCAACTATTGTTTCAGCAATCAGCGGTAAAA
>CANDYP010000102.1 GCA_947425005.1 Rickettsiales bacterium | reverse complement strand
GGGCTTAAACCGAGCTCGATCAAAGCCCCCCTGATAAGGGGGGTAGGGGGGTTTCTCGCCACGAGCTCAGACTAAAGGGGTTTCTTTAGTCACGCATTTAACCCCGCTCTCCAACTCACCAACTCCGCTAAAGCCCTGTCACTGTAGGCCGCTTTGCGATCCATCTTTTTGGTTTTTTCCTCAAGCGGTTGAAACAAACCAAAATTCACATTCATCGGCTGAAAGTCATTTTTGGTTTCGTGGCCAACAGTAATGTGATTGAGCAATGAGCCGATTGCCGTTGCGCTCGTAGGCTTCTCAAGTACCTGCCCCGCAATTTCCTGCGCCAAAAAAATCCCCGACAACAGGCCCATTGCCGCCGATTCGACGTAGCCCTCAACGCCCGTCACCTGCCCGGCGAATAAAATATTCGGCGATTTTTTGAAGCGCAGAAACTCGTCCAACATTTTCGGCGAGTTAATAAATGTGTTGCGATGAATGCCGCCGAAGCGCGCAAATTCTGCGTTCTCGAGCCCAAGAATTTTTCTGAAAATCCGCTGCTGATCGCCGTATTTCATTTTAGTTTGGAAGCCAACAATGTTGTAAAGTGTGCCGATTTTATTGTCCTGGCGCAGCTGGATCACGGCGTAAGCCTTTTCCGGCCGATCCTTAAGCTTTGTTCCCTCCTCTGACTTTGGAAAATGTGGATTAGTGAGCCCAATTGGCTTCATCGGACCGTGACGCAAAGTATCCTCTCCGCGCTCCGCCATCACTTCGATTGGCAAGCAGCCGTCGAAATAAGGCGTGTCTTTTTCCCATTCTTTGAAATCGGTTTTTTCGGCTGCGAGTAAATCGCCAACAAACTCCAAATATTGATCTTTGGTCAGCGGGCAATTTACGTAGTCTTTGCCGTCGCCCCCAGGAGAAGATTTGTCGTAGCGCGACTGAAACCAAGCCTTCGAAAAGTCGATTGAGTCTTTGTAAACAATGGGCGCAATCGCGTCGAAAAAAGCTAAATGTTCTTCGCCGGAATTTTTTAGAATTGATTGGCTGAGCGCGTCAGATGTCAGTGGGCCGGTGGCGATGATCCACTTCTCGTTTGAATCCACCGGCAATTCCGAAATTTCTCGGCGTGAGATTTTTACCTTTCCCGTCTTCAGTAATTCGCTTTCAATAAATTTCGAAAACCCTTCGCGATCCACGGCCAAAGCTGATCCAGCCGGAATTCTATTTGCATCTGCTGCACGCATTATTAACGAATCAAGCAAACGCATCTCTTGATGAAGCAGGCCGATTGCCGTGGTTACGTCGTCGCTGCGCAGTGAATTTGAACAAACCAACTCCGCAAAATCTTTCGTGCGGTGTGCGAAAGTTTTTCTTTCGTCGCTGCGCATTTCAAAAATCTCTACCTCAACCCCGCGCGACGCCAACTGCCACGCCGCCTCCGACCCGGCCAATCCCGCACCAATTATGTTAACTTTTTTCATTTTTTAAAAATTCTAAGATTGTTTTAGACGAAAAAAAACCGACTGCTCCACTTTTTGGAACCGTCGGTTTTTTTGCAAGAACACTATTGGGCACTGCTTAACCAAAGGCTGGAATTCAAGTTAAGGGATCTGACACAACTCGGAAAATAATTTTACCTCAAGCTCCTCGCCCTTTGCATCAAGCCACTTCTCGGACTTTTCGTCAAAAGAAAAATAATCTGCGCCAGTGATTGGAGAAGAATACCAAATTTTTTGGGAGGCGCTGTGACGGTTGATTACGTAGGTTTCGGCGGATGCTTCGATTACGATTGTTAAAATTCCGTCGGAATACTCAACATCCAGTTTGGAATTTTTGTCCCAGATTTCGACAGCCTCTGTAAGCTTGACTAGAGCTGGTTCGCAGAATTTTATAAAATTTTTTTCTAACATTTTGTAATTAATTTCTAGGGTAACCTCCTTTGAAAAAGGAGGTGGCACAAAGTGCCGGAGGATTCGCCGAAACCGAGCTCGGTTTGGCTAAAACAAATCACTCCTGTTACACGAAATCCTCCGGCACTTCGTGCCACCTCCTTTTTCAAAGGAGGTTTTTTACGGATAAAGTTTTTTTACTTCCCAAGAGCGCGCGCCTTCAGATCTTTCGTAAACCTCTCTTTGGTGAATTCTAAACTCGCCCTCTTCCCAAAATTCAATTTTTTTTGGAACCACTCTAAAGCCAGACCAGAAAGGAGGTCGAGGCACATCTTGTCCGGCGAAATCTTCGGTAATTGTGGAAATTCTTTCCTGAAATTCTTCCCAACTTTTCATTTCGCAAGATTGCTTGGAAGCCCAGGCGCCAATCTGGCTGCCTCTTCGGCGCGAAGCAAAATAATCTTCTGCCTCTTTAATTGAAACTTTTTCGACGGCACCTTCAATGCGAATTTGCATTCCAATCGCCCCCCAATAAAAACACAAAGCTACGTTGTGATTTTGATTTAATTCTTTGCCTTTGCGACTGGTCAAATTAGTAAAAAAACAAAACCCTCTTTCGTCAAAATTTTTTAACAAAACCATTCTTGAGGAAGGGCAATTATTTTCTCCGACGGTGGAAAGGCACATGGCTGTAGGCTCGATAATCGAAGAATCGGCCTTAGCTTCTTTTAAACATTCGTGAAATTTTTTAAATGGATGTTCGAAATCAACTGTCATTTTTAAAAAGATTGAAGGTGAGTTTTTAGTTAGATATTTTTTAAAAAATCTTCAAAAAAATATCAATTAACCTCATTAAAACATGCACCCGGTATTACGCAAATTTGTTTACTTGGCACTGACATTTCTCGTGCTTCTCGTGGCGCTGCAACCCTACAATCGCTTTTGTAATTTTAGCGGAAAATGCAGCGCAATTTATTTGTCCGATCTGCTTCCAACTACCGAAGGAGGCACTCAGATTCTTGTCGTAATGGAAGCTATGAATTACCGCTCGGACCTTGATTTTGAAGTGTTTGAGCCCAGAACTCTCAACACCGTTTCCGGCAAAAAAAATACCGTAACTTACCGCGTAAAAAATCTTTCCGATCACGAAATAAAATTCAGACCAGAATTTTACGTCGAACCAAAAGAGTTTGAAAAATACGTGTCACGCCAAGAGTGCCTGTGCTTCCGGGAACATCTGATTAAAAAGGGAGAGGAATTAATTCTGCCGACAACATTCAAATTAAAATCTGAAATCGACGCCGATCCAATTTTTAAGGAAACCGACGCTCAATTTAGAATCGGTTACAAACTTACACCTGCAGCGCATCGGGGACATTAGCTAACTAACGGCGTTCCCACAAAGTGCCGTCTTTACTGTCTTTAAGAGCAATTCCAATTTTTAGTAAATCGTCACGAATTTGATCGGACAAAGCCCAGTTTTTTTCTGATTTTGCTTTGCTGCGCAGGACAATTTGTGCAGCAATGTGAGCTTCGTCAACGTCACCAGAATCTTTTTTATTTAAAAATTGAACATCTAGCAGACCTAGAAAATCAAGCACTTGCAGGAATTGGCTTTTTAGATTTTGGTCACCACTCACTTTGATTTCTTTCACTTTTTCGTGCAGCAAAGCCAAAACTTTCGACGTATTTAGGTCGTCAGACAATTCGTTTAGAACCTCTACGAACAAACCCTCCCGATACCCCCCTATGGTATGTGACTTCAATTCACTTTCAGTGAACAAGGCGTAAAATTTTTCGACAGATTTTTTGGCGTCGTCCAAGGCTTTGGCATTAAAATCGAAAGGTTTGCGGTAGTGGGTTGAAAGCAGTAAGTAGCGAATTGCAATCCCGGGATTCCCTTGATCCAGTAAGTCGCGCACCGTAATGAAATTTTTCAGCGACTTGCTCATTTTCTCGCCATTCACCGTCAAAAATCCGTTGTGAATCCAAAAATGTGCGTAGTGTGAACCCGCGTTGGCGCAGCAACTTTGAGCAATTTCATTTTCGTGGTGCGGGAATTGCAAGTCGGCGCCGCCGCCGTGAATGTCGAAATCAGTGCCCAAATATTTTGAACTCATTGCCGAGCACTCAATGTGCCAGCCGGGACGACCCGCTCCCCACGGGCTTCCAAATACACTTGAAACGTCGTCCTCCGCATCCGCCGGCTTCCACAAAACGAAGTCGAGCGGATTTTTTTTGTAAGTAGCAATCTCGACACGCGCGCCGGCAACCATTTCGTCGAGGCTGCGATTCGAAAGCTGTCCGTAATTTTTGTAGGAAGTGACGTCGAATAAAACGTGGCCGGCACTTTCGTAGGCGAAACCGTTTTTGATTAATTTCTCAATCATTTCCAACATTTCAGGAATGTTGTCGGTGGCACGTGGCTCAAAGGTTGGGCGCAAAACATTCAGCGCGCCAATGTCTTGGTAAAAAAATTCAATTATTTTTTGGGTGAGCTCTTGGATTGAGATTTTTTGCGCCAAAGCCGCTGCGTTTATTTTGTCGTCAACGTCGGTAATGTTGCGCACGAAAGTGACTTGCGGAAAAATTTCGCGGAAGAAACGGAAGAATAAATCGTAAACTACAATGCTGCGGGCGTTACCGAGATGCGGTCGGTCGTAGACCGTGGGGCCGCAGACGTACATTTTTAGGTGGTTGGGGTCAATGGTGTGGAGGGGCTCTTCTTTGCTGGAGAGAGTGTTGAAGAGTTTGATTTGAAGCATTGGATTAGAATTTTAGAAATTGGAATTTGTTGGAATGGGATTTGTTGGAAGTAACTCGGAGCAAACACACTCTCGGAGCAGGGCGGGGTTTGTAAGGTTTGAATTTGTGACGAGAAACCCCCCTACCCCCCTTATC
>CANDYP010000101.1 GCA_947425005.1 Rickettsiales bacterium | reverse complement strand
ATTTTTTCGTCGAGTTTGTAGCACTCTTCGCCGGCGTAAATAATTAGGCCGTGGGCTATATTTTTTTTCGGGAAAGTTTCGAAGAATGACTTGATGCCGCGCTTGTCGTGGTGGTCGAGGTAACTTTTGCACTTGATTTCGATTGGGTAAACTTGGCCGTTATACTCCAAAATTAAATCTACTTCAGCGCCACCATTGGTGCGGTAATGCGAGAATTTTGGTTTAGCTTTTAGATTTCCAGACAAGGCTCGAATCATTGAGACACAATAGCTTTCGAAGATGGCGCCGCGTAGCGGGCTTTTGGAGAGACCTTCTGCATCGAAAATTCCGTTAAGATAGCAGGCTAAACCACTGTCAACAACATGGCCTTTGCGCTTTTGACTGACGCGCTTGATGGCATTACCGCTAAATGGAAAAAGCTCAAACCACAAATAGGCATTCGACATTGCTTGCAGCCAATTATTAGCCGTGATTGGCGACATTCCGAGCTCGCGCCCCAATTGTGAATAATTGATTTCTTGCGACGTCAAAGCAGCAACGATGCTTAAGAAGCGATTGAATTCTCCCAAATTAGCTACGTTGCTGAACACCCTCACATCGCGCTCCAAATAGGTTTGTACGTATGATTCAAAATAGCGTGCCACCATGTCATTTTTTAATCGAAGCAGCGCTGGAAACCCTCCACGCCATAAAACTTCGTAGAGATTTTTTTTTGGATTCAAACAACCTAGAAATTTTTTCTGCAGGAGTTCCGGGTTTTTAAAATAAATTTCTAAAAAATTTTGCTCAGAATGATTGTTTAATTCGAAATAGGTCATTGGGTTGAGTTCAATGATACCAACCCTTCCCGCCATACTTTCAGAAACACTCTTCATCATCATGAGGTTGTGCGAACCGGTTAAAAAATATTGTCCGAACTTTGGCGATCTATCTACCTTGCGCTTGACGGAACCGAATAATTCAGGAGCGTATTGCACTTCGTCAAGAATTATTGGAGAAGGGTAATTTTTTAAAAATAGATCGGGGTCCTTTTTTACAGAATGGATGTCACGAGAATCGTCAAATACGATACATTTCAACTTGGGATAAATTTTTTGCAGAACCGTTGATTTTCCTACTTGTCGCGCACCGACGACCAAAATTATTTTGAAGAATTTACCAACTCTTTTGATCTGATTTTCTAGGTGACGGTTGCTGGATTTCATAAATTTGATACCTCGCAGATTAATAGTGGCAGTTTTAAATTGAGAGGTATTGAAATTGCAAATAATGACTCTGTCAAGTTTTTACTACCTCACAAATTAATAGTAAGAGTATTAAAGTGTGAGGTATTAAAATTACTAATTTGACTCAAAAAATCCTCCGACGCTCCTCGTGCCACCTCCGCTCAACCGGCGGGTGGTGGGGATGGCTGGTGGAGGCAGAGGTGGCGCGAGGAGCGCCGAGAGATTTGACGACACGAACTCAAGCTAAATAAAGCCAGACTAAATCTTGTCGTAAGAAATTTTTTCGGATTTTTTGCCGGGGTGAGTGACGGCGCCGAAGCGGGCGGAGCCTACGGTTTGGGCGTATTTCCACAAGGCGCCGGATTGGTAATCGTTTTCGCGTGGTTGCCACGCGGCTTTGCGGGAGGCGATTTCGGCGTCACTCAAGGCAACGTCAATTGTGCCTTTAATGGCGTCGATTGTGATTTGGTCGCCGTCTTGCAAAAGCGCAATCATTCCGCCGACTGCAGCTTCAGGGCTAACGTGCCCGATGCAGAATCCTCGCGTTCCGCCGGAGAATCTGCCGTCGGTAATTAATGCCACTTTGCTGCCCATTCCTTGGCCGTAAATTGCCGCCGTGGTCGCCAACATTTCGCGCATTCCCGGGCCGCCTTTCGGCCCTTCGTAGCGAATTACCAAAACGTCGCCTTCTTTGTACTTCTTACGCTCGACGGCCTTGAAGCACTCTTCTTCTGAATCAAAACACAAAGCACTGCCGGTGAAAACTTGCGCGTCAGCGGCCATTCCGGCCACCTTCACCACCGCGCCGTCTTCGGCCAAATTTCCTTTCAGCGTTACAACCCCACCAGTCGGCGACAATGGCTTTTCCGGACGGTACACCACATCTTGGTTGTCGTTGAATTTTATTTCGGCCAAATTTTCCGCCATTGTTTTTCCGGTGACAGTCAGGCAATCGCCGTGGATGTAGCCCGTATCGAGCAACACTTTCAAAATCATTTGCACACCACCAACTTCAAAAAGATCCTTCGCGACGTATTTGCCGCCTGGTTTCATGTCGGCAATGTAGGGAGTTTTTTTGAAAATTTCGCCGACGGCAAAAATGTCGAAATCAATTCCGCACTCGTTAGCAATCGCTGGCAAGTGAAGCACGGCATTGGTCGAGCCCCCGGTCGCCGCCACAATTGTCGCGGCGTTTTCCAAAGCTTTGCGCGTCACAATGTCGCGCGGTTTAATGTTTTTGGCGATTAAATTCATTACGGCTTTACCGGATTGGTAAGCGTATTCGTCGCGCGATTCGTAAGGCGCGGGAGTGCCCGACGACCCCGGCAAAGCAAGCCCAATTGCCTCAGAAACGCAGGCCATTGTGTTGGCGGTGAACTGTCCGCCACAAGCGCCAGCGCTCGGGCAAGCGGCTTTGGTTAAAATCTTCAAATCTTCTTCAGTCATCTTGCCCGCATCTCGCATCCCTACAGCCTCAAAGACATCCACGATTGTTACGTCCTTCCCCTTGAACCTCCCAGGCAGGATCGACCCGCCGTACATGAAGACGGACGGCACGTTCAGACGGCACATTGCCAACATCATTCCCGGCAAAGATTTGTCGCAACCGGCAATTCCAACCAGGGCGTCGTAGCAATGCCCGCGCACCGTCACCTCAATTGAATCCGCAATCACTTCACGCGAAACCAGCGACGATTTCATTCCCTGGTGACCATTAGCAATCCCGTCCGTCACCGTGATTGTCGTGAATTCGCGCGGCGTTCCGCCCGCATCTTTCACCCCTTTTTTCGCCGGCTGGGCTTGGCGTTGCAACGCAATATTGCAAGGCGCCGCTTCGTTCCACGCACTGACCACGCCGACAAATGGCGAAGCCAAATCTTCGTCCGTCAACCCCTGTGGATACAAATCCGTCTTAATGTTGTACAACATCGTCTTACGCCCTTCGCAGCCGTGAGAATTGGTAACGTAACGCGAAGGCAGTTTTGATTTATCGAATTTTGGCATTGGAATAGGAATTTAATTTGAAGAATTTGAGCTAATTTCCATCTCGCCCATGAAGTAGCAAAGCAAAGTGGCGGGGATTCTTAGAATTGCGGCGGAGGCGGAATCTTTTTGATTAATTACACCAAAATCGTCCAGAGATTTCGTCACAATATATCCCCTGGTGATATTTTTTTGTGAGCAAAATTCTGTGAGACCTTTGCAATCGGCAAGCGAGGTATGTTGTGATCTGTATTTAACTTCAAATGGAATTATTTCGCCGGCGATCTCGGCTACCAAATCAACTTCTAAATCCTTCTTGCCATGCCAATAGCTGAAGCGCACATTCTGCTCGTAATAGCGCGTGAATACGTGCTTGAGAACCGCTGACTCCGCGGCAACGCTTAACGATTCCGGATTATCAATGATGCTGCGGCCTCTTAGCATCACGGCTGAGGCAATCGCCGGATCAGACAAATAAACCTTCCACTTACCTCGTAAAATTTCCTTGCCGTAGCCAAAGGGTTGCAATCTGTAAATAAGGTGAGCGGCTTCCAGTAGTTCAACAAATCTTTGCACGGTTGGCAGACTCTTGCCCAGGCTGCTGCATAGATCAGTCATGTTGAGCATGCCGCCGTCATGCATGCAGAGATACAGAAAAGTTTGCTCGAGTTCTAAAATCAAACGCACTCCAAACATCGCAGTCATGTCGCGCTTCAAGGCCTTGTCGATGATGTCTTCGCGCAGAAGCTTTTGCGCCTGGTTAATGCTGTCCACCAAAGCAGTTTGAGGGAATCCGCCCCGAATTAAATATTCGTGAAAATGCGCGATGTAGGAAGTGGCGATTTCGCTGACGCGATGCATTTCATTTTGCTCCCAATCAAAAATTTCTTTTAGTGATTTGATGGGCGGCAATTGCGGCAGGTCTAATTTTTTTAGCTGAATATATTCGTAAAAAGAGAGCGTCGTCAGGCTGATTGTGTGCCAGCGACCCAAGCCTGATTCTTGATCGACTTGTATTATCGGAGTAGCGGAGCCAGTGAAAATAATGCGGCGCTGTTTTGCGAAATCGACTTGATGTTTAACCCAAGTTCCCCAGTTAGGCACAAACTGCGCTTCGTCCAAAAAGACGTATTCGACGCCGTCTTGTTTGGGCTCACGCTCACGCCAGACTTCTATTACAGCGTCAATTCCAGCTAATTTTAAAAGTGGGTGATCAAAAGTGGTGTACAGAATATTGCTCGCCGGCACACCATCCTTAATCAGATTGTCAATCGCCTGCATGATCAGCGTTGTTTTGCCGATCTGCCTTGCGCCAGAAAGAAATGTGGCTCGGCCGCCCAAGGGATTTTTGACACATTTGTAAAGCTCGCCGAAAGCTGCTCTTTTCCAAGTTGGCAAATCGGCAATTTGTTCACGGCGCCACCACGAATTAAATTGCGCCAAAACCGCCGCCAATTCTTCTTTTTCAATTTTCATAAAATTTACGTTAGTTAAAGTTTTCTGGGGGGATTTTTAACTAATTGATTGTTTTAACACAAGTATACTTTAACTAAAATGGTAGTTTAGTGTATTTTTACAATTTTATTTGTCGAATTTTGAGTCAGTTGCTGTTGGATCGGGGGTTGGCGGAGGTGTATTAGACTGAGTTGGTGGGGGCGGATTAGACTGAGTTCTGGACGAGAAACCCCCCTACCCCCCTTGTCAGGGGGGCG
>CANDYP010000100.1 GCA_947425005.1 Rickettsiales bacterium | reverse complement strand
CTTTTGTCTGCTTGTTTTAGCTCTAGAGAATCTCTTGGTCGCTACAATATTCCCGTTTCGGACATCAAAGACTCAACCAAAGAAGGCAAAGTCTGCAGCAAATATATTTTCCCTTTTTACACCTTTTACTCTGACTCCGATCTCACAGTTGAAAAAGCCAGAAAAGAAGCCGGCATCAAACAAATTACCGCCATTGAAAAAAGCAGTCACCTCGTGATGCCACTGATCCCGCTCTACATCAAAACATGCGTAATTGTTAAAGGAAATTAACAGTTTTTTGCCTTATTCAAAAAATCAAAATTATGAAAATAAAACTTATTTTGGCCCTGATTTCATTAGCGCTTTTGTCCGGATGCTACACTTACAAAACCTCTCTAATGGATTACAGCGCGCCAGTTAAAGAAGTGAAAGAACCCACAAAAGAAGGGCGCGCCTGTAATGACGACGACGAAGAAGGAAAATATTTCTTTCAGAAAATCTTTTTTGGCGACATCGACGTGACCGTGGAAACAGCGAGACAAAATGGTCGCATCACTGACATCGTCAGCGTAGAAAGAGAAGTCGGCAGAGGCTTCTTCCCTAGGGTTTGCACGATAGTTAAAGGAAATTAATTATTAAAAATAACGACAAAATGACGCAAAAAATTCTCTTAATTCCGGGTGACGGCATTGGCCCGGAAGTAGTTTCTCAAGCAAAAAAAATCATTAATTTCTTTTCGCAAAACACCGACAAAAAATTTGAAACCGAAGACGCGCTTTTGGGCGGAATCGCTTTCGATCAAGCGGGCACGCCATTCCCGCAAGAAACTTTAGACCTCGCGCGCAAATCTGACGCAATTTTACTTGGCGCTGTCGGCGGTCCGAAATGGGAATCTCTCGAATACAAATATCGTCCGGAACGCGGGCTGCTTGGCATTCGCAAAGAGTTAGCCCTGTTCGCCAATCTTCGTCCGGCCAAAGTTTTTAACGCTCTTGCTGATGCTTCAACTTTGAAACGTGAAATCGTCGAAGACCTCGACATCATGATTGTGCGCGAACTCACTGGTGATCTTTATTTCGGCGAACCGCGTGGCGTTACAACTCTGGCGGATGGCTCCAGACAAGGTGTCAACACGATGACTTACAATTCAAAAGAAGTCGAAAGAATCGCGCGCGTTTCCTTCGATTTGGCTCGCGCTCGTGGCAAAAAATTGTGCTCAGTCGACAAGGCTAACGTTTTAGAATGTACCGAAATGTGGCGCGAAGTTGTGACTGAAATCGGTAAAAAAGAATATTCCGACATTGAGCTTTCCCACATGTATGTAGACAACGCGTCAATGCAATTGGTGCGCAATCCTAAACAATTCGACGTCGTGGTGACTGGAAATATGTTCGGAGATATTTTGTCCGACACCGCCTCAATGTTAACTGGATCGCTCGGCATGTTGCCGTCAGCATCGCTTGGTGCCAAACAAAAAGATGGCTCACAAGCTGCGCTTTACGAGCCAGTTCACGGTTCAGCACCCGACATTGCCGGCAAAAATATTGCCAATCCAATCGCCACAATTCTAAGTCTGGCAATGATGTTTAGGTATTCTTTCGGATACCAAGCTGAGGCTGACGTAATTGAAAAAGCTGTGGAAAAAGTTTTGAGTAACGGCATTCGAACTGCTGACATTGCAACTGCCACCACGCCACGTGTTTCTTGCGTGCAAATGGGTGACGCAATTTTAGAAGAAGTGAAAAAATTATTGTAACTGCATGAGAAAACTTTTCGTAATTTTTGTCTTATTCATTCTCTCTCATCCTGTTTTTGCTGACATTGGCCGCTCCACTTCTTTTGATGATCGTGATGTTTGCGAAAAAACCAAAGGAGTGTGGCGAGAATTCGGTAACAGTCTGGGAGACAATTGCGAAGCCAAGTTCGATCAGTTTTCAATTGCTGCTCAAGTTTTAACTTACGCTTGCGATTGCGGTAAAAGTAAGTGTTGGAATGGCGATAAATGTGTCGCGATGTTGGATTACAAAAAAGTTTTTGATCAAAAGCAGGAAGCGGAAAGGGCAAAAATGGCAGAGGCTAAAAAGGCTCGACACCAAGCTTATCAAAACAACTCCAGCGCAATCATTCAGGCCATGGTGAGCAAGACTGCGGTCGCTACAGATACTGGGAGTGTGGCTGGCAATAATAACGTGTCACAATTTTACGATAAATTAATGCCGGGATCTTCTGTGCCGGCGCTTTCTGCGGCGGTAGCTCCGATTGCGGACAATGTTAATCAGCAAACTCAACAATTTATTAATCAAGGCGGTGACGCTGTAAGGCAGGTGCAAGAAGGGCCTTTGGGTAAAGTATTTTCAGTACCAAAAAAAGAAAATCCGATTGTTCAAGATCCTTCTGCTGCAAATGCTCCGGCCACTCCAGCCGATGATGCTCAAAATGCCGGCCCTACGCCTTTCTTCCTGCAGCAGCAAGAAAAAGCAAAACAAGCTGCTGATGCTGCGGCGAAAGCGGTGTCACCAACTATCCAAAATCCAAACGCTACAGTCATTATGGACGCGCCTGGATTGCCGCAAATTCCTCTGCCGCAGTAGTCAGCCCGTCGGTTGAGCTACTCCATTAACAATTAATCTCAAAGATGCAGGACAGAACTTACCACATTATTCTAATACTTTTAGTGCGGCTTTTTGGCCTCTGTCTGACTAGCTTTTCGTTGATTTTTGTTTTAGCCCTCCTCAGTTTTAATGCTGCCGATCCTTCATTTAACACCGTTTCAACTGAAGACCACATTAGTAACTGGCTCGGTTCTTTCGGCTCACACATTGCGGATTTATCTTTTCAGCTCATTGGCCTGTCGGCATTTTTTGTGTGTCTGATTATTTTCAGTATTGGAGCAAAAATGGCGGGACGTCACGGCAATGCTTACTTGCCGCAAAAAATAATTCTTACTCCCTTCGCAATACTTTGCTTTTCGACTTTTTTTGCTAGCCTACCGCAGCCCACCTGGTGGGAGTTCAACAGCCTTGGCGGAGTTAACGGCAGTTTTATTTTAGCTCAGCTCGGCACTTTTCCAAAAGTCGCCACGTCAATATTGGCGCTGTTTTTCTCGCTCCTCCTCCTTTCAGTAATCATTGAAATTTCCTTTGCAGATTGGATTTATTTTTTCCGCTACAGTTTTGTTACCGCCTGTTTTTTGGGCAGAAAATTGTCGCAGAATTTAGCTAAATTATTTCGTAGTAAAAATGTGTTGGTGCCAGATGTGGTCAATGTGGAAGAGTCTTCGCAAAAAGTAAAAATTGTTAAAAATTTTGTCAGAGAAGTTGAGGAAGATGAGGCGGATCCGCGCGAAGAAAGTCGCGAAGATTTGAAGAAAAAATTGCAAACTCTCAAAACTAAAAAGCCCAACAGAGGTCGCGCTTCGCGTTACCAATTGCCAACGCCGGATCTTTTGATTGACCGTTCCGCCGAAAATAAAGACAAAAAAATCAGTAAAGATTTGGTCGAGTCGCAGTCCAAAATGTTGCTGAAAGTTTTGGAAGATTTTGGAGTTTACGGAACTTCTCTCGGCGCTAAAGTCGGTCCTGTGGTCACTTTGCACGAATTCGAACCAGCAGCTGGCACCAAGGCTTCGCGAGTGATTGGTCTTGCTGACGACATTGCTCGCTCAATGAGCGCGGTGTCAGCAAGAATTGCGGTAGTCTCAGGTAAAACCTCGATTGGCATTGAGTTGCCGAACCCAAAACGCGAAATGATTTTCCTGCGCGAGATGGTCGAAAACAAAGAATACCGTCTCACCGAAAATTTTCTGCCGATGATTTTGGGCAAAGATATTAGCGGCGAAATGATGTTGGCTGATTTGGCAAAAATGCCGCATTTATTGATTGCGGGGACAACCGGTTCCGGAAAATCCGTGGGGTTGAATGTGATGATTTTGTCGATTCTTTTTAAGATGCGACCAGACGAGTGTAAGTTCATCATGATTGATCCGAAGATGTTGGAACTTTCAATTTACGATGGCATCCCGCATTTGTTGGCCCCGGTGGTGACTGAGCCGGCCAAAGCCGTGATCTCGCTAAAATGGGTGGTGGCGGAAATGGAGGAAAGATATCGTCTGATGTCGAGCCTTGCGGTGCGTAACATCGCGGGCTACAACGAAAAAGTTGAGAAGGCGATTTTGACCGGCGAGAAAATGAGTCGCAAAGTGCAAACCGGTTACGAACCAACAACGGGCAAGCCCATCATTGAAGAGATTGAATACGAGGCCAAGAAGCTGCCATTCATCGTGGTGATCGTTGACGAAATGGCCGACTTAATGATGGTGGCCGGCAAGGAAATTGAAAATTCGGTGCAACGCTTGGCTCAGATGGCGCGTGCCGCCGGCATCCACATCATCATGGCGACGCAACGGCCTTCGGTGGATGTAATTACTGGTGTGATCAAGGCGAATTTTCCGACGCGAATTTCTTTTCAAGTGACGTCAAGAATTGACAGTCGCACGATTTTAGGCACGCAAGGCGCCGAGCAATTGCTAGGGCAGGGCGACATGATTTACATGTCGGGAGGCAGCAAAATGACGCGGGTGCACGGACCATTTTGTTCCGATGCAGAAATCGAAAAAATTGTGAATTTTATTAAAAATCAGGATCTGAGCGAATTTGAAGAGGACGACAAGATTTCTTTTGAACATCCAACGCTGCGTGAAAATAATTCCGGCGGCGAAGAGGATTCTGACTTTGCTGGCGGCGGTGGCGGTGACGGTGATCTTTACGACAAAGCTGTGACCATCGTGCGCCGCGACAAAAAAGCTTCGATCAGCTACGTACAACGTCAGTTAAGACTGGGCTACAACCGTGCCGCAACTTTAATCGAAAGAATGGAGCAGGAAGGGATAATTACTGCGCCGAATATTTCGGGGAAGAGGGAGGTGGTGGAAGAGTAGTTAAGAGTTTGTGACGAGAAACCCCCCTACCCCCTTATCAGGGGGGCTTGGATCGAGTTCGGTTTAAGCCCCCCTGATAAGGGGGGTAG
>CANDYP010000099.1 GCA_947425005.1 Rickettsiales bacterium | reverse complement strand
CCAAAGATGAAATCTGGTTCGTGGGCGATACGATTGCTGACGTGGATTGTGCTTACAATACTGGCTGCAGACCGATTGTTTACGGTCATCCAACTCATCTAGTTTCTAAAACGATTTCTGAAAAAATTCTGGCTGAGGGAAGAAATAATCAAGGCGCTTTGCCGGTTTATTTTGATCATCAGGCTTTGGTTGATGTGCTTGATTCGTTTAGTTAGCGCTTTGTTGAGTGATGTTGTGTGAACCGTCAATTTAGCCTAATTCGTGAATTGCTCGCGAATAATTCTTTCTTCCAACGAGTGATTTGGATCGAAAAGAATTTGGAAAGCGGCTGTGTGGTCTTCAAAGATTAACACTTCTTTAACATTTTGAACGCAGTTGAAGTCAGCGGTGGCGCTGACCGGACGTGAAGTGGCGTTTAGAACTTCTAATTTAATTTTACTGTTAGCGGGCAAAAGTGCGCCGTTCCAATTTCTGGGGCGGAAAGGGCTGATGGGGGTGAGGGCAAGAATTTCGGAGCTGAATGGAATGATGGGACCACCGGCAGAAAGGTTGTAGGCCGTGCTTCCGGCTGGGGTAGCAACCAAAACTCCGTCAGCGGCGAGTGAACTGATTCTTTCCTGTCCATTAATTTCGATTTTGATTTTTGCGACTTGGCTTGATTGGCGTAGAAGCGCTATTTCGTTGATTGCAATGTGGCTGTAAGTTTTTTCATTCACGTCAGTGACGTTCATTCGTAGCGGGTAAAGTTTAGATTCTTTCGCTTTTTTTAGACTTTCTAAAAAATTTTCTTCGTGAAAGGAGTTCATTAAAAATCCGACGGTGCCGCAATTGATGCCATAAACTGGCACGCGGGCTGGTTCATATTCGTGTAGAAGATGCAGCATCAGACCATCGCCACCGATGGCCACGACTAAATCAATTCCGGAAATATTTTTGTGATCCAGGGAAAGGTCAGTGAAGTGATATTTTTTGACGAGAGAGTTTTTTCTCTCAAGAGCTTTCTGGTTATCTTTGGCAGCGATGACGGCGATTTTTTGATTCATTTTATTTTTTGGATAATTCGTAAAGCGCAATCGATGTGGCAACTGATGCGTTCAGGCTTTCCACGCTTGGGTCAATTTTTATTTTTGCAAGGACGTCGCAATTTTTTTTCACTAATTCTCGGATGCCGTCGCCTTCTGAGCCAACCACCAAAGCCACATTGTCGTAGCTTTTTATTTCACTAACAAAAGTTGTAGAAGTGCCGTCAAGACCGATGCACCAATAGCCCAGCTTTTTTAAGCGCTCGAGTAAATTGCTGAAATTCACCACCACAATTAAGTCGACCATTTCAATTGTGCCAGCCGCAGACTTGCACATTGTAGCGCTTTCGCGTGGCGCGTTATGTTCGCAGAAAATTATTTTTTTGACGCCGAAGCTGACAGCGCTGCGAATAATGGCGCCGATATTTTGTGGATCAGAAAGTTGGTCGAGTAAAATTAGAGTAGGTCGTTGAGATTTTTCTAATTTGGAGAGTTCTTCCAAAAGGTCATTTTGACTTTTTATTGGTAAGCGCGAAGAGCTGGCGGCAATGCCTTGATGGATTTGGTCGCGACCTACCAAAGAATTAATGTAGTCGTTGTCGACTAGCTTAATGAGGCTTTCTAAATGGGAGAGATTGTGTTGTTGTAGAAACTTTTCTAGCTCAGCGGCGGTATTTTTTGTAGCCAGGATTTGGAAAATTTTGCGGCGTTTTTTTTGTAGCGCACTAAAGACCGAATGTTTGCCGTAGAGCCAGATTTGATTAGGGTCCGTCTTCAAAACCTGAGGACGGACCCTAATTTTTTGGCTAGCAGAAAAATGATCTGATTTGTGATTATCTTTTTGATTTCGATTCGTGCTTCTTGGCTGGCGCATCTGCTTTTTGGTTTGACTTAGTTGTGTCGGATTCGACTTGTTTTTCAGTTTCTGAATTTGTCGTCACTTCTGGCTCAGCGGCAGGTTGTGCATTTTCAGGAATAGCTTGAGCGGGAGTTTCTGCCTCGGTTGGGGCGCTCGGCTCAACATTTTTTGGGGCTTTAGATTTTTCAATATCCTGCAGCTGGATCAGGATTTGGATCTTGGCGTTGTTCAGGATTTTGTTGTTAAGTTCATTAACTTTTTCTTGGATCAATTGATCTTTGATATTGTCTTTAACCGCCTCGAATGACAAAGGCTTAGCTTCTCTGATGTCGGCAATTTTTACCAAATGCCAGCCGAATTTAGTTTCAACTGGTTGAGAAACTTCATTTTTTTGCAGAGAAGAAACCGCTGCAGCAATTTCTTTAATCATGCTGTCTTCCAAGATGTAATCAAGATCGCCGCCTTTCGGGGCGCTTTCCTGGTCGATTGAATATTTTTTGGCAAGTTCAGCAAATTTATTTTTGTCGCTTTTTTTAGATTTCAATTCTTTCAAAATTTTCTCAGCTTCTTCCTTGGTTTTGACTACGATGTGAGAAATTGAATATTCTTTTTTGCCTTCCAATTCTTTGCTTAGCTCAAGATATTTGTTGTTAATTTTGTCGCTGGTAATTTCTTTTTGGAGGACTGAATCAACGTAGGCTTGGCGGATGATTTTATTTTTAGAATCGATAATTTTATTTTTTACTTCTTCAGTTTTAACCGCGTCAGACTTAAGCGCTTGCTTGGTTAATTCTTTTTCGAGGTAAACTTCTTTTGCTAGAATTTCGATTACTTCTTTTGGTAATTTTTCTACTTCAGGAGATTTGGCGTTTTGATCTTGGCCGCTAAAAACGTCGCGTAATTTAGTTTCGATTTCGGATTTAAAAATTTTGTGGCCGTTAATTTTGGCTACAACTTCGTCGCTAGATGAATTTTTGATTAAAAAGAAAGCGCCGGCGAAGATTGATGCGGCAACTACTGTAGCTAAGATGAATAGCTTTTTTGATTTTCTTCTTCTCGATGGGTAGTACATATTTTTTTGAGTTTAGATGTTAGACAAGCCTTAGGACAGGTTCTTAGAACCGGTTCTTAAAATTTACAAACCAGGGATGACGAATTTTGGGAGGAAGTGGTAGTTTTTGCAAACCATTTCAAGTTTATTTTTGTCGGCCAGTTGTCCGTATTTGACCCCGAGTTTATTTGATAAAATTCCCCCGGTAACCAAAGCGCAATCAATCATAAAATCTGTAGCGCCTTTGATGTCAGTCTCCATTCCATCCCCTACAGCAAGCATTTTCGAAGTATCGGCGCCTCCAAAAAGTTCACAAACCATTTTGTAAACAGATGCAAAAGGTTTGCCGTAATAGATTACTTCGCCCGACATTTTTTCGTACTCGAAAGCTAAAGCGCCGGCGCAAATTAATTCCGAACCATTTTGCTTAACTACGATCAGATCAGGATTGACGCAGACTAAAGGCAGATTGAATTTTTTAGCTTCGCGAAGTTGCGGCATTTTTTCTTCTAAAATTGAAGAGTCGCCATCAAATCCGGTGGTGATCGCGATATTTGCAGCGCTTGCGTCGGTGACCATTTTGTAATCAAGGCCGTTTAGCAAATCGATGTCTTTTTCTGGTCCGATGTAGAAATAATTACGGCCAAAATTAGTGAAATTATTTTTTTGGTTTTTCTCGAAATCAAGGTAGGTGGCCTCGCCGGAAGTCAAAATAAAATCGTAAAGATCAGAAGTGATGCCGAATTTTTCGAGTACGGTGGCGACTTTGTTAGAGCGGCGTGGGGCATTGGAAAGGAAACAAATTTTTTTATTTTGAGCACGCAGAAACTTGATGGCTTCAACAACTCCGGGGTATGCAGCGCTGCCGTCGTGGATCACACCCCAAACGTCGAAGACAAAATATTCGTAAAGATCGGAGAGTTCGCGGATGTTGTTTTTGAATTGCATTTTTTGATTTATTTATTGTTCAAGCATCGAAGTGGCCATTTTGCCAACTCCGGCAAAACGACTTTTTTTGTATTTCATTTTCACGGTGTCGCCCAACCTAATCGCGTCAACTTTTTTGGCGTCGTCAATTACGACCCAAGAAGTTTTGGGATCGATCAAGTCGGAAACCGTGCCGGTAGTGATGATGCGGCGCTCAACTTCTACCTGGCCAGTCAGGGCATTTTCATTGTCGTACTGACCGCTCACTTCAAATTTGTCGTCTTGCTTAATGCCGTCTTGCGATCCCAGAGAGATTTTGAAAATAGCTTTATTTTCCCAAATACGCTTTTCCAAAATGTAGCCTTTTTTGGCGAAGAAATTTTTGATTTCGACTTCGATATCGGTGATGGCGTCTTCGCCGGCTCTGCGCACCAAGCTGTCATCACGTTTACTGCCGTCAACTTTTTTACCGCCGAGTTGAATGCCGCCCAAAGCGAATCCACCCTCTTGTTGCACGGCCTCAGAGCGGCTTTTTTTGGCGGAGAATTCTACTGATTCTGCAACGGTCAAAGAAGGTAATTCGTAAATTTTAAGATTGCCGGCAACGTCGGAAGAGTAGGTGTATTTTGGCGGCACTGAAACTAACTGCTTGGTTTGCGGGTTAAAATAAGTTGAGCCATTTGAATATTTGCTGGTGAAGCCGGCATTGGAAACTGAGCCGGAAATCGCGTAATCAGCAACCGCAGGACCTTTGTAAGATCCGGTTTTGTTCATCTCGGAGAGGGAAATTTCTTTTTGTAATTTATTGGCGGCCTTGCGGTCGACGATTTCGCCGAGACGATTTTTGCTTAAAATATTTTCAACATTGTTGGCCAAAGAATTGCCGATGCCAGATTGGGTTGCGATTTCGTTGTTATTTTCATCCAAAGCAAAAACCACAATTTTTGGTGTCTTGCCGGCGATATTTTCCGGGCTCGGCATGAATTTGGTTTTTGACAAAAATTGTTTTTGGTAGTTGTCGAAGTCTTTGATGGTGGTGGCGCAGGAGGTGGTCAGTAGGAGAAAGAGTAGGTGTCGGAGTTTCATAAATTTAGTTGGTTTGAGTTTGGTTGGACTGAGTTTAGTTAGATTGAATTTGGGACGAGAAAC
>CANDYP010000098.1 GCA_947425005.1 Rickettsiales bacterium | reverse complement strand
AAAAAATATGTACCGTCTTTACTACCATCCGATTTGCCCTTTTTCGCGCAAAGTTAGAATTCACATGGCGGCGAAGGAGATCGGTCTCGAGTTGGTCGTGGAAAATTTTTGGGAAAGACGAAAAGAATTTATCGCGATGAACCCTGCGGGAACAATACCTGTCTTGTTCGACAACAGTAACTCTGCCATCGTTTGTGACAGCTCAATAATCATCGAATACATCGAAGAGAAGCACGAAGAGAGCAAAAGTTTTTTGGGCGATGCGGTTTTAAAAAGAGCAGAAGTTCGTAAAATTCAAAACTGGTTCGACGTAAAATTTTACAACGAAGTCGGAAAATTTATTTTGAATGAGCGCTATTTTAACCGCTATTTGCCTGGCGCCAAAGCTCCTGATTCAGAAGTGTTACGCATTGCCAGAAGAAATCTTAACGTGCATTTGAGCTACATCGAATATCTTTTAGAGAGCAGAAAATATTTGGCGGGTGACCAAATTTCTGTCGCAGATTTTGCCGCTGCGGCGCATCTTTCAGTTTTGGATTATTTCGGCGACATCAACTGGCAGCACTATCTGTCAGTGAAAGAATGGTACAGCTTAATTAAATCTCACAAAGTTTTTAGTGAAGTTTTGAGAGACAGATTAGCCAACATCACGCCGCCAGAATGGTACTCCAAGATTGATTTTTAATTCTCCCAAGATGATTCAACTCAACGAACCGCAGGCCAGAAAATTTTTGGCAAAAAATAATATTGCCGATTGCGCAATCGTGAAAGTGGCGGGGGATGCATCGTTTCGCTCTTACTACCGCATCATCTCCGGCGCTCAGGAATGGATTCTAATGTTTGCGCCGCCAAGTCACGAAGACGTAATTCCTTTCGTAACGGTGGATCAATTTTTGTGCGAAAATAAATTTTCGGCGCCAAAAATTTTCGCGCTTGATGTCGCGGAAGGTTTTATTTTGCTCGAAGATTTTGGTGACGACACTTACACAAAAGTTTTGGCCAGAGAGTCGCAAGAGCAGCTAAAAAATTTAGAACTCACTCTTTATCAAAAAGCGTGCGATTGCTTGTCTGAGCTTCATCAAATCGAACCTTTGCAAGGTCTGCCGCTTTACAACAATGCTTTGTTATTTCGCGAAGTAATGTTGTTGGTGGATTGGTATTTGCCGCTGCAAAAAAAAGAAATTTCTTTGCAAGAAAAGGCGCGCTTCAGAAGTTTGTGGTTTGAACTTTTCGATCAGCTGAGCAAAGAAAATCAGGTGACGGTTTTACGTGATTTTCACGCAGATAACTTAATGATTTTGTCGGACAGGGAAGGGTTTAAGAACGTTGGCCTGCTTGACTTCCAAGATGCGGTGATCGGATCCAAAGCTTACGATTTAGTTTCGCTTTTAGAAGATGCGCGCAGAGATTTGAATGAAGAAAATCGTCAAAAACTTTTTGACTATTATTTGGAAAAGTCGGGTTGTGCTAAGGAAAGTTTCGTCAGAGATTACGAAATTTTATCTTTGCAAAGGAACATCAAAATCGTTGGTATTTTTTCACGACTCTCACTGCGCGACGGCAAGCATCATTATTTAAATCTACTACCGCGAGTGCTTAATTTTGTAAGGTTGAGACTAGATTCACAAAATCCCATTTTTTCAGAAATGGCCACATTATTAGAAAAATTTATCTAAATTTATGACTGAGAAAAAGCCATCCGGGTCGGTGCAAAATCCTTCTGCCGCAGATAATTTAAAATTGATTTCCGAGGTTTTTCAAAAAATCGAAGAAGAAAGTATCGAGGTGGCGGAGCTGCTTTTTGAATATTTGATCGAGGTTGCAGATGAACACATTATGAACGGGACGATTCCGGGTCATAAAAATTCCAAGATTAATAAATATGTGGCGCTCCTGAATCGGCTTTTCAAATTTTCGAGAAAAGATCCGGCTAGTGGTGGTTTCAGAATTATTAGTCGCGAGATGATTGAGGGTTTGGATAAAAAAACTTATTCGATCTGCATGTGTCACGATGGTGGTGTGTCACTCGATATTTTGTGTGACGTGGTGAATACCGAGAATAGCGCGAGAACGCCGACTAGGTCTCCGGTGAGAGTGGTGGTGAAGCAGGCTTTCGCGCCGGCGCCAATGAAAGAGAAGGGCAGTAAATAAAACTCAGACAAGAGAAGGAAGGGGAGGAGGAGGGAGACCTCCTTTGAAAAAGGAGGTGGCACGAAGTGCCGGAGGATTCGGCCTAACAAGTTCGGTTTTAGTTAAAACAAACCGAACTTGTTGCACCAAATCCTCCGGCGCTACGCGCCACCTCCTTTTACAAAGAAGGCACAAAAAAGGGCGGGGCCTCTGTTGAGACCCCGCCCAATTTTTTACTTTTTAGATTTTCTACTATTTTTTAGCAGGAGCTTTTTTTGCTACGACTTTTTTAGCAGGAGCTTTTTTAGCAACGACTTTTTTAGCAGGAGCTTTTTTTACAGTAGCCATAAAATTTTATTTTTTGTTGTTAAAATTTTTACTAATCAGAATGACAATTTCGAATAAAAATATCATCGGAACTGCTAAACTTACCTGACTCAAAACGTCTGGGGGAGTAAGCACCGCAGCGATTATAAAAATTGCTACAATCCAATATCTCCTCTTCTTTCTTAAGTCATTGGCGGACAACAGACCAACTCTAATTAAAAAAATCAAGAAAATTGGTAGCTGAAATGCGATGCCAAATCCGAATAATAAATTGATGACGAGATTTAAATATTCGCTAATTCTTGCTTCGAGTTGAATTGGAAGAGATGTCGCGGAGCCTTTAATCTCAAAGCTTGCGAAGAACTCGATTGCGAGTGGTAAAATAAAATAATACGCAAGAAGTGCGCCGAATAAAAATAAAAAAGACGAAAAAAATAAAATTAGTAAAATATTTTTTTTCTCATTTCGGTACAAACCCGGCGCTAAAAAAAGATAAAGTTGTGACGCAAAAATTGGGAAAGAAAAAAATAAAGATGAGTAAAAAGATAATTTCAGATAGGTCGTGAAGGCTTCAGCCGGGCTGGTGTAGATCAATCTTCTATTTTCGTGATCACGAGAAAATTCAGCGAAAGGCTGCAATAAAAAATTGTAAATTTCTGCTGCAAAAAAATAGCACGCACAAAATGCGACGAGAAAAAATATCACAGAAAAAATTAATCTGTTGCGCAACTCCTCCAAATGATTTTGCAAAGTCATGTAATTTTTTACGGACATTTTATGGTTAAAATTAAAATTATTTTATTTCGATGCGAAGCTGGCAAACCGGTTCCACGTTGGCCTGATCGTATTCCGAAAATTTTACGCACTGTGCATTTTCTGCGATGTTGAGAGAGTTATTTCCAACAGCAACTACGAGACCTTTTTTTGGATTACCGTCATCAAGTTTTTTATCTAACCAATATGCTTCATCGGTTTTTAAACTTTTGTTGCTCATGAAAAGTCGCTCGTCGTTAGAAAATTTGAAGCCGATTTGGTAGAAAGTTTTTCCTTCATCACCATAAGCGATGATACCGATTTTGTCCCCGATTTTACTGATCGGAAGGGTGGTCGCAATTTTTGCTTTACCATTTTCTTTGCCGTCAAAATTTTCGTCTAACATTTTTGCTTTGGATAAGTGCATCCAAAAATTTGTGATCTCACCACTTGCTGAAATAATTTTTTCGGCGCGATCGGTGACGATATTATCGCCATTGCCGTCAGTATTATTTTTTGTGATTCCGAAGGTGATTGTGTTTTGAACATCTCCCGGGAGGGCTTGATACTTCTCGGCGAAGGAGGCGACAGCGGTATTATATTTTTTGATCTGCATGATCAGAGATTTGACATCGTTGGCTTTGTTCAGCTGTTTCGAAAAATAAATTCCGATGATTGCGATGGTGATGAGACAGAAGAAAATTAAATTTTCTAAAATGGTGAAGGCGCTTTTTTTGTGAGGGTTTTTTAGAACATGTCCTGATTTCATGGGGATAAAAACTTCGATTCTTCTGTTTGGAGTTGCTCGTGTTGTTGGCTGTGGTGGGGCCTACGGCTACGGCTTGGCTGCCGGCTTTGGTGGTTTGGGCGGAGCTACCGGCCTAACATGTTTATATTTGTCAGAAAACTCTTCGTGTTTTTTCACTGCTTTATCGCTGACTCCTGCTTCGCTTAAAGCGCCGTATTCTTTTCGGGCTGCTTGAACTTCTTTGTACTCGGCAATGGTTTTTTTGTCACTTTTAGAAGCAAAGGTCCCTCCAAATCTTTTAGCTCCATCACTTAGTGCTGCGTAAGTTTGTTCTCTGGTTGTTGCGACTGATTCGATTGCAGATTTGGCGCTTAGTGATGAGTCCATTGCTCTGTCGAGTTTTTCTAATTTACCTTCTCTTGCCGTAACATTTTCTAGGCTTTGTTCGGCTTTCTTGCGCTCGAGAGGAGTGGCTGTGGCATCATTCTTTTTGTCTTCTAATTCTTTTTTCTCACCTTCCACTTTTGTTGGCTTACCTGTTGCTTTGTCTATTTTTTCATAGCCGCGAATTTCTTTGAGATCTGCCTTAACCTGCTCTCCGATTCTAGTGAGGTTGCTTGTTCTGCTGGCGGTGAGGTCAGGATTCATGTAGTCAGATACGTTTGAAGGTAGATCCCTAGCGGCTCCGAAAGCAGCTGATGCAGCTCCGGCAACAGAACTGGCAGCTTCAACTGCGCTTTTAGGTGCGCCCATTAATGCATTTTTAATTCCTTCTCTAGCAAGTGAGGGGTCATTCACAACTGTAGACGCTGCACTTCCGATAGCTCCAGCGGCCCCACTTGCTGCACTTCCAGCAGCTCCAATAACAGCTCCAGGTAATTTTCCAGCGGCTTTGGCGGTATCAGACATTGCACCAAGAGCGCCCGATCCAAAGATTGCGCCGGCAGCGGCAGTAGCTACTGGACTGCTGCTTGCACTGCTCTCATCCGCAGCAATATTTCTGCTCTCCGCTTTTATTGCTGCCATTGCGGTGCCGCTGCTTAGGGTTGGTGATTTTGCTGATCTTGCTTCGCGATTTTGTTCCAACTGTTTTTGAATTTTATCTTTTTCTGCTTTTGG
>CANDYP010000097.1 GCA_947425005.1 Rickettsiales bacterium | reverse complement strand
GTGACTGCCGACGGAAAGTGAAAATACTGCGAGGAACAGGACAATGTTGATTACGGGGGAGAACAGGGTTTGGTGGTAAACTTTGAGGAAGCGGCGGACTTCTTTGCCAAGCAGGGTGAAGGCGCCGAACCAGTTAATCCCTTGGCAGTTGATTCTAGAGCGAGACATTGTTGTATTTGGGTTACACTTAGAGAGAGTTCGTGACGAGAAACCCCCCTACCCCCCTTGTCAGGGGGGCTTAAACCGAACTCGATCACCCCCCTTTTGTCAGGGGGGCTTAAACCGAACTCGATCAAAGCCCCCCCCTGACAAGGGGGGTAGGGGGGTTTCTCGTCCCAACCTCAGACAAAAAAATCAGAAATTTCAAAATAATGACCAACTTAGAAACACTCCTCGCCGATTTCAATTCGCAAATTTCCGCAATCCAAAACAAGCAGCAGCTCGAAGAAATTCGCATTAATTTTTTGGGCAAAAAGGGTTTGGTGACGGAACTTTTTTCTCAACTCAAAGACGTTCCGGCAGAGGAAAAAAAAGCCTTCGGAGCTCGCGTTAATCAACTGCGCGACGTGGTTACTAAAAAAATCGACGACGCTAAAAATCTTTTTGAAATTGCTGAACTCAACGAAAAATTGTCTGGCGAAAAAATTGATTTAAGCGCGCCGACTCGCAAAGAAAATCGTGGCCTGATTCACCCGATTAATAAAGTAATGCAAGAGATTGAGGAAATTTTCGGCGAACTTGGATTTGAGTTCGCGGTAGGCCCCGAGATCGAAGACGACTTCCACAATTTCACCGCGCTCAACATGCCGGCTGACCATCCGGCGCGCCAGATGCAAGACACTTTTTACTTACAAAATTCTGATTTGCTTTTGCGCACTCACACTTCCAACACGCAAATTCGCAAAATGCTGACCACCCAACCACCGTTGAAAGTCGCGGCTTTGGGCCGAGTCTTCCGTCGCGATTCCGACCAAACTCACACCCCAATGTTCCACCAATTCGAAGGCTTCGTCGTCGACGAAAACGTCAACATGGGCCACTTGAAATGGTGTTTGGAAAATTTCTTGGAAAGATTTTTTGAAGTAAAAAATGTCGAGCTGAGATTCCGCCCAAGCTTCTTCCCCTTCACCGAACCTTCCGCCGAAGTTGACATTAATTACTCAATCGAGAACGGCCGAATTAAAATCGGAAATAATTCCCCAAATAATTTGCTGGGGGACGACAAATTCTTGGAAATCCTCGGCTGCGGAATGATTCACCCCAACGTTTTAAAGAACTGCGGAATCGATTCAGAAAAATTCCAAGGCTTCGCTTTCGGAATCGGAATCGAGCGTCTGGCAATGCTAAAATACGGAATCACCGACCTCAGAATGTTCTTCGAAAATGACGTAAGATTTTTGCAACATTTTGGGTTTTGAGCGGCCGACCCCTGGTCGGCAAAAATGACCTAAACGGTCATTTTTAGCTCAAAACGGGCGAAGGCTGCGCCTTCGCCCCGGCGCGAGTCGTCTTCGAGCGCAGCGAGAAAAGCGACAAAGCGTGGCTGCAACTCCCAGAACGCCCCAAACTCCTCACCCCCCTCTTCCGCAATCTTCGCCACTCCCCCCAAAAAAACCCCTCCCAACCTTTGTTCTAAAATAATTAGAACAATCTACTTGATTTTATTTTTCCTAGTGCAAATAATTTCAGCGCTTAAAATTAGGCATTCGAAATTCACACCAACCAACACCACGCCAAATGAAAAACATCACCGCCCAAGGTTTACAAATCTCCATTTCTAAAATCGGTAACGAAGATTACCTCTCCTTAACCGACATTGCCCGCCACAAAAATCCGCACGAACCAAAAGATGTGGTCAAAAACTGGATGAGGTCAAAAAGCACAATCGAGTTTCTTGGATTGTGGGAGAGAATTAACAATCCCAATTTTAAAGGGGACGGATTCGACCCCTTTTGGCAAGAAGCTGGATCCAACACCTTCGTACTCTCTCCTAGTAAGTGGATTGAGAATACCGGCGCAATTGGAATCACCTCCAAAGCCGGCCGCTACGGCAGCGGCACTTTTGCCCATCGAGACATTGCCTTCGAATTCGCTTCTTGGGTTTCGGCCGAGTTTAGGCTTTACCTAATCAAAGAATTCCAACGCCTCAAAGAAGAAGAAAACAAAAGATTGTCTTTGGGCTGGGACGCCAAGCGCATGTTGACCAAAATCAATTACCACATTCACACTGACGCAATTTCTGAACATTTAGTTCCGCGGCAAATTTCTCAAGAAGAGGCAAATATTATTTTTGCCACTGAGGCAGATTTATTGAACAGGGCGCTGTTTGGAATCACCGCCAAAGATTGGCGCGAAAAAAATCCCCAACTTGAAGGCAACCTGCGCGACTACGCCGACGTGACTCAATTGATTTGTCTGGCGAATTTAGAAAGTTTTAACGCTGAGTTAATCCGGCAAAAACTGCCGCAGCCGCAACGGCTTTTGCAATTGAATCAAATGGCGATTACTCAGCTGCGGTCTTTGCTAAAAAATAATTCTGCGCAGAAATTGAGTCCGTGAGGGGGGGTTGGGCTGAGTTGGTGAGGAGGCTTCCTAGACTCAATCCTAAAGAGACCCCTCCTCCCAACTAAAACTCCTCCCGCACCTTCAACAAAATAAAATGTGATTCGTAAGTCGTGCGTTTTTCGAAAGTGTAGTCGGCGCTGAAAGTGCTGTTGTCTTTGTGGAACGCATCCAGCTCGAAGCCCAATTTTAAACTACCGCGATCTACGTGCGAAATTTGGGAATTAAAACTGCCCGATTGCCCAACAAAGCCCGCCGTCACTGTCGGCGCGTCATTCACAAAAGCGTAGCCGTAGGAAATTTTTAGAAGTGCGACAACTTTTTTAAATTCCGGAAGTTCGGAAATTCTGGTGGCGTAGCCCAAATTTAAACCGGTGCGACCTTCCAGAAAATTCGCTGAAACACTACTAACGCGCAGATTCAACTCCCCAGCCCCTTTCTCATTGTAGCCGCCAATATTATTTCGCAGGAAATTTAATGAGGCTTCGGGGCTAAGACTGAAGCCGTGTTGCAGATTTTGCAGCCAGCCCGTTTTTATTTTCAGCGCGTAAGTTTGGCCGGAATATCCAGCCATTGCATTAGTGTTGAGCGCTGTAATGGCGCGGTTGGAATCGAAGTGATTCCAGGCAAACCCCGCCACCGAATCGAGAAAATATTTTCCAAAATTTTGGCTGCCGTAAAAATTAATTTGGTAGCTGTCGATTAGGTTTTGCTGCACGCTGTTCAAAACTTTTACACTGGACTTGGCAAAGCTGAAAGCCGCACCCACCAAGGCTGTATCCGAAATTTCCTGGTCAGCGCCAAAAGAAAGTCCCGCCGAATTTGCTTTGTAGCCAGCGTCATTTGCAATTGCTCTTTGCAGCGCTGATCCGCCAAATCCCTGCGCCCAAGCCCTATTTTTCAAAACTTTTACCACTTCACCGCGCCGAGTTTTTTCCAATCTACTTTCTGTAATTTTAATCGAATTACTCACAACATTGTTGGTCGTAGCCAGCGCTGCCTTACTGCCTTGCGGCGCCAGCTGATTCAACGCGCTCGTCATTGCGTCGCCCTTGAACCCGGAATTGTCGAGGTAATTTTGAAATTCTAACAATTTGCCACTGCCCTCACCAGCATCACTCAAGGCTTGGTAAATATTCTGCGCATTTTTGTCGGAAGTAATTTCGGCCGCCGTGAGTCGATTCACATTCAAAATTAAACTGTCGGAAGTGGCGGTGGTGCTGAATTCGAGCAATCCGTAACTATTTGTATTCGCTCCATTTACAAAAATATTTGAGTCAGAAATTGAATTGATTGACGAACCCAAGCCAGCGCTGGCAAGGTTGTATTGCGTGCCACTAGTAATGTAACCCTGGCTTGCGCTGGTTGTAATTGCCAATTTTGAATTAGCATCAATCGCTGCAGATCCGCTAACAGCAAGGCTTCCAACCCCGCCGCTTTTTAATGTCACCGCCAACTCGTCGCCACTGGCAAGAGAAAAATTGCCGCTAATTGTTTGATTTTGCGACCCGACGTTAAGCGTCCCCGCACCGCTTCCAGCAAGGCTTCCGTGAATTGTTAAATTATTTGCGCCGGAAAAATTTAATGTGCCGGCAAGCAAAATATTGGCAGCGTAAATATCGCTCACAGCAGCAACCGAGCCGCCGGAATTAATGTTTAGATTCGCCAAAGCGCCGCCGGAAACTCCAATTGCGTCGCTGGACGCAAAAGAAATTCCGGAAATATTTAGAGTGCCGACAGAGTCGCTTACGCCAGCAATTGCGCCACTTAACGACGATCCGTCGTTCAGCGTTAAAACAGAATTGGCGTCGATTAAAATCGTGTTAGCGCTAATGCTGGCGCTGGAATTCAGCGTGCTGCTCGACTGAATGGTAAGGGTGTCAAGATTGTTAAAAGACGAAGATTGATTGAAACTAACAGAAGGGGAAGAGCTCGATCCGACCTTTACACTGCCGGTTCCCGACGATCCATCCACAGTTCCACTAATACTCCCCCCAGAAATATTCAGAGTGCCGCTGCCGACAAAAACTCCGCCGGAAAGCGTGCCGGAGCTGTCAATGACCGTGCCCGAACCCGCATTGTAAATGGCGTAAGTTGCCGAAGTGACGCTGCCGGAATTGGTTACGGTGGAATTGTTACCGCTAACGCGAATGCCGTTAACCTGCGTGTTTATTGAGCCGGAGTTGGTTGCTGAATTGTTGTCGCCATTGAGGTAAATGCCGTAAGAGCTGGTGTTGCTAGTGGTAATTGAGCCGGAATTACTGACCGAATTGTTGTCGCCGCCGGCGTAAATTCCGTAAGAGGTGCTGCCTTGGGTGCTGATGCTGCCCGCGTTGAAGACGGTTGCACGGTTGACCGTGCTAATGCCGCGCCCCGAACTTCCCGTGGTTACGATTGCTGCGCCGACGTCATTGGTGATTTGATTGTAATCGCCCGTGACCTTAATTCCGTAGGCGCTGGAAGTAGCGCCGGAATTTCCTGTCGTGATTGTGTAAGTGTTTTTGATTTTGTCGTAAGAGGAGCTCGTGCCCACGAGAGTGCTGCTAATACCAACTCCGCTGGTCGTAATATTTCCTGTTGTCGTGTAGTCAGTTTGTCCAGATGTGAGAGTAACGGCTTGCGCTTCGCTTGCTAAAAAAAATAGACAACAAATTTGTAAGAAGCGGTGATTCTTCTGAGGCATTGGGATTTGGGGTTTGGCGTTGTGGCGTGTTGGGAATTTTGGAGCGCGGGGTTTTTAAAAATTGGAGGATTTTTTTCAAGAAAATTATGAGTTTGTGACGAAAAACCCCCATGACCGGCATGCGCT
>CANDYP010000096.1 GCA_947425005.1 Rickettsiales bacterium | reverse complement strand
ACTCAGTCTAATCACCCTCCCCTTGAGGGAGGGTCGAACCGTGAAGCGGTTCGGGGAGGGGTCATGTTCGAGTACAAACTGGACCCCTCCCCGGATCGCTGCGCTCCCCGACCCTCCCTCAAGGGGAGGGTGATTAGACTGAGTCTGTTTGAATTTTCATGCGTAGGGCCCTGGGGCGGGTTCTTAGATCCCGCCCTAAATCCCGCGATCTTACCTGCCTTCGTCTCTACTTTCTCCCTTGCCTTTTTGAGCAAATTTTTCTCTCAATATTTTTTCAATCACCTCTTCCTGACCACTCCGCACTCTGAAGATTTTATCCCCAGTTTCGATCACAAAACTAGTGGGATTGCTGTTGCCAGTGGCACGCTGCATTGCGAAAATTTCTAGTATTTCTCCGGCTAGTTCGGGTTGAGCGATTCTGGTTTTAGACGGAAGTAACAGTGCAGCTTTTTTGTAATCTTGCGACGAAATCGATACCATGCAGTCATTCAATGCGCTGGTTAATTTCTTTAATTTATCGGCGCTGGATATTCCATTTTTTGCATCATTCTGAAAATACAAAAGATTGTCAGAATTTCCGGAATTTCCAATGGCAAATGAATCAGTCACGACGGATACAGCTTTTATGTCGACTTCAAAAAGAAACGAAATGTTGCCAGACAGTAAATTGTTGCGCGATCTAAGAAGTCCAAGCTGATCGATGTCAGTAGTTTGCCCAGCTCGGACGTAGCGGGTATTTTTAGACTCTGTTTTTGCTGGATCTTCTTGCGCTCTCCCAACAATTTCTGCCTTGGATATTACTCTGACAAAATTTGCCCTGCCTTCGGGTGGAGGGGGAAGCTCTTCAAATAAATCACTAAATTTTTTTTCAGAAAAAAGTTCGACAACTGCTATTTCTGGCGCTTGTGGTCGAGCGAGACTGCGGTGAGATCGGGGTAGAGTGTTTGTATTTGGCTGAGTTGGTGGTGAAGGCGGTTGAGTAGGGGTAATTTCTGCGAGCTCCTCATTTGCCATTCCCCTCAAATTCTTCGGAGACGCGCTCTCTAATCTAACCCTCTCGTCTATTTCTTGAGCGACGCCATTTTGACTTACGAGCTCATCCAGAGATTCGTATCTTAGCCACTGGCTGGGCAATGCCCCTGAATCTCTGTAAGCTTTAAAAACACTTTGTCTTTCTGCGACTTCTAGCGGATCGAATTGTAGCCAAGTCTTGAGATCTGTAGCTTCAGTCAGTGCGCCTGATTTCTGGTTCACAATAATTTGGCCACTGTTGATCAAGTGTAGAAGATTTTCGGCAGATCTTTCCACCTCCTCCGAACACTCGTGATCTCTGAAGCCGGACAATTGATGAATTCGAAATTGACCCTCGTTAAGTCTTCTCAGATCTAACGTAAAATTTTCTCCAGAAGCTGTCGATCCTGAGATGATGTGACACTCGCCGCTTCGGCACAGCATGGCGTATCCACCGATGCAGTGATCCATTTTATCCGCCTCACGATTCAAATCGCTTTGGTTGGTGAGGACGACGTAATTGATGCCGTCAATGGTTTGATTGGGCATTAATGCGTGCCACGCGCTCTTCTTTTCTTCGTCGGGATTTCCGGAATAGTTTTTGATCAGCGGCTTAAGTGAATCAATTGTCGGGCGGGAGATTTTCCACTGGTCAACTAACTTCTCCAATGTTGAGGGAGTCAGTAAAGTAGTAATTTTTTCTTGAGCGATGCGCCTCATTGCCGCGGCTGCATATTTAGCCCAGGAAAGATTTTCTAAGTCGTTTGGCAAGGTTTCCCCGCGCGCCGCAAAAGCATCCCGAAGTTTTGTAAAAAAAATCGGCAGCAACAAATCTCGGGCAACTGCGTTAAAATAATCTTGGGGTTTTTTGTCGTATTTTTGCGCCTGTCTAATTTTATTTTTCTCCCAATTTCCTCCGATATTAACCAGAAGTTGAGAGGTGGACTTGGCGCTGAAATGAAGATTGCGAACATCTTCAAAACTGCGCCACATTTTTTCAAATTCTTCCGGCTTCAGGTGAGAATAGGGGATGTGCTGGGTTATCGCTTTGTAGGCGCCTTCGTCAAATTTGTGATTTACCTTTGCCCCAGCCATCAGTGATTCGCCAAGAGATCTCACCGATTGCAGATCTGGCGCGAAAGCCATGCGGAATAAGAACCGATCAGTTGTCCAGCGCGAATCATGAATTTCGCTTTCGAAATATTTTTGTAAAAGTTGAGCCGGTGACATTGCCCCAACATCAATATTTTGTAGGCATTCCAACCTTCTAGTTTCGTAATCGCTCTCGGCAAAATCATCGCGATGCAAGAGATGTCGCGTTAAAGGCAAAGACCCAAAAACGCTGCTGCGATTGCGTGACACCGTGGCATTGTCCGACAAACAAGGATTGTAAACATCGAGCAGATGCCTGCGAATATTTTCCTGCGGCTTCAAATTTTTGACAATTGTTGGATTCAAAAAAGATAAAAATTCTGACCAACTTTCTGAAGAAAAATCCGGGTAAGATCTGGGAATTACTGTTGCAGAAGGATGCGTTGGATTAAATTCTAAATCTCTCAAGTCTCTAGAATCAGGTGACTCGCCAACTTGCAACTTGCCGTTATTTTGTAAAACTAAAGCTTGGTTAGGAGCAAAAATTGCCGCACGAAATTTTGCTGATTGTCCGGGTAAAATAATTTGAGTCGCGGCTCTTGTCAGGCCAGTTAGAGATTTTTTCATTTTTTAAAATATTTCAGCCGATCCGCGATCGAGCAAAAGTTGATTCAAATAAATTCCTGTATCCGCAACTTTCTGCGGATTGGTTTCCTCCTTATTTTCGTTGAAGAAAACGTCGGCGACGTAGCGGCCGTAAACGTCGGTTTTGTTGGTTTTTACGATTAAAAATTTTACGTCTTTTAGAATTTTTTGCAAGGCTTCGGAGCTTTTTTGGCCTTCATCCGTGCTCATTTCCGGAGCGTTGATTTTGGCGAGTCGCAGAATCTCTTTGTGTTCAATCCCAAACCCCAAATCCAGCGTCACGTGCAGCGTGTCCCCATCCACTACCTTGTCCAAATAGGCTTTGTAAGTGTGAAGTTGTTGGGGCTTTGCGACAGATTTTTTCAGCGAAATTTTCTCGCCGCTTTTTTTGCTTTCGACGAGCGTCTCAGAGGCGAAAGAAGTTTTAATTTTTGAAAAAATGTTGAAGCCGAGATCGACAAAAGTGGAGCGCTCCGACGTCACAATTTTGTAAGTAAAAACCTGCCCACGCTTCACGAAAAGTTTAGTAATTTTCTTCGTCGTATTTTCTTCGCGGCGCGTTTTTGCCTCTCTTTTTATTTTGGAAATTTTGCTCTGAAGCTTGTCAGTGCCTAGCTTGTCAGTGATTGTGAGATTTTCGAGTCGCAGACGCGTTTCCTCGGAAGCAATCGAAGACAGGCTGCGGTAGTGGCTCCAACTCAAATCATTTTCTGCTTTGGGCAAAGCTGGGTAAGCTTTGTAAAAAGCGCGCATTTGGTACAATGCTCTGGTGGTAATCGCGGTGTCTTTTTCGAGCTCTCCTAACAATTTTTTTCTGAATTTTTCTGAGTCATTTTCGAGCAAATGTTCGTCGACTAATTTGCCGATTTGCCAACTCATCACGACCTTTTCTCGATTAACATTCGCGACAATATTTTGCTCAGTTTTTGAAATTATTTTTTGGATTTCTGACAGCAGTTTTTTGTAATTTTTGAGTGAAATTTGCATTAGGCTCTGCCTCCTTGAGGCTGTTTGGTTTCGAGAGTTTTAAAAAAAATTGTACGTACGTACAATTTCACTTTTTTCTGCTCAGATTTTCTTGTCAAAACAAATCAAAAATCCTGTTGCGATATTTGAGAATTGCGCTTTCTTTGTGACGGATAAATTTTACCAAGTTCAAAACTCAAACCACAAAAAATATGAAAACACCACAATCAGAAATCATCATTTTCCAAACTAAAGACGGCAAGCAAGCTGTAGAAGTTCATCTAAAATCAGAAACTCTTTGGTTGACTCAGCGAAAAATGTCAGAGTTGTTCGATACCTCTACGGATAACGTTGGCCTGCATCTAGCCAATATTTTCTCTGATGGTGAGCTAGAAGAAGATGCAACTACCGAGGATTTCTCGGTAGTTCAAATTGAAGGAAATCGTAAAGTTACCAGGGTGCTAAAACACTACAATCTTGACGCAATTTTGTCAGTTGGTTACCGCGTAAATTCAAAGCGAGGTGTGCAATTTCGCCAGTGGTCGAACTCGGTTTTGCGCGAGCATTTAACTCAAGGCTTCACCTTAAATCGCCAACGTTTCGAAAAAAATGCTGCTGAATTAGAGGCTGCCTTGGAGTTGGTTCGCAAAGCTTCAAAAAGCCCGGAGCTCGGATTGGACGCCAGTCGCGGCCTAGTTGATGTCGTCACGCGTTACGCTCAAACATTTTTGCTTTTGCAGCGTTACGACGAAGGTTTGCTTGCCGAACCTCGCGCGCAAAAAGGCGGAAAATTACAAAGCGCGAAAGAGGCGCGGGCGTCTTTGGCGAAATTAAAAAGTGATTTAATTTCTCGCGGTGAGGCGACTGCTCTTTTTGCGCAAGAGCGCGAAGACGGTCTGGCCGCCCTTTTGGGGAATTTGGAACAAACGGTTTTTGGTAAACCTGCCTACCCCACAGTTGAAGCTAAGGCGGCGCATTTACTTTATTTCGTGATTAAAAATCATCCGTTTGTTGACGGCAATAAACGCAGCGGAGCATTTTTATTTGTAGATTTTTTGAATCGTAACAAACGCTTGATTGGCGCTGACGGACAGCCGGTGATCAACGACATTGGTCTCGCAGCTTTAACGCTTTTGGTGGCGGAATCTTTGCCGGCGAATAAGGAAATAATGATCAAATTAATAATGAATATGTTGGCCCCCCAAGAAAAATAACGGGAAAATAACGGAGCAAAATAAATGACGAAAAAAGTAAAAGTGGCGGTTTTGATTTCGGGGCGTGGATCTAACATGCAGGCTCTGGTGAAGGCTTGTGAGAGTTCAGATTTTCCGGCGGAAGTGGTGTTGGTTTTGTCGAATAAAATTGATGCGGAAGGTTTAAAATTTGCGGAATCTCAAGGGATTCGCACGGCGTTTGTCGATTACAAAAATTTTCCCGGCAAAAAATTTTCCGACACAGAAAATCCGCGCGAAAATTTTGACAAAAAAGTCAGCGAAGAAATTGAAAAATCGGGCGCAGAAATTGTTTGTCTGGCCGGATTTATGCGTTTGCTTTCGGGCTGGTTTGTGACGCGCTGGTTTGATCGCCTGATCAATATCCATCCCTCCCTACTGCCTGAATTTAAAGGCGCCGACGCCGTTGGTGATGCAATCAAAGCCGGGGC
>CANDYP010000095.1 GCA_947425005.1 Rickettsiales bacterium | reverse complement strand
TGCTTTCAGAAAGTATGTAACCACCACGAATGGAATTCACATTATTCGCGCTGCTCAAGAAAGGCAGATTCTGCCTAGTCAAAACGATGGCGGACGGAGTGTCTTTTGCAGCCAAAGCTAAAGCATAAGACTCAATCGTTTCTTTGGCATCGCAAGGGCGGAAGACGTTCAAGTTAGGAATGGCGCGCAGTGCGGCCAGATGTTCGATTGGTTGGTGAGTTGGTCCGTCTTCGCCAAGGCCAATGGAGTCGTGAGTGAAGACGTAGATGACGCGCAACTTCATCAAGGCGGCCAATCTGACGGCCGGTTTCATGTAGTCGGAAAATACTAAGAAAGTTCCGGCGTAAGACAAGAATCCGCCGTGAAGCGTCATGCCATTCATCAGTGCGCCCATGGCGTGTTCGCGGATGCCGTAATGGATGTAGCGGCCTTCGAAATTATTTTTGTTGATTGCTTTGGTGTGGGAAGTTTTGGTTAAAACTGATTCGGTTAAATCTGCCGAACCGCCGATTAATTCCGACAATTCGCCAGTCAAAAATTCGAGAGCGATTTGAGAAGATTTGCGAGTGGCTTGTTTCGGTTTTTCTGCGGAAATTTTTTGGGTGAAAGCTTCGAGTTTTTCAGCGAAATCTTGCGGCAATTCATTGTTTAAAACGCGGCCCAATTCGGCGGATTTTTTCTCGTCCAATTTAGCTAATTTTTCTTCCCATTCTTTGCAGATTTTTTGAGATCTTGCTCCAACTTCCAACCATTTTTCTGAAAGATTTGATGGAACCACGAAGGCGTCATGTGGCCAGTTTAAAGCTTCTCGCGTCTTTTTAACTTCATCAGAACCAAGAGGAGAGCCGTGAGATTTTTCGGATCCGGATTTATTCGGCGAGCCAAAAGCAATCACAGTTTTGCAGTCAATCATGACTGGGCGATCAGAATTTTGTGCCTCGGTTAAAGCAGCGCGAATCTCGTCAAAATTGTGACCATCAACTTTCAAAACCTTCCAATTACAGGCTTCGAAGCGCATCTTCATATTTTCGCAAGTGGCTAAAGCAGTGTCGCCATCGATTGAAATTGAGTTATTGTCCCACAGAACAATCAGATTTTTTAAGTTCAAATTGCCGGCGATTGAAATGGCTTCTTGGCTGATGCCTTCCATCAAACAGCCGTCTCCGGCGATACAGTAAGTTTTGTGATTGATTAAATCTGAGCCTAAACGTGCGGCTAACATTTGTTCGGCAAGGGCCATCCCAACTGCATTAGCAATGCCTTGACCCAAAGGACCGGTGGTAGTTTCGATGCCGTCAATGTGGCCATATTCCGGATGTCCGGCGCATTTGGAACCGAGCTGACGGAAGTTTTTTAGGTCATCCAAATTGATGTCTTCGTAACCGGTGAGGAGTAATAAAGAGTAGAGTAACATTGATCCGTGGCCCGCAGATAAAACGAAGCGATCGCGATCAAGCCAGCTTGGTTTGCTGGCATCAAATTTTAAAAATTCTGCGAAGAGAATTGTGGCGACATCGGCCATTCCCATTGGCATTCCCGGATGTCCGGAAGCGGATTTTTCGACAGCGTCAATCGATAAAAATCTAACGCAATTAGCCATTTCTCTGGCCAATTGAGGATCAGTTTTTTGCATGTTTTTCAAAAATGGAATGGGGGAAATGTTTGGTTGCTTTTTTGGGATGTGTTGTAGAAATTAAGTGCGCATTTCGATTAATGCAAATCAAAATCCCCCAGAAATTCCAAAGGAAATTCCTGAAGAAATTTAGTAAGAATTCAGCGGTAAATTCACGTAGTTAATTACAAATTTAAGTGTCTTCGTCGAATGACGAGGTCTATCTCGTCACGGTCGTGAGTGTTTTTTGCATGGCATTTGTGATTGGATGGGTCACGTCGTGCGTTGGTGGCGCCAAGAAAATGTGTCAGTCATAAATCAAAATTAAATCAAAATGCCGGGCAGAATCATTCAACAAATCAGAAGTCCTCAAAGCGCCTATTTTCCTTTAGTCAGACTCCTACCAAACCTCGTTACTTTAGCCAGTTTGTGCGTCGGACTTTCCGCCATTCGCTTTTCAATTCACGGCGAATTTTTGAAAGCCACTTCTTTCCTTTTATTGGCAGGATTTATGGACGGCATCGACGGCAGATTGGCGCGCTTTTTTAACTCTTCGAGCGACTTCGGCGCCCAGCTCGATTCTCTCGCTGACTTCGTAAATTTTGGTGTCGTTCCTGGCTTCGTCATCTACATGTGGGTTGGTTCTTACGCTGATGTTAAAGGCTTGAACTGGGCTCTCGTATTATTTTTCGCGGTATGTAGCGCCATTCGTTTAGCGCGTTTTAACGTTGATCTGACCCAAGAAGTTAAAAATCCAATTTTAGAAAAATATTTCTTTAAAGGAATTCCCGCCCCTTGTGGAGCCGCTATGGCTATGCTGCCAATGGTTCTATTTTACGAATTTGGCGAGGGATTTTATACCGAGCCGTTCCTTGTAATCACTTACACTTCAGTCTTGGCGGTCTTGATGGCTAGCCGCATTCCCACCATTTCAATTAAAAAAATTCCGATCAAAAACGAGTATCTTTACATGACTCTGCTGATTTTAGGATCAATCATCATTGGCCTTTTGGTTGAGCCATGGCTTGCTTTGGCAGTGATTGGAGTGACGTACGGATTATCAATTCCGGTAACAATTTTTATTTTTGTAAAAATCGAATTGGCCGCAAAAAATAAATCTAAAAATCTCGATGCCTAAAAAAATTCTCATTTTAAATGGCCCCAATTTAAATCTTTTGCACAAGCGTGATAAAGAGATTTACGGCGATTCATCACTGCAAAAAATCGAAGAAGATTGTAAACTTTTGGCCGCTGAATTGGGCCTGGAAGTTGAATTCAAACAATCAAATAACGAAGGTCGTTTGGTCGATTTTATCCAAGATGCAGTAGATAATTTTGATGGCATCATCATCAACGCCGCAGCCTACACCCATACCTCTGTTGCCATTCGCGATGCTTTAGAAATTTTTCAAAAACCCAAGATCGAGCTGCATATTTCTAACGTTTTTAAGCGCGAAGAATTCCGACAAAATTCCTATTTAAGTGATGTCGTCACTGCCGTGATCTCTGGCCTCGGCGTCGATGGCTACACCATTTCATTATTCGCAATCAACAACCTCATCAAGTAACATGCTTCCTCTAAAAATTTCTGAAATTTCAAAATCTTTTAACGACAAAACGGTGCTCGACAAAGTAAGTTTTGACGTAAAAGAAAACGACATCTTCGGCTTCATCGGCTTGAATGGCGTAGGTAAAACCACTTTAATCAAAATTATTTTGGATCTTTTGGATCAGGAAAATGGCGAAGTTGAAATCTTTGGAGTGTCGCGTGTGTTGCCTACAAGTCGCAAAAAAATCTGCTACTTGCCGGAAAAATTCATGCCCTCACAACATCTTAAAGGTGAAGAATTTTTGAAATTCGTTTTGGATTTTTACGGCAAAAAATACGACCCGGAAAAAGCTCGCCGCATCTGCGAAAATCTTGATTTGAAGTTCGAAGTCTTAAAGCAAAAAGTGACCAAATATTCCAAAGGCATGACCCAAAAATTGGGTTTGATGGCGGTGTTTTTGTCAGAAGCTGATTTGGTAATTTTAGACGAACCCATGAGCGGCCTGGATCCAAAAGCCCGCATCGCCTTGAAGAGAGAATTAATTGCTTACAAAAAATCTGGCAAAACCATTTTCTTCAGCTCTCATATTTTGTCCGACATGGACGAAATCTGCGACTCAATCGCCGTCCTCAACGAAACCAAAATCGTCTTCGACGGAACCCCGCAAGGCTTTAAAGACAAACACGCAGAAGATAGTTTGGACAAGGCATTTTTGAAAGAAATCAAGGCTTACTAATTTCTCTTAGACTGAGTCTGTGACGAGAAACCCCTCTACCCCCCTTGTCAGGGGGGCTTAAACCGAACTCGATAAAAAGCCCCCCTGACAAGGGGGGTAGGGGGGTTTCTTGTCCCGAGCTAAATCCAATTACATCCAATTTTTTACCCCCTCAATGAACAAAACTTCCAAAATCTACATCGCCGGCCATCGCGGCATGGTCGGTTCAGCAATCATGCGCGAGCTACAAAAACAAGGCTACAACAACATCATTACCAAAACTCATTCTGAACTCGATCTCCTCGACCAAAAAGCCGTACGTGATTTTTTTGAAAAAGAAAACCCGGAATTTGTTTTTTTAGCCGCGGCAAAAGTCGGCGGCATCGAAGCCAACAGATCTCAACTCGGAGCCTTCACCTACGAAAATCTTCAAATCCAAAACAACGTCATTCACAGCTCCTATTTAACCGGCGTGAAGCGTTTATTATTTTTAGGCAGCTCGTGCATTTATCCAAAATTTGCACCACAACCAATTCAAGAAGATCACCTATTAACCGGCACTCTTGAGCCCACAAACTACGGTTACGCCATTGCCAAAATCGCCGGCCTAAAAATGTGCGAAGCCTATTCCACGCAATATGGCTGCGACTTCATCTCGCTAATGCCAACCAATCTTTACGGCATTAACGACAATTTTGATTTAAAAAATTCTCACGTTTTGCCAGCTCTTTTGCGTAAATTTCACGAAGCGAAAATTAACAATCAGCCGACAGTTGAAATATGGGGATCAGGCACTCCAAGACGTGAATTTCTCTACGTTGACGACCTAGCCGATGCCTGTGTCTTCATCATGAATAAGAAAGAAAAAATAGGACTAATGAATGTCGGAGTCGGCGAAGATGTTACGATCAGAGAACTTGCTGAAGCTTTGAAAAAAATCGTTGGTTACACGGGAGAGTTAAAATTCGACACCAGCAAACCTGATGGCCCTCCGCGCAAACTTCTCGATGTCTCCAAAATCAATGCTTTAGGCTGGAAGGCTAAGACTTCCTTGGAAGATGGTGTAGCGACTGTTTACCAGTGGTATTTGCAAAATAAGGCTTAAGAGCTCATGGATCTAACAAATTTTTACTCAGGGAAAAAAGTATTACTCACCGGACATACTGGTTTCAAGGGTGCATGGCTTTCATTGTGGTTGACGATGATGGGGGCGAGGGTGGCGGGGTTTGCTTTGCAGGCTGATAAGGAGAGTTTATTTAATTTGGCAAAAGTTAGTGAAGAGTTAGAGAAATCAATCATCGGCGACATTCGCAATGCAGAAGAAATCGCAGCGGCAGTAAAAAATTTTCAGCCAGAAATAATCATTCACATGGCGGCGCAGCCTTTAGTGCGTGATTCTTACCGTGATCCGCTGACCACTTACCAAACTAATGTCATTGGCACTCTCAATGTTTTTGAAGCGGCGCGCAAGGCTGGCAGTGTTAGAGCTGTGCTCAGTGTGACCACTGACAAATGTTACGAAAATAAAGAGCGGCTTCAATCATACTCTGAGGAAGATACTTTGGGGGGGTATGATCCGTACTCGTCCAGCAAGGCCTGCGCCGAAATCTTAACCGCCTCTTACCGTCGTTCGTTTTTTGAAAAAGAAGGA
>CANDYP010000094.1 GCA_947425005.1 Rickettsiales bacterium | reverse complement strand
AAGCCCCCCTGACAAGGGGGGTAGGGGGGTTTTTCGTCACGAACTCAGAATAATTTTAAAAAAATGAAAAAACTTTTAATGGCAGTGCCGAAGGGGCGGATTCTTGAGGATCTCAAGCCACTTTTTGCGAAAATAAATTTAATTCCGGAGAAAGAATTCTTCGACGGCTCGTCGCGTAAATTGGTTTTTTCGACGAACCGAAAAAATCTGGATCTAGTGCAAGTGCGCAGTTTCGACGTCGCTACTTTTGTCAAATTCGGCGCGGCGGATTTAGGCATTTGTGGCTCCGACGTGTTAGAAGAATTTTCCCAAAAAAATCTTGTCCCAGAAATTTTCCCCGTTTTGGATTTGGGAATCGGCAAATGTCGTCTCTCGCTAGCGGCGAAAATTTCTCCAACAATCCCCCTAGCCCCCTTTTTCAAAGGGGGAGGTCGTGCTAACGCAGCTGATCCAACAATCCCCCCAGCCCCCTTTTTCAAAGGGGGAGGTCGTGCTAACGCAACGACGGGCTGCCACGAAATGATTCCTGATTTTCTTAAAAATAAGAGCCACATCCGCATTGCCACCAAATACACTTCGATTGCAGAGAATTATTTTTCGAATTTGGGGATCCAGGTTGAGGCCATTAAACTCAACGGCTCAATCGAAATTGCGTCACAACTAAATTTGTGCGATTTTATTTTAGATTTAGTTAGCACCGGAAAAACTTTGGTGGAAAATCAAATGGTTGAGCTGCAAAAAATCTTGGATGTGAGTTCTCATTTAGTCGTCAATCGCGCTTCGTTCAAAGTCTCGAATGAAGAAATAAATCAGCTAATAAAAATTTTTGATGAAGCGTAGGTTCCCCAAAATAATCGCTAGTTACTTGATGTTGTTCGCACTGGCGGTGCCCGTGCTGGTGCCGCTTAGCGCGCAGGCGCAGACGTACGAAGGTGTGCGCGAGATGCATTGGGACAGTGACACCAAAAGATGTGAAGGTGGTGGGTGGCAAGAGCCTTACGTAGGGCATCCCGGAAGTCACAGAAAAGACGTGTTGCAATTCGACCCTTTCGGATCAAACGAAGACATTAATTGGGAATTCTCCAACGGTGCTTGCGCCTCCTTCATGTCTGGGGTGGGCGCGCTGATGCTGGCGGCCGGTAAATTTTCGGAAAGCATGTGTGTCGCAACGAACCCGCTGGGCGCCGGACGTATTAGTGCAGAGTTCGTCGCGAACAGGGCTGCCAACGCGGATCTTCCAGTGTTAACCCCGGGCATTCTGGTTAGTACGGTGCTTCGAGGCACGCAATGCGCCTCAAGAAGCGTGGAATACGCAACGCTTGCAACGGCTGGTGGCCCTGCAAGTCCTGGTGCTATTCTTGCTGCTGCCGATGTGGCTAGATGTTGTCCGGCACTTGGTTCTTACGTCGCAGCAGTTTCAGCATCTGTTGTAACGCTCGGAATAATGTACGGCGTTGCGCAAGGGGCTTACAAAAAAGCCAGAATCTGCGGTCACGACTGGTTAACTTGGGACAAAGTTAACGCAAACAACGAGCACGACGACAACGGCACTTGGGTTAGAAGCAACTACTCAGATTCTCACAAATACCAAGTTGAAAATAAGTTCAAACCAGGCGGAACCGCTGCAGCAGCTGATTTCAAGCTAAGTAACGCTGACTACCGGGAATACATTTTTGGAGGAGTGGAGTTTAAAGACAGTGGCCCGGGTGCGTGCAAAAATCCTAGCTGGAGCGGGCCTACCAGAAATGCAACTCTTGGCTACGACGACGACAATCAAAGGTATTACGTGACGGGTCCGGGGCTGGCTCCGGTATTTGCTTGTTACCGCTTTTTAATGGCTAGAGGTTCGGACGCTGATCTTAAAGCCGGGCAAGCGGCTTACGATTGCTGCACTAAAAGAAGTCAGAGCACAGTTTGTATTGAGAACGCTGCCGATGTCGCTGGTCCGGCCAGTACTTACGACCACGTATTTTGCGAGATCGGATCCAGATGTAATGTTAATGGCGTCTGGTTTGACGCCTACGCCAGCCGGGAGGCATCCAATTACGCTTGTGCCAAAACTTACTCCGCCTGTCCTTACAATCACCCGCTGGGCGGCGGCACTGAAACCGCCGACTATTCCGATCCCAACGACCTGGCCTCAAAGACAAATTATTGCCAGCACATGGCCCACTGCTCCAAGCTGCCGATCAAGCCTTACGTTGTGCAAAGCAGCTTGGAAGGCGGTTACTTCGACTCCTCCTGTAAAGATTTAAAAGGTGATTCCCAGAATGTTTACGGCTACGAATCGAACTTGCTTCCAATCAACAATCGTGGCTTCTCCGCCCCAATGGCGCAGTGCTTTAAAGAAACAATGCAGAATGTATTTTTTAACACAGCGGGCCATTCCGAATGTAACGATTCCACCGAGAGAGCGAATGTGGACGGGGTTTGTAAGAGTGGTTACAAATACAAAGAGGGAGACAATTTAGCCGCTTACCAGAAAAGCTTGGGTCAGTCCGGTGATTCATTTTTTGTAAAAGTACAAAATGGTTTGCAGAGCGCGGTCAAGATGGCTCTAACCATCTCGATCATTTTATTTGGCGCAATGGCGCTGATTGGCGCAACTCCGATTACCAAAAAACAACTTCTTCCTTACGTGGTGAAGATTGCCCTGGTAATGTATTTCGCGGTAGGCGACGGCTGGCAAGCCAACTTAATGAATGGCATTGTCGGCAGTTCGACTCAGCTGGCGCAAATGATGTTTGGGTTTGATCCAAACGACCATTCTAACGTCTCTTCCACCACTACAGCACCTGCTCCAACCGGCAGGGCTTCTACGGATTCCGTGGACGTTTACACCACAACCTCGGTTGCCGGCAACACCGGCGTCACCAATCCTTCCAAACTAGACGGCTGCCAATTTCCAAAATTTAATTACGCCGACAGTAACGAGGCCACTAAATACGATTACCCAGCCTACCCCCCAGGAAAAGATTACCTCGTAATTTGGGACACTCTGGATTGCAAAATTGCGCGAGCTTTGGGCTTTGGAATAGAAGTCTCAGTGCCAAATTTAGTAATGATGATTGCCGCGGGGCTCTTCACTGGCGGGGCGGGAGTCGTCTTCTTCATTGCTACTTTTGTCTTCGCCTTTTTCCTAATCGCAATGACGATTCGGGCGCTGCACATTTTCTTAATGTCGGTAATGGTGATTGTGATCCTGTCTTACGTGTCGCCAATAATGGTCACATTGGTAATGTTCAACAAAACCAAAGGAATGTTTGAAAAATGGTGGAAACAGATTTTGGGTTTCGCGCTGCAGCCAATGATTCTCTTCGCCTATTTGGGGGTAATGCTGACAATATTCGACAACGTCGTCATTGGCGACGCCACTTTCAGAGGTGACGGCAAGGGTGTGCCCAAACAAATTGTTTGCGAAGGCGCGGCCAAGGATACCAGCATTTACTGCATCTTTAATCCGCCAGTACTTCCGGGCACGCCAAGCACTTTGGTTAAAACTTACGACGAACTTAAAATGCTTGGAATAGGTCTGCCGGTTTTGGCAGAAATTAACCAAACCAAAATCACCTCTCTAATGAAGGCGGCGATTTTACTTTTTATTCTGTCGCAATTTTTGGATCAGATTACCGGGCTGGCGAAAGAGTTGGTCGGAGGTGAGGCCTTGACAAGCAACAGCATGTCAGCTGCCGCAATGATTGGTAAGGCTGGAGACGTCGCAAGGGGCATTCAGAAGAGGGGAGCTGGAATGCTGAGGAAGAATGTTGCTCCTGCTCTAATGAGTGGAGGTGGTGCGGTTCTAAGCGGCTTGGCTGCGCTGGGGAGTAAGGGTAAAACTGGGGCAGGTTCTGGAGGTGCTGTGAGGAGTGGGGCCAATACGGTTGGAAGCACTCTTGGTGCGGGAAGTAGTACTTCAAGCGCCTCAACCCCTTCTTCTAATGCAGTTTCGTCTTCTGCGGGTCCGGGCTCCTCAACTTCGTCCTCGTCTTCTGCGGGTTCCTCAGGCCCAGCTCCTTCAGCGCCGCCTCCTTCGGGGTCGCCTCCTTCAGCGCCCTAGCTAGAGCAAGAGATCTTGATTTCTTTAGCCCAGGCTGGCGCAGGATTGGCGTAAATTTCATTTTCGGTTTGCTCGTCAAAAGGTCGGCTCATTATTTTTTGCAACAGCTTCACCTCAGAAAAATCATTCTCCAAATCGGCTTTTTGAATGGCGGTTTGGAGCAAATGATTTCGTAAAATAAATTTTGGATTGGATTGCTTCATTAATTTTTGGCGCGCCGCTTCCGAGATGTTTTGGGTTTTTAAAAGTAGCGAATATTGATTGAGCCAATTTGTGAAATTGGTCCCGGAATGCGCTGGGGTAACGTGGCCCGCTTCAGACAAATCACGAAAAAATTTGGTGTAATCAATTTTGTGCTGCGCCAGCAAGTCCAAAACTTCGTAAATCAGTTTTTTTACATCCTTACTTTCCTCGGCGTCCGCCTCGGCAAATCCTAGCTTAGCTGCCATTAGCTTGTGGTATTCTTTCAGAAAAATTTTCTCGTAATTTCCTAAAATCTTTTGTTGCTCTTCCGTCGAAACCAAACTCGAAAGTGTAATTGCAAAAGCGTACAAATTCCAAAATCCGATTGCAGGCTGATTGGCGAAAGAGTAGCGCCCTTGGTGGTCAGAGCTGTTGCAGATGTGGTGCGGATTGTATTCGTCTAAAAATCCAAAAGGGCCGTAATCGAAGGTGATTCCGAGGATTGACATGTTGTCGGTGTTTAAAACTCCGTGGCAAAATCCGAAGGCCTGCCACTTGGCAATGAGCTGGGCTGTTGACTCGACAACTGCTACCAAAAATTCTGAATATTTATTTTTGCGGTTTTTTAGCTCGGGGAAATTTTGTTCAATTACGTAATCGGCGAGAATTTTTATTTGCTCATTTTGCTTGCGGTGAAAGAAAACTTCAAAGGTGCCGAACCTGATGTGGCTCGGCGCCAGGCGAATAATCTGCGCTGCTTTTTCCATTCCGTCCCGGTGAATTTTTTGGGGCGAGGCGATTAGGCAAAGGGCACGCGAAGTGGGAATTCCTAAATTGAACATTGCTTCCGAAATCAAAAATTCGCGAATCGACGAACGCAGAACTGCCTTGCCGTCGCCCATGCGGGAGTAGGGCGTTAACCCGCAGCCCTTCAGGACTAAATCCCAACTTTCATTTTTCTGATTAGTGATTTGCGCCAGTAAAGCGGCGCGCCCGTCGCCAAGCTGCGGTACGAAATGGCCGAACTGATGTCCGGCGTAAAGCATTGCTAGATTGCAGAAATTGGGGTGAGGTTTTTTGGTGGAAATAAAATCGCAAAAAGCGGGGTTGGAGAATTCTTCTTCGTCGAGATTTAGAAGGTGGCAGGCTTGAGAGCTGTAAGCGGCGACGAAACTATTTTCTAGGGGAGTGGGAGTGATTTTGGAGAAAAAATCGGGACCGAGTTTTTCGAAATGATTACTGAATTTGAGTGAGGAAAATTTCACGGTTTTTTATGATTTTGGGTTTTGAGCGGATTGAAGCTGGGACGAGAAACCCCCCTACCCCCCTTGTCAGGGGGG
>CANDYP010000093.1 GCA_947425005.1 Rickettsiales bacterium | reverse complement strand
TTGGAGGTTGTGACCTTCACCTGGAATGTAAGCGATCACTTCAAATCCGTTAGTCAATTTAACGCGTGCAACTTTACGTAACGCTGAGTTTGGTTTCTTTGGAGTGGTAGTGTAAACGCGGGTACAAACACCTCTTTTTTGTGGGCAAGCTTTCATCGCTGGAACCTTGTTCTTGCTGACTTGCTTAACTCTGGGCTTTCTGATCAATTGGTTAATCGTTGGCATGAAATACCGTCTTTTATTTTAGTTATTTTTGAAAAACTTTGGGGATTTTTTACAAAGAAATTCGCTCGTGAGAGACGCAAAAACTTTTGGCAAAATTTGGGAAGGCGGCGCTTTTTAGTGGCGGTAAAATGTTAGTCAACAAAAAATTAAAGAGATCATTCACCTACGAACGAACCACCTCCGACCCCTCCTTTCGAAGGAAAGGTCGAAGGTGATTTGCTTACAAATTTAGTCGTTACAAATCTTTCGCGTTACCCGCCAAATAATCCGCAACGCCTTCAGCATCAGCCTTCATGCCTTGCTTGCCTTTGTTCCAACCGGCCGGGCAAACTTCACCATGTTCTTGGAAAAATTGCAGCGCGTCGACCATGCGGATCGCTTCGTCGATGTTACGTCCAAGCGGAAGATCGTTCACAACTTGATGACGCACCACGCCTTCTTGGTCGATCAAAAAAGTGCCGCGAAGCGCAACCGCCTCACCCATCAAAACGTCGTAATCACGAGCGATTTGTTTAGTCAAATCAGCCACCAAAGGATACTGAATTTGGCCAATGCCACCTTTTTCAACTGGAGTATTTATCCACGCCAAGTGACTAAAATGAGAGTCCACAGAAACGCCGATTACCTTAACATCACGCTTCTTGAATTCTGCCAAGCGATTGTCAAAAGCGATGATTTCTGAAGGGCAAACGAAAGTGAAATCGAGTGGGTAAAAAAACAGCACCCCAATTTTTCCGCCCAAGTAAGAATGAAGGTTAAACTTTTCGTTAATTACCGGAATTTCGTGGTTTGGCATGATCGCCTTTGCCGTAAAATCCGGCGCTTTTTTTCCAACTAGAACTGACATGATTTTTAGAAAATTGATTTAATTAAAGTGAAAAACTGAGTAAATTACTCGGTCATTAAACTAGGAAACGTCAGACCAAAATCAACCCAGAATTTTTCAAGATTTTCCGAGAATTTTAGTTTGCATTTTGGCAGGGCCAAATTTAAATTCCGCGCCTTCGTACACTCCTTTCCTTAAAAAAATCAATCCCCCCGCAGACCATGTCCCTTCTTGATTCAAAGCCGATTTACAAACCATTCAATTACCCTTGGGCTTACGATGCTTGGCTGAAGCAACAACAAATCCACTGGCTGCCGGAAGAGGTTCCTTTGGCCGATGACGTTCGCGACTGGAAACACAACCTCACCTCTTCCGAAAAAAATCTTCTTACACAAATTTTTCGCTTCTTCACGCAAGCCGACATCGAAGTGAACAACTGCTACATGAAACTTTACGCTCAAGTTTTTCAGCCCACTGAAATTCAAATGATGCTCGCTGCTTTTTCGAACATGGAAACCGTCCACATCGCCGCCTACTCACACTTGCTCGACACCATCGGCATGCCCGAAACCGAGTACTCCGCCTTCACAAAGTACAAAGAAATGAAGGACAAGTACGACTACATGCACCAGTTCGGCGTCGGTTCCAAGAAGGACATCGCCACCACCATGGCGGTGTTTGGCGGCTTCACTGAAGGTCTGCAACTTTTCGCCTCTTTCGCAATTTTGTTAAATTTCCAACGTTTTGGAAAAATGAAAGGCATGGGGCAAATCATCGCCTGGTCCGTACGCGACGAAACTCTGCACACTAATTCTATCATCAGATTGTTCCGCACTTTCGTCCAAGAAAATCCGGAAGTTTGGGACGAAGAATTAAAAAGCCGCCTCTACAAAGCCTGCGCCACCATCGTCCATTTCGAAGATGCTTTCATCGATCTTGCTTTCGAAGCCGGCAACATCGAAGGCCTCACATCCCGCGAAGTAAAACGCTACATCCGCTACATCGCCGATCGCCGCCTCAACCAGCTCGGCCTCAAAGAAATCTACATGATCGACGACAATCCGCTGCCTTGGTTGGATGAAATTTTAAACGGCGTGGAACACACCAACTTCTTCGAAAACCGCGTCACCGAGTACAGCAAAGCTTCTACTACCGGAACGTGGGAAGACGTCTTTGAAGAGATCGACAAAAGTCGCCAAAAAATGTTGGTAATCTAAAAAATGACCCAGACGAAACTAAAAAAGATCACAAAAATTTTTCTTAGTCTCGTCGCTCTGTGCTTCTTTTCCCAAAACGCCGCCGCCGCAACCAGCCGCAGTCTGACAGTCTTCGCCGAACAAAACATGGTTCCGGCATTTGTCAAAATCGCGCGCCTTTACTCGCAAAAAAATCACGTAACTGTTTCGGTAAATTTCAACTCTTCCGCCGAATTAATTAACGACGTTGATTCGGGTGAACCCGCTGACATCTTCATCTCCGCCCATTCCGGCTGGATCGAAACCCTCCGACAAAAAGGCCTAACCGACGTCTACAACACCGGTCACATCGCCCGCGACAAACTGGTTCTCGTTGCCTCCAAAGAAAACCTCAACATCCCCGCCGCACTCCTGAAAAAAAACATCAGCCTGGAAGAGGCGCTCAGAATTTTGGACAGCCTCAAAGCCACCGTGATCACCGATCAGGAAGGTAACTCTTCCGGAAGGTACAGCACCAACTTCCTCAAATCCTTGGCGCTGAACAATTTGCAGGTTTTTACAAAATTAGGGGAGGACAAATCATCTGTCTTAGATTTGACTCAAGACAACGTTGAACACTACGCAGTTCTACTTGCCAGCCAGCTTCAAAACAGACCCAACCTGCAAATTGTAGCCTCGCAAAAACAGGCGAATGTTTCTTACCAAGCCTTGGTAATCGCCGGCGACAACATGGAAACCGCCCGTGAATTTTTGAAATTTTTAAAAAGTGACGCCGCGAAATTGATTCTGCGGGAGAATGGGTTTACTGTAGACTAGACGGAAGTTGGAGAAGATGTTGTGCTCGGTCTAGCCCCCCTGACAAGGGGGGTAGGGGGGGGTTTCTCGTCCCAAACTCAGATCGAATTCGTGACAAGAAACCCCCCTACCTCCCTTGTCAGGGGGGCTAGACCGAATTCGTGACAAGAAAAACCCCCCGACCCTTCGGGCCACCCCCCTTGTCAGGGGGGCTTGGACCGAGTGGGTTAAACCTTCAACCTCTTCACCTTCACCAAAATCAAATCATGCCCCTTCCTTTTCAAAATCTCGAAGTAGTAACCATCCAGCACAAAATTTTCGCGCTCTTCCGGGATGCGGCCTAAACTGCTGATGATGAAGGCGGCGAGGTTGTAAGCGTCGTCGTCTTCAGTCATGTTCCACTCTAATTTTTTGTTGATGTCGCGGATTAAAACTTTGCCGGCAATTTTGTAAGCACCGCTTTTGATCTTGATGATGTTGGCTTCCGAGGCGTCGTCTTTTTCTTTAATTTCACCAACGATTTCTTCCAAAATGTCTTCCAGCGTTACCAGCCCAAGCAGCGATCCGTACTCGTCGATCACCAAAGCCGTACGTCTTTTTCTCTTGCGGAACAAAAACAATTGAGCGCGCAAACTGTTACTGGCCGGCACAAACCACACTTCCGTCGTGATCGCTTTCAGATCAAATTTCTCGAGATCACCTTTAAAAAAATGCAAAGCTTTGAGTAACTTTCTGACATTCAGAATCGCCACGATGTTTTCTTTGTTATCCTTCCAGAGCGGCACGCGCGTGTAGCTGCTCTCTAGTGCCAATTTCAAAATTTCTTTGATCGGCAGATCAACATTGATCATCTCGATGTCTTTGCGATGTACCATGATCTCGCTAATTTCGGTGTCGGCCAAATCCAGCACGCCGTCGATCATGTCTTTGTCGTACTTGTAGATCGAGCCCTCTTTGTGCTTCAGACTGACCGTGTCGCGGATCTCCTCCAACTCCAACTCTGAAGATTTTGCGTAAGTTGTGGCGGAAAGAAAATTGACAATCCCGTGCACCGCATCGGTGAAGGGCGAAAAAATCGTGACCAAAAAACTAATTAGCGGCGCGAAAAAAAGTGCGACGCCGTCCGGCGATTTTACGGCGTAAGTTTTCGGCATCACTTCGGCGAAAATGATCACGATCAAAGTCATCGACACCGTGGCGTAAAGCAGCCCGGCATCGCCAAACAATTTGATGAAAAGACTGGTGGCGATGGCGGAGGCCAGAATGTTGATGGCGTTGTTGCCAAGCAGCATGGTGCTGATGACTCTCTCGCGGTTGTTGAGCAGCCTTTCTAGAATCTTCGCCCTTTTGTTACCCTCGTTGGCCAGACGGTGAATTTTTGGTCGCGACGCCGCCACGATGGCGGTTTCGAAACAGGCAAAAAGTGAAGAGAGGGCAATCAGGCCAATGACTGCGATGAAATAAATTTCTGTGACGTCGTCCATAAATTAGGAATTAAAGGAATCAAAATTAACGCGGGGATCAACGAGTTTGTAGGTGAGATCGCTGACGATGGAAGTAATTAAACCAATCAAAGTGAAAAAATAAAGCGTGCCAAACATGACGGGATAATCGCGGGAAAGCGCCGCTTCGTAGCCCAAAAGCCCGAGCCCATCCAAAGAAAAAATCACTTCGGTAAGCATGGAGCCAGTGAACAAAATGCCAATCAAAGCCGCCGGAAATCCGGCGATCACGATCATCATGGCGTTGCGAAAAACATGTTTGTAGAGCACGGCTTTACGGTCTAGACCCTTGGCGTAAGCGGTCAAAACATACTGTTTGTTAATTTCTTCAAGGAAAGAATTTTTGCAAAAAAACGTCAGCGCGGCAAATCCGCCGATCACCATCGAAAGAATCGGCAAGGTCATGTGCCACAGGTAATCGACAATTTTTTGCCACCAATTTAAATCGTGGAAATTTTCTGAGACCAGGCCGCGCAAGGGGAAGATGCTCAAAAAATTGCCGCCGGCGAAAAACACGATCAGCACAATTGCAAACAAAAATGACGGGATGGCGTGACCGATGATGACGATGCCGCTGCTCCAAACGTCAAATTTCGAACCGTCTTGCACAGCTTTTTTAATGCCGAGCGGAATTGAAATTAGGTAGATCAACAAAGTGCTCCACAGGCCGATGGAAATTGAAACCGGCAGCTTTTCCCAGATTAAATCTAAAACTTTTTTGTCTTGGTAAAAGCTGGTGCCGAAATCGAAAGTTAGGAATTTTTTCATCATCAAGGTGAATCTTTGCCACAGCGGCAGATCGAAACCGTAGAGCACTTTTATTTTTTCGATGATTTCGGGATCGATGCCCACAGCGCCGCGGTATTTTGAGTTGTTGTCGACTGAGGAATCTTGGAGCGCGATGCGGGTGAAATCTTGGGAGGAGACTTCGCCTTTGACTTGAGTGGCGTGGTTCATCTTGGCGATGAATTGTTCGACCGGGCCGCCGGGGGCGGTTTGGATGATCATGAAATTGACGAGCATGATCACGAAGAGGGTGGGGAGGAGGAGTAGGAGGCGTTTTAGGAGGTAGAGGGGCATGTAATTAATTGGTTTCTGGGGGTTTGGGAGTGCGTGGGGTTTGTGGTTGGTGGGGAAGGTGTGAGTTTGGGACGAGAAACCCCCCTACCCCCCTTGTCAGGGG
>CANDYP010000092.1 GCA_947425005.1 Rickettsiales bacterium | reverse complement strand
AGTCTGGTGCCGTTTCCGCCAGCAAGAATTATTCCTTTCATTCGTGAGTGTTGATTTAAATTGTCAGAGAATTTCGAGCTAATTTTGCTCTTGCATGATGAAGGTTCTTTGTTGGTGTTTTTCGGTGAGGTCCTCAACTACAACTTCAGTGCCGTGGGAAATGGCGCTGACCGAGATCACTTTTGCGGTGTGATAATTGCCGTCCGAGCTGTCGTAAAAATCGATGAAGGAGCCTTCTCGAACTAAATTTCCGGTAGTAATTTCGATTGAAGCATTGCGCTTCATGTCGATCCCGTCCCAGGCTAGGCAAGGGTTGGAGGTTAGAGTGAGAAATGCTAAAGCTAAGAAAAAACGGGAGTGACGTTTCATAAATTTTGGTGGTTGGTTTGAATCAAGATTTCGTGTCGCGAAAAAAAAGTAGCGACGAAATTTATAAATCTCGAATTGTTTTTTTAAAGTTATTGACTTTCCGAGAAGTTGTTTGTCTATTGCGCGCCCTTCGCGAAAGCTAAAGCAAGAATCCAGTTTTAAATCAATCCAAAATCTGATTTACACAACTAACACGCACTGTCGGGGCGTAGCGCAGTCTGGTAGCGCATCTGGTTTGGGACCAGAGGGTCGGGAGTTCGAATCTCTCCGCCCCGACCATTTTTTCGTCGTCTTTTGATCGCTAGCGTCGTTGCCAAAAATTTTTATGAAGGCGCGTACATAGATGTACGCAACTGAATAAAAATTTTTGTCGCCTAGCTATCAATCAAAATACTTAGAAAAAATTCCTCCCAGTTTCTTCTCTTCTTCCCCTCTCTTCTTCCCTTCTTCTCTTCTCTTCTCTTCTTCCTTACTCAAAACGAGTGGCGGTAGAGGCTTTTAGGATCTCATTAGCCAGTCCGTCATCAATCATTTTTTTCGCTAAAATAATTCCCTCTTCCACTGTCTCAACTCGTTGCGCCAGTTTGAAAGCGAAGGCAGAATTTAAAACTACGATGTTGCGGTAAGGGGATTTTTCGCCATTGAGTAGGGCGATTAATTTTTGGGCGTTATGTTTTGGATCTGCGCCTTTCAAGGCTTCAAGCTCAACTTTTCTAAATCCGAATTTTTCCGGATTGATAATTTCTTCTTCAAAAATTTGACCATTTTCGCAGCGCAGCAAATAAGAATTAGCGCAGAGCGAAATCTCATCCATGCCGTCCTGGCCGTGAACGATGTAGGTTTTTTTTGTGCTAGATAATGGTGACGTAATCACGTTGGCGATTTTTTTCATTACATCGTGGCGAGAAACCCCGATGAGTTGGAAGCGCGTATTTGCTGCGTTTAGGAGTGGTCCCAAAAAATTAAAAATTGTTGGTACGCCAAGAGATCTGCGAATTTGAGCGACGTTTTTTAAAGCTTCATGAAAGAAGGGCGCGAATAAAAAACATAAATTTTTCTCGCGTAGATTCGTTTCAATTTCTGCGGCGTCGGAAGAAATTTTAATTCCGAGTTCGGAAAAAATATCAGCCGAGCCGGATTGCGAAGAGACGGCTTTGTTGCCGTGTTTGGCGACTGGAATACCGGCGGCGGCAACTACAAAACAAACGGCGGTGGAGATGTTGAGTGTGTTCAATTTATCGCCGCCCGTGCCGCAGACATCGATGGAATTTTGCGGGGCGGAAATGGTTTTCATGCGCTTTTTTAAAGCGGTGACGGCGCCGATGAAAGCATTCTCTGGGAGGTTGGCTTCGTTGATGGCGAGGAGGAGTTTGGTGATTTCGTCGTCACTAATCCGCAGCTCAATGATGCGGCTGAATATCTCTTCAAAATTTTGGGGGGAGTAAGTGAGGAGATTCATGTTTTGGGGTATTGAGTTTGGGACGAGAAACCCCCCTACCCCCCTTATCAGGGGGACTTTAAACCACTCGATCAAAGCCCCCCTGATAAGGGGGGTAGGGGGGTTTCTCGTCTAGAATGCGATCTAGTAGAATACGACCTAAATCATTTCTAAAAAATTCCGAATAATTTGGTGCCCGTGTTCCGAGGCAATTGATTCTGGATGAAATTGTACACCAAAAATTTTGTGCTGTTTGTGGGCGATTCCCATGATGATCCCGTCCTCGGTTTGAGCAATAATTTCTAGCTCTGACGGGCAAGTTTCTTTTTCAATAATTAGCGAATGGTAGCGCGTGGCTTTGAAAGGTGAGGGTAGGCCTTTGAATAAACTTTTGCCCCCGTGGGAAGTGTCGTGAAAAATTTTACTGATTTTGCCGTGCATCGGATAAGTCTTCACAACCTTGCCACCAAAGGCTTGACCAATTGATTGATGACCCAAGCAAACGCCGAAAATCGGAAAAATTCCCTGTAATTTCTCGATTACTTCCAAACAAATACCGGCTTCATTTGGGGTGCATGGCCCCGGTGACAGCACGATTCCGCGCGGGTTTAGTTTTTTAATTTCTTCGACGGAAATTTCGTCGTTGCGCTTCACCAGAACTTCCTTAGCGCCGGCCTGGATTAAGTAGTGGTAAAGGTTGTAGGTGAAACTGTCGTAGTTGTCGATTAGGAGGATCATAAAATTACTTTTTCGAATAATGATATCGGCACTGAACAATGATTATTTGATCATTGAAAATAGCGTAAACTAGGCGGTGTTCATCATTTATTCTTCTTGACCACAGGCCAGAGAAATCAGCTTTAAGAGCCTCAGGCTTGCCGCTACCAACAAAAGGATGGCGAAGGATTTCTGCGATTAATGAATTAATTTTTTCAAGAATTTTTTTATCGGTTTTTTGCCAATAAAAATAATCTTCCCAGCCATTTTTTTCAAAACACAGGATTTTAATTTTCGGCATTATTTGTTTGGGCTAATTGGTGTTTTTTGTATTTTCCGGCTTTGATATTTTTTAGAGAAGCGAGCAATCTTTTTTTGTTGGCGGGGCTTTTGGCTAGGTAGATCGTTTCTTGGTAGCTGTTAAAATCTTCTAAAGAAATCATTACCACTGGCTGTTTTGATTCTCGGGTAATGATCATTGGCGAGTGGCTCAGGAGAACCTCATCCATCTTTTGCGACAGATTTTTACGCAGTTCGCTGTAGTTGGTAACTAACATTTTTTGAAAATAAAAAAGTTTTAATTAAGTACGTTAATAAGTACTCACTCAAACTAAGTAGGCAATTAAATCTTTTTGTATTCCTCGAGAGAATATTCGTCAACTTGCATGGCATCTAGAACCGCCGCTCCCGCTACTTCCATCAGGTTTTTTTCTTCTGCGGAAATTATATTTTTTGCAAAAGCTTCAGCAATCAAATCTTCGACGCGCTTGCGCGGCAATTCTCGCGCGCGAATGGCGGCTTTAATTTTGTCGGCAACGAATTGGGATTTTTCTTGCAGCAGCAAAGCGTTTTCGATGCGGCCAAGATTGTCGTTTGAATCTTTTGAAACGTAGATTCCGTCAGTTAAAGAGTCGCGCAACGCACCATTTTTGATGAAATTTTTTACCACTTTGTGATCCAGGGCGTCATTGGCTGGGCAGGCGAAAGCGTTGAATCGCGACCACATGGCGAAAGGGAAAAGCAAGAACTTGCCAAAAGCGCCAAAGAGGTTTTGGTACAGCCCGTCAATTGCCACTTGCGCTTTGCCAAGTTGCTCGCGAATCGCGTGCTCAACCAAAGGCTCCTCTTCTTTTTTACGACCCATCTCGTCGAATTTTTTCAGCACTGAAGTGGCGATGTACATCGCGGAAAGCACGTCGCCAAATCTGCCGTTGATTTTTTCTTTGCGTTTCAAATTGCCGCCGAAACGCGCCAAAGCAAGGTCGGCAAGCAGTGCAAAAGTTGCAGAACACCAAGAGATTTTGCGCTCGTAGCGACCAATCAAACCGCATTTAAACGGTTTTCTGAAATAGCCGCGAGTCAGCGAAAGCACGACCGAGCGCGCTAAATTGCTGACTAAATGATTGATGTGGGCGAAGAAAATCTTGTCGAAAGTTTTGATGTCGCCTTTCTCGAGAGCCTCGATTTCCTTGTAGGCGTAGGGGTGGCACATGATGGCGCCTTGTCCGAAATGGATCAAACTGCGGGTCATGATGTTGGCGCCTTCGACGGTGATCGAGATTGGTGTTGAGAAATAAGCGTTGGCCAAAACGTTGCGCGGGCCACGAATGATGCCGCGTCCGCCCATGATGTCCATGCCGTCATTGATGTTTTGGCGGAAGATTTCAGTGGCGTGATATTTGGCGATCGCGGTGATGACGGCTGGTTTGGAACCGCAATCAATTGAGCCGGCAGTGAAGGCGCGCATGGCGTCGACGGCGTAGGTGCGGGAAGCGATGCGGGCTAAAACTTCTTCGACGCCTTCGAATTTTCCGACCGCCGTGCCGAATTGTTGACGAATGGCGGAGTAAGCGCTGACGGCGCGGGCGACCAGTTTTGACCCTCCGGTTCCAGTTGACGGAAGTGAAATTCCGCGTCCCGCCGCAAGGCATTCCATCAACATCTTCCAGCCTTTGCCCAGGCCAGCTTCAGCGCCGATTACCGCATCTAAACCGACGACAACATTTTCGCCGTTCAACGGAGAATTGACGAATGGTGTGCAAAGCGGATCATGCCTGCGGCCTTGTCTGACGCCGGCTGTCGTGTTTGGAATTAAAGCGCAAGTGATGCCGATCTCTTCATTTTGGGAGAGTAATTTTTCCGGATCGCGCAGTTGGAAAGCGACACCGATCACGGTGGCGTAAGCGCCGAGCGTGATGTAACGCTTGTTCCAGTTGAGGCGGATTTTAATTGCGCCGGTCTCGTCTTTAAACAAAACGCCGCTGGAGATGATGGAGGTGGCGTCACTGCCTGCTGTTGGCTCGGTAAGGGCGAAGCATGGTAGTTCACGGCCGTCAGCGAGGCGAGGGAGGTAGTAATCACGTTGAGTTTGCGTGCCGTAATGCATCAGCAGCTCAGCGGGCCCAAGGGAATTTGGCACCATCGCGGTGATGGCGAGCGGTACTGAGCGCGAAGAGAGTTTTTGGATGACGCAGCTGTGGGCGTAGGCCGAGAAGCCCAAGCCGCCGAATTCTTTCGGGATGATCATTCCGAAGAATTTTTTCTCGCGTAGGAATTGCCAAACGTTTTCCGGCAAGTCGCGCAGTTTTTGTACTTCGTAGTCGGAGCAGATGCGGCAGACTTCTTCGACCTCATTATCGAGGAAGTTTTTTTCTTCCGCGGTGAGCTGCGGATATTTTTGGGCGAAGATCCATTTGAAGTCAGGGCGACCGGAAAAAAGTTGGCCGTCGACCCAGATTGTGCCTGAGGTGAGGGCGATTTTTTCGGTTTCAGAAATTTTTGGTAAGAGGCCGAGTTTGGTGATTAGTTTGACCAGAAATTCGGTGACGAGGACGCGGCGCAAGATCGGCGTGGTGAAGATTGCGGCAGCGAGGATGTAGGTAGCCCAGAAGGCGAGACCAAAATCGCAAGTGAGGAAATAGAGCGTGAGGATGAAGATGTAGGAGATCAGCGAGAATCTTTTGTAAGCGTAAAAGGTGCAGAAAGCGAGGGTGAGGAGACCGAGATGTGGTGCGAGATTGAGGGCTTTGGAGATATTTTCTAAAACGAAGAATGGGTCTAGTTCGGTCATAAAATTTGTTTTTTGTTAAGAGTTTGGGGTGGGTTTTTTTTTGTGGTTGGGACGAGAAACCCCCCTACCCCCCTTATCAGGGGGGGCTTAACCCGAGCTCGCTCCAAGCCCCCCTGATAAGGGGGGTAGGGGGG
>CANDYP010000091.1 GCA_947425005.1 Rickettsiales bacterium | reverse complement strand
AACAGCAGCAGATAAACTCACGGGGTTTCGACTCCGCTCAACCAACGGAAGGGGGATCTCAACCAGCGGAAGAGGAAGGGAAGGGTTTTAGCGAAGCTCAACCGACGGTGACGGAATTCGTGTTGGATCGCTCCACCAGCTACATCGGCGTCATGATTGACGACCTCACTACTCTTGGCACGTCAGAGCCTTACCGCATGCTGACTTCGCGCGCGGAATATCGCCTAAGCCTTCGCGCCGACAACGCCGATTTTCGTTTGACTGAAATGGGAATAAAAATCGGCTGCGTAAAAAAAGAACGTGCCGAATTTTTTGCGCAGAAAAAAGAAAAAATCGAAAGCGCTACAAAATTTTTAGAAGAGCTGAAAATTTCTCCAAACAAACTTCAGGATTTTGGTGTGACAATAAAGCAAGATGGCATCGTGCGAAATGCCTTCCAACTTTTAACTTTTCCGGACATCAATTTTTCAATTTTAGAAAAAATTTGGCCGCAAATTTTGGAAGAGAATTCTCGAATTGATTCGAAGGTAAAAAATCAAATTGCAATCAACGCGCTTTACAGTTCCTACTTGAAACGTCAGGAGCAAGATTTGCAGATTTTTCGCAAAGACGAGAACATGAAAATTCCCCTTGATCTTGAGTATAACAACATCCAAAGTCTTTCCAACGAAGTGAAAGAAAAGTTAAGCAAGGCCCGCCCGGCAACGATCGCGGCGGCTTTTAAAATTCAAGGAATTACCCCAGCTTCAATGATGGCGGTGATGGTTTACATCAAGAATAATTACAAAAAATCTCAAGAAAATTAACCTCAATGATTTCGAAATTCGCTAGAGCCTGCCGTCAAGTTTTGTCGTTTTTTTCTTGGGCAATTTTTTCTTTGGCATTCGCAATTTTTACAATTTCTTTTTCCGAGGTTCGTGCGGAAAATTTCGTTCTAACCGAAGACGTCGTCAAAGAGATTGAAAAGACCTTACTTTTCGACAAAGAGTCCCGCCAAAAAACTGATATTTACCAACAAAAAGCCGCAAAAAAAAGCAGCTACAGCATCAATCACAGCGACAAAAAAGATAAAGATTCTGACTCAAATATCGGGATGATCGTGGTGGATCCAAAAGTTGGAAATTTTGACATCAGAGAGAAAGAAAAACTGGCTTACAACAGCAGTTTAATCGGCCAATATGAAGTGGCGATCGAGCTTTACAAACAAGTCGTGGCCGCCGAGCCAACTAATATTTATTCCAAATTTGCTTTAGCGGTAGTTTACCAAAAAATCGGTCAGTTCCGTCAGGCCAAAACCATCTACTACGAATTGCTAAAAAGTGATGCCGAAAACAAAGAAGAAGTTATCGGAAATTTATTGGCAATTCTGGTGGAAGAATCTCCAAAAGATGCGCTTTACCTGCTCTCGCGCTTGACCGCGGAGAATCCACAATCTTCTTACATTTTAGCTCAAGCTGCTTTGGCTTACGACAAATCTAAAAATTACGATCAGGCAATTTCTTTGCTAAAAAGAGCAATCTCTTTCGAGCCTAATCGCGCGGATTACAAATATAATTTGGCCGTAATTTACGACAAAACTGCCGACTACGATAATGCTCTAACATTATATTCCGACGTCATGAAGGGCTATGACGGAGTTGATCAATCAATTCCGGCTGCTCAGATTAAAAAAAGAATCGAGTTCCTAAGAAATAAATAAGCCTAATCATGATCGAAAAAATCTTAGCTTTTGCTGTCGAAAAAATTCTCTCTTACGCAAAAAAACAAAATTGCTCAGACGTTCACATCTCAACCGGCGCCGCTCCGATGATTCGAATTGACGGCGAGATGGTTGCGGTTCCCGGCTCTTCTCCTTTGTCAGAAAGCCAAGTTTTAGAAATGATTCACTCAGTTCTAAGCGATGCTCAGAAAAAAACTTACGAAGAAAAATTAGAGTTAGATTTCGCCATCCAAATTGGTGACGATTTACGTTTTCGAGTGAACGCCTTCCGCACCATCTCTGGCCCAGCGGCAGTATTTCGTGAAATTCCAAGCGGTATCAGAACTCTCTCTGACCTTCACACCCCGGAAGCAGTGCGTGAATTATCTAACTTAAGAAAGGGTTTGGTTTTAGTGGTTGGTCCTACTGGAAGCGGCAAATCAACAACTCTGGCCGCTTTGATTGACCACATCAACACCAACAAATCGATGCACATCATCACCATCGAAGACCCGGTAGAATTTGTTCACAAAAATAAAAAATCTCTAATCAATCAACGCGAAGTCGGCAGCAGCACCTGGTCATTTGCTAGTGCACTAAGAAGCGCTCTGCGCGAAGATCCAGACGTCATTCTGGTGGGTGAGTTGCGCGACATCGAAACCATTCAATTGGCTCTTACCGCCGCCGAAACCGGTCACCTTGTTTTAGGAACGCTGCACACTAGCTCAGCCGCTCAAACTATTAACCGCATCATCGACGTCTTTCCGTCGGAAGATAAAGAAGTGATTCGCAGCATGCTTTCAACTTCAATCAAGGCCGTAGTGTCGCAAAGATTATTGAAGAAAGAAGGTGGGGGCAGATGTGCAGTTTACGAAGTGATGATTGCCAATGTCTCAATCCGTAACTTGATTCGTGAAGACAAAATTCCACAAATAAACTCCATCATGGAACTCGGCAAAAAAGCCGGCATGTGCACCATGAAAGACTCGATAGCCGAGCTATTGAGCAAAGGATTTATCTCCAAAGAAACTGCCGAAGACGCCTCATTGGCGAGTGAATAAGTCAGTCTACACCACTTCCCCTCTAAGCCAAATCAACAAAACTAAGAAAAATGAGAGCACTCTTCAGAACCAAAACTATTGAAAGCATTATTGCTGGCGCGAAAAAAAATTCTTTGAAGAAAACCCTTGGGCCAATCGATTTAATCCTCTTCGGCATTGGCTGCACAATCGGCACCGGAATTTTTGTTCTGACCGGAATTGCCGCCGCAAAATATGCCGGTCCTGCAATCTCGCTTTCTTACGTTTTTGCCGGCCTAACCTGCATGTTAGCCGCCCTTGCTTACACTGAACTCGCCGCCATGGTGCCGGTTGCTGGAAGCGCCTACACTTACTCTTACGCCATTCTTGGCGAATTTGTTGCCTGGTTGGTGGCTTGGGGTTTGATCTTGGAATACACGGTTGCAGCTTCAACTGTCTCGGCCGGCTGGTCCGGATATCTCGTCGGAATTTTGCACTCTGGCGGCATCGTAATACCGGAAGCTCTAACCAAAGTTCCTTCTGAAGGCGGAATAATCAACCTTCCGGCAATTTGCGTCGCTTTATTCATCGGCTTGCTTCTGATCCGCGGCACCAAAGAAAGCGTAATGGTGAACCGCATTTTGGTGGCGATCAAACTTGGTGTAATTTTCCTCTTTTTAGCAATTTCCGCTCCTCACATTAAAGTAGAAAACTACGCCGACTTCATGCCATTTGGCTGGCACGGCGTTGGTGTTGGTGCTGCTGCAATTTTCTTCGCCTATCTTGGTTTTGATGCGGTGGCGACTACAGCTGAGGAATGCAAAAATCCCAAACGAGACTTGCCCATCGGAATCATCGGCGCCTTGCTAATCTGCACCGTGCTTTACATTGCCGTCTCGCTCGCCCTAACCGGGATCGTTCACTATTCTGAGTTAGACAATCCAGAGCCAATGGCCCACGCACTTCGCGTCAATGGTAGTCATCTCGGATCTGCTTTGGTTGCAACTGGTGCACTTGCCGGAATGTTGGCGGTGCTGTTGGTGTTAATGTACGGACAATCTCGTATTTTCTTTGTAATGGCGCGCGACGGGCTAATGCCGGCAGCCTTCTGCAAGTTACACAAAAAATACGGCACACCTTATGTCGGCTGTCTTTTTGTCACTGTGGCCGTAATGCTAATCTCGGGCTTCACCCCCATCCACACAATGGGCAACATGAGCAGCCTCGGCATTCTTTTTGCTTTCGTGGTTGTGTCATTCGGCGTTTTAGTTTTGCGCATAAAAAGACCAAAATTGCACCGACCTTTCAGATGTCCTGCAGTCTTTGTAGTTGCACCTTTAGCCATTTTAAGCTGCGGATTTTTAATGTACGGCCTGCTTCTTAAAACCGGTCTGCCTTTCGTAATCTGGTTTGCGATTGGCATCTTGGTTTACATTTTTTACGGCTACAGAAATAGCCCGCTCGGTAAGGAATAACTTCAAAATCAGCTCAAGTCTTCATGTCCCTCTTCCGCAAAAAAAGCATTCGAGACCTTCTTGAAAATGCTGAAAAAAATACTCTTAAAAAAACTCTCGGCGCTTTTGATCTGATCATGATCGGCATTGGCTGCACGATCGGTACCGGAATATTTGTGATTACCGGTGTGGCCGCTGCAACCTACGCTGGCCCTTCAATTGCCGTCTCTTATTTCATCGCGGCAATGGTTTGTGTATTTGCCGGACTTGCTTACGCCGAGCTTGCTTCAATGGTTCCGGTTTCAGGAAGCTCTTACACTTATTCTTACGTGGTGCTTGGAGAATTCGTCGCTTGGCTAGTTGGATGGGGCTTGGTTCTGGAATATACGATTGGTGCTTCAACCGTGGCGCTGGGCTGGTCTGGCTACGTTGTCGGCATTTTAAAATCCGGGGGAATTAACTTGCCGGAATATCTAGTCAACTCTCCCTCAAGCGGAGGAATAATAAATTTGCCAGCAATTTTCATTTCACTTTTCATCGGCTTTTTATTGTTTCGCGGCACCAAAGAAAGCATCATGCTCAACCGCATTTTGGTCGTCACTAAACTGGTTGTGATTTTTTTATTTTTAATAATCGCAACTCCGATGATTAAGGTCGAAAACTGGTCTGACTTCATGCCTTTCGGAATCAGCGGTATCTTCGTCGGCGCCGCAACTGTCTTCTACGCCTACATTGGATTTGACGCCGTGGCAACTTCTGCCGAAGAATGTAAAAATCCTAAAAGAGATTTGCCGATCGGCATTATTTGCTCCGCGATAATTTGCGCCGTCCTCTACATCGCCGTCTCTCTAGCTCTTACTGGAATTTCTCACTACACCACCCTCAACAATCCCGAACCTCTAGCCCGCGCCCTGCGAGAAAATGGCAGCAATATCGGATCCGCTTTAGTTGCAACTGGGGCAGTTGCCGGCATCACTTCAGTCTTGTTGATTTTGATTTACGGACAATCGCGCATCTTCTTCGCCATGTCGCGCGACGGATTAATTCCGGGGTCTTTCAGCAAATTGCACAAAAAATTTAACACCCCACACATCAGCGTAGCCTTTGTTTCTCTGGCTGTGGCGGTTATTTCCGGATTATTTCCTTTGAAGACATTGAGCCACATGACCAGCCTCGGCACCTTGTTTTCCTTCATCGTGGTCTCCCTGGGAGTTCTGATTCTGCGCATTACCGAACCAAACTTAAAACGCTCATTCAAATGTCCGGCAGTTTACATCACCGTGCCTTTGGCGATCGCCAGTTGCAGTTATTTAGTTTACACATTGTTGCTTGAGCACGGGATTTATTTCTTGGCTTGGTCAATAGCTGGTCTGCTGGTGTATTTCTGCTACGGTTACCGCAAAAGTCTTCTGAACCAGAAGGGTTAGGTTACCTAATCTTTTCCGCCGCTGTTCGAGCTAGTTCGTCCACTAATTCATTGAAGTGATTGCCGCTGTGGCCCTTGACCCAGACCCAGTTGATTTGATGTTTCGCGACGCACGAGTCCAATTCCTGCCACATTTCTAAATTCTTAAGCGGCTTTTTATCTGCCGTTCTCCAGCCATTTTTCTTCCAATTAAAAATCCATTTCGTGATCCCATCCATCACGTATTTGCTGTCGGTGTAAATGGTTACTTCGGTGGATTTT
>CANDYP010000090.1 GCA_947425005.1 Rickettsiales bacterium | reverse complement strand
CCCTCCCCGGATCGCTGCGCTCCCCGACCCTCCCTCAAGGGGAGGGTGATTAGACCGAGTCATTATCTCGAACTCACATTTGTAGAAATTAACACTCGAAACCCTGACCAAATGGACCCCGGCACAAGGCCGGGGTGACACTGAGGATGTGGGGACGCTGAGGGTGGTGTGTGACGCTGAAGGATTTCTCATGCGTAGGCCCTGTCGGAGTTACAAACTCCGACCTGCCTGAGGTTTATTTCAAACCCTCTTTAATCTCACCCAACGTCATTCGTTTTTCCTTCATCTCTTCGATTATTTTCACTCGCTCGACCATCTCCGTATCGTACATCTGATAACCCGATTCAGTTACCTCCGCAACTTGTAACAAGCCTTCTTTCGTCCAATGGCGAATTGTTGAAATGGTTTGGTTAGTTAGTTTTGCCAGCTCTCCTATCTTTAAGAGTTTCTCATTTTCTTCTTTGGCATCTTCTTCATTGATGGCTTTCAGATAGATATTAAGCGAGCGATCAACCGACGCTGCGATCAATTTAAAATAATCATTTTTTGAATCTGCTTCACCATTAACCAACTGCGGTTTCTCTAAAGATTTGATGTAGGCCAAGCGGTCGTTTTTGCGGATGATGGCGGGTGGATATCCTTTCATCATCAGAATCATATTCATTAGAAGGCGGGCGGTGCGGCCGTTGCCATCAACGAAAGGGTGAATTGTGACAAGGCGGTAATGGGCTTCGGCAGCTAGTTTAATGGCGTGAAGTTTGGTTTCTTTTTTTAACCATTTGAAAAATTCATCCATCAAGTCTTGGACTTTTTTTGGATTAGGCAAAACGACTGCCGAGCCGGAAATGCGAACTGGCACGCGGCGATACAAGCCGGCATCTTCTTTACTGATTCCACTCAAAATAATTTCGTGAATTTTTAAGACGTCCTTTTCTTTAAGCTCATTTGGCTTGCGCTTGATTTGCGCTTTGACGAAATCGAGTGCGGCAGCGGTGTTCGCTGCTTCAAGATGCTCAACGATTGACTTGCCTCCGATTGTTAAACCCTTCTCGACAACCATTGCAGTTTCTGCACGCGTCAAAGTATTTCCTTCAATCGCATTACTGGTGTAGGTCAATTCAATTCGAAACCACTCCTCCAAATTTCTAACCAGCGCGGCATCAAGAGGTCTGCACCTATCTAATGTTTTCTTTTTTTCAGTTAATTCTTTGTAGTCCATTTTTACCTCGCAGTTTTTAATTTCAAAAACCGTAAAGTGTGACGTTATGGTTTGCAAGTATGAAATCTCCACAGGCTGGGCGGGGTTTGTAACACCGACCAGCCTGAGGGATGGGCTCCAGCGCTGTTTCAAAAAAAATCCCCGAGACATTCCTGTCTCGAGGATTGTGGCTACGCACGCCTTCGCGGTTTTGCGGGTGGTGGTGAATTGGTTACATCTGGCAGGAGAATTAGTGGGGGAGTTGGCAGGGAGTTAGTAGGGAGTTAGTAGGGGAATTTTAATTTGATCTCGGTGCCCTGGTTTAGTTCTGACTTAACTTCGATCGTGCCGTTTTGTAATTCGATGAGCTGTTTGGTGATTGGTAGTCCCAGTCCAAATGAATCAACAATTCCTGAATTAGGATTTGGGATGGTTTGATATTTTTGGAAGGCGGTTTGGATTTGAGATTCAGTCATTCCGAAACCTTGGTCGGCGATGGAGATTTCGAGGAATTCAGTTTGTGCGACAGAGAAGTCGTCGCGCGCAACTTCTCTGCCTGCGGTGAATTGTGTGGTGAATTGCGTGGTAACTTGTTGTACGGAAATTTTTATTTCTGTGTTTTTCGGGCTGTATTTAACCGCGTTCGAAATCAGATTTGTTACAATCTGCTTCATTCTTCGAGCATCAAGTTTGATTGGTTTTACGTTGGCAGCGATTTCAGTTTTGATTCTTACACTTCTTCTCAGCGCGTAATCGTAATTCATTTTTACTGATCTTTTGATCGCGTCTTGCACGTCAATTTCTTTACTTAAATCCACCGAGAAATTTCCCGAAGCGGATGAACTTGCGTCGAGAAGATCGTGCACTAGTTCGTTCATTTCGAGGGCAGTTTGTTTGATGTCGGCGATGTAGCTTAGGCATTCCGCCAGAGACTCCTTTGATTGTGGATGCGCCATCTCTTCTTCCAAAATATCCGCTAACCCAAGAACCGCGCTTAGAGGATTTTTTAATTCGTGAATGATGGAAGAGAGGAATTCTTTGCTGGAAAAAGTTTCGTAGGATTTTGGTTTGGTGAGAGAGTTGGGTTTTGCGGAGGGGTTGGGTAAAGAAATTGAGGTGTAAGTTTTTGCCGTCTTAAGCGACGGGATGGTGGCAAAAACGGCTGGGCTCTTTTGTGGTAGCTTCATGTGCTGATGTGCCGGAATGACTCGTTGGGAAAGAAATTAAAATTGATTCCGGCAAAGGAGTTGATCCAGCAGCATTAAGCAAATTAATTATCTCAATGTCTGAATTGAAATAACCAATAGTTATGAAAAAGAAAATTGATCAGAATTTTTTGTACAAAAAAAATCTTCTGCAACAGATCAGGGGGTTTTATTACGCCGTAAGATTTCGCAGCATTTCTGAGGCGGCACGCGCAATGAATCTAACTCAATCCACAGTCACTTTACAAATTCAGTCATTGGAACGCGACTTAGATCTGAAGCTATTTAAGCGCGACTCCAAACCACTTTCCTTAACCAGAGAAGGAGAAGATTTTTACTCGATGGCCTGTCCATTAATGCACGAGTTTGAATCTATTGTTGGAAAATTTTTGGATAAAAAAGAGCAAACCGAGCAAAATACAATTGATATCGCAGTGCACCACATCGCCATATCCTACCTGATGCCGCGCATTATTTCTTGTTTAAAAAAATCTCATCCTGAAGTTCAAATCATGATCAGAAATATCGCTCCCGGTGATGCGATAAAAAGACTGAAAGACGATCAAATTGACTTGGCATTTTATCCCAACCTCAGTCACGAGCCGGAAATAAAGCAGATTGAGGTCTGCTCTTACGATCCGATTTTAATCATGAATAAGCGGCACCCGCTGGCAAAGAAGGCGATCAAAAGTCTGAAGGATTTGAAGAAGTTTGATTTGATCCGCATCGATCGCAATTTGATCACTCTGCCCTTATTTGAAGAGGCGGTAAGAACGCACGGCATCAGCGGCAGCGTGGAGTTTGAAAATGGCAATTGGGAAATGCTCAAACATTTCGTCAAAGAAAATAATTTTGTGGCGATCATTTCGACGATGTGTCTCAACAAAAACGATGAGGATTTGGTAGTAAAAAATTTGGCAAAATTTTTCCCCAAAATGAGCTACAATGTTGCCGTAAAAAATGGACAGCCTCTGAAGCCAATTGTGCAAAGCCTGCTTGATGCAATTAATGAAACAGCGAGGAAGTGTAAATTTTCGGTTGAGTGATCCACTCAGGCTGGTCGCACCCCCCTAAAAAATTTTCTGCAAAATTCTTTGCGTATCCCCATCTTTCGCGAGCGGCATTAACTCCAAAAATTTCTTCACATCCTCCCTCGCAGGATAAGAAAAATATCGCCCCTCTCCCAAAGATTTTTGACTCACAGTTGCAATTTCTTCTCCCGCAGAAATTTTTTGCAGCACCTGTACAACCAACTCACATCCAGCTTGGTAAAGGTTGTTAATGTTCAAAATTAGCGACGAATTCCAATCAATCTCACTCGCGGAAAATCCCACCACCGCCCCCGTATCGATGCTGCCATCGTTAATGTAGTGCAGCGTCGTCCCCAAACTTTTTTTGCCATTTAGAATCGCCCAAAAACTCGCCATTACGCCACGATAATTTGGTAAAATTCCAGAATGTAAGTTTAAAACCCCGAGGCGCGGAATGGCGATTAGAGCTGGTTTGAAGATTTGTCCAAAACGAATCGACAACATCAAATCCGGCGCAAAATTTTTGAAATCCTGCAGCGCTTCCTCAGAATTAATATTTTTGTAAGAGTGAGTTTCGCCGAGGGAAAATCCGGGGGGAAATCCGGAAAAAAATTGCGCCACCTCAAACTGTTCACAACTTTTCATCTCATTTAATTCCTGCGACAGACCTTCAACATTCCCCACCTTCTGCGACAAAATAATTTTTACCTCATGATTTTCCAACTCACCCGCAAGCAGCTTCAGAGCAGTCGCGGAATGGATGTCATTGTTGAGGAAGAGGATGATTTTCATGCTGAAGTAGCTGTCTGTCTGGTTTCTTAAAAGTTGGGATGTGCTTTTCTTCGGCAATGAAATTTTTTAAAAAAATTAAAAAAACTCTTGCCGGGAAAATTTTATGAAAGACATTTCTTGGTGTCGGGAGTCGTTCTGAATAAAAGACCTTTGCGGGGAATAGGAAACGACACGCCGGGTTTGCGTGGTGGTGGCTCCCGACATTTAATGAATTTAATGAAATTCAAAAAACCTCTTCAAAAATTTTGGAGAGGTTTTTTTATTGCGCGCGGAGTCGAAAATAAAAACCCGTCGGTTGAGCTTCGTTGAAACCCCGTGAGTTCGGCTGCTTCAAGTTTTTGTAAATTTTAAGAACCTGTCCTAGATCTTTTTTATTCTCAGATTTTGGCATATTCCGAGCGCTTTTTTGGTAAAATTTTGATAAATATCAGGATATATTTTGAAAAATTTTACCAAAAAATAAGCCGGAATAGGACGAAATATGGGGATAAAAAAGATTTAGGACGGGTTCTAAGGGAAGCAGGCACGTAATTGCGCTAAAAATAAAAACGCAATTTGTAAAAAAATTGCTGCGGAATTTTGTGTTGTTTTGACGCTTTGTTTTGACAGGAAAAATTAGGCGGAAAAAAGTGAAATTGTACGTACGTACAATTTTTTTTAAAACTCTGAAAACCAAACAGTCTCAAGGCGGCAGAGCCACATGCAAATTTCACTCAAAAATTACACAAAATGCTGCAAAAATTCAAAAAATAATTGCAACTAACTAAGCAAAATATCGTCACAAATGTTAACCGCGAAAAGGTCGTGATGAGTTGGCAAATTGAAAAAATTGTCGACGAATATTTGCTTCAAAACGATTCGAAACACCGGGCTCGTTCCGGCTAAATTTTTCTTGATTCGAAATGCCCGCATCTCTTAAATCGCGAGCCTTCCCCCAGCTAAAAATCTTCCTAAAATTTTTCCAAAAAAATGACCAATTCAAAATCTCTGAACAAGTTTTCAGGCGCAGAAATCATTGTTAAGGCTTTCATCAACGAAGGAGTAGACACCATTTTCGGCTATCCCGGTGGTGCGATTTTGCCATTTTACGACGCGCTTTTTGTGCAAAATAAATTGCGTCACATTTTAACACGACACGAACAAGCCGCCGCTCATGCAGCTGAAGGCTATGCCCGCTCGACCGGAAAAGTTGGGGTAGTCACAGTCACCTCTGGCCCAGGCGCCACCAACACCATCACCGGCCTTGCCGATGCTTACCTTGATTCCATTCCTTTAGTTTGCATTTCCGGACAAGTTGCCACTCACGTCATCGGAACTGATGGCTTCCAAGAGGCTGATATTACTGGCCTCACGCGCTCTTGCACCAAATACAATTACTTGGTCAGAGACGTAAATGATTTAGGCTACATCATCCACGAAGCCTTTCACATCGCGCGCTCCGGCCGCCCCGGCCCCGTCTTAATCGACATTCCAAAAGACGTGCAAAATAACCACGGATTCTACGCAGGATTAGTCGAAATTAATCGCCCCTCTTACCAAATCACCCAACGCAAACTCGAAGTCGCTCACGACAAAATTTCTGCCGCAATCGATCTTTTAGAAAAAGCCCAGCGCCCAATAGTTTACACGGGTGGCGGCGTTATTAATTCCG
>CANDYP010000089.1 GCA_947425005.1 Rickettsiales bacterium | reverse complement strand
CGTCACAATTTCAATCCCACAATGCAGATCTTTTTAAGACAAAAATTTTCAAGAAAACTCAAAACAAGCCATTTTTAAGGAAAATTTGTATCAGCCCTAGAGCTAATATTTGTAACGCTCCAAGTCGGGTAAAAAAGATTTTGCACGACGTCGTGCAATTTTGGTCTTAATTGAGACCATAATTGAGACTATAATTAAGACTATAATTAAGACTATAATTGAGACTATAATTTGTATCCGATGTGAATTGCTGCTGCACCAAAACTTAGATTTTTGTAGCCGACATTTTTAAATCCCGCTTTTTCGATCATTTTTTTAAACTCATCTTGCGACGGAAATTTGCGGATGCTTTCAACTAAATATTGGTAAGAGGCGCGGTCTTTCAAAATCACTTCGCCGATTTTGGGAATCACTTTAAACGAGTAAGCGTCGTAGATTTTTTGCAGAAAATAATCATTCACCTTCGAGAATTCTAAGCAGATAAATTTCCCGCCCGGTTTTAAAACGCGATAGGCCTCAAGCAAGGCGGCGTCGATGTTGGTGAAGTTTCTAATCCCGAAAGCGATTGTAAAAAAATCGAAAGATTCATTTTCAAAACAAAGTTTTTCGCCGTCGCAGCAAGTGAATTTCAAGTCCGCAAAAAGATTCAAATCGACAGCGCGCTCCTTGCCGACATCAAGCATTTCCTGATTAATATCGACCACATCAATCGCACATTTCACATTTTTTTCGCGCGCTTTTTTAGCAATGCGGAAAGCAACATCCCCCGTTCCACCCGCCAGATCAATGACTCGGACTAAGCCCCCCTGATAAGGGGGGGTAGGGGGGGTTTCTCGCCCCGCACTCAAATTAGGGGTTTCTAGCCCCGCACTCAGACTAATTTCCTCCACCATTTTATTCTTCCAAATCCGGTGCACCCCACCACTCATCAAGTCATTCATCAGGTCATATTTCTTGGCCACGCCGGAAAAAATTTCTTTGACAAGGCTGGCCTTCTCATCACGATCCACCTGTCTAAACCCAAAATGTGTTTTATTATTTTCCATGCCGAAAACTTCTGATTTTGATTTTGATTTACCGCCTGAACTAATCGCACAAACGCCGTTTTTCCCCCGCGAAGAAACTAAAATGCTCACCTTTTGCAACCGCGACATTCTTGACTTGCAGGTAATCAACCTCACCGATTTTTTGCAAGAAGGAGATGTGCTGGTTTTTAACGATGCGCGCGTGATTAAGGCGAAATTATCGGCGCAGATTTTAAGAAATTCGGCGCAGTTGGATTTTAATTTGGATCAAGAAAATCAGGGCGTCTGGAACGCTTTGTGTAAGCCTGCGAAAAAAGTTCAAGTTGGAGATGAGTTAAAAATCGCACCAGATTTTTTTGCTGAAGTTTTGAAAAAAAATGACGACGGCACGATTGGAATTAAGTTCGATTGTGCTGGAGATGAGTTGTTGAAGAAGTTTGAACAGCACGGCTCCATCCCGCTTCCACCTTACATAAAGCGCGCCCCTAAAGAAACCCCCCTACCCCCCTTATCAGGGGGGCTTAATCCGAACTCAATCAAAGCCCCCCTGATAAGGGGGGTAGGGGGGTTTCTCGAGACAGACTCCGACTCGATAAACTACCAAACAATTTACGCCGCTCGCGGCACTGCTGTTGCGGCTCCTACTGCCGGTTTACACTTCAACGAAAAAATTTTTGCCGCGCTTGATGCCAAGAAAATCTACAAAACTTTCGTCACCTTAAACGTCGGCGCCGGCACGTTTTTACCGGTGCGCAGCGATTTGCTGAAAGATCACAAAATGCACAGCGAGTCTTTTTCGATCTCGCAAGAATCAGCGGAAATAATTAATGCAGCAAAAGCGCGGGGCAAAAAAATTGTCGCTGTCGGCACCACATCACTGCGCGTTTTGGAATCTTCTTGCGACGAAAATGGTGTGATTTGGCCTACAGCGACCAGCACCCAGATTTTTATTTACCCGCCGTACAAATTTAAAATTGTTGATGTTTTGATGACCAATTTTCACTTGCCAAAATCAACTCTCTTCATGTTGATCTGCGCTTTTGTGGGGAAGGAGAAGGCGTTTGAGATCTACAACCACGCCATTTCAAGGGGATACCGCTTTTATTCTTACGGCGACACTTCTTTGCTTTTTAAAAGCTAAGAACCTGCTCAGGATCTAATAACTTCCTGGCGCAAATTCCGTCGATTTCTTCTTCACGCTAATCAAGGCGCTCGCCTCGGAGTTCTGGCAAACATTAAGATTATTGTTGGCGCACATATTGGCCGTGACGCCGCTACGCAAGAAGTCGTCGTGATATTTATTCATCACTTGATCCATGCGGCGCACTTTACCGGTTAAGTCTGCAACGTCACTGGTCGTAACCTCGATGTCTTCTTGGTCGAAATAAAGCTGCACATAATTGTAAGTGGTTTTGTCATCCATGCTGGGCAGATTTTCTTTTCTGAAATTAAAATTTTTAGACATCCTGTCGCCCCTAGAATTGTGCCACACTGCGTAAACCGAGCCAAAGAATTGGGAATCGCTGCTAATAAAAAAAGATTGGCTTCGAGTATCTCCGGGATTGAGTCCGGCAAGAGTCAGCGCATTATTTTTCGCCCAACTAACTTCGATATTTTTGATCGGCCCTGAGCTGGCATTGCTGAAATAAACGACTGGACTCTCAATGTTGGCGCCACATCCAACCAAAAATAAACTTGCGAGAATGAGAAATTTTTTTGACATATTTTTGATTTAATTTTGAAGGCCCGCCTTGAAGGCTTCGCGAGTTTTAATCGCTTTGGCAAAACGCGAGAAAGCAAAGAGATAGCTGTAAACCAGGCCATCGAAGCCGTAGATGAAATAGCGTCGCAGGAAGTAAGATTTTAAAAAAGCAAAAGTTGGAACTGTGACGATTTTTAAACGCGAAACATTCCGGCCTTTTTTAAAATTATCCGCCGCTTGCATCGAAGAATAAGAATTAATTTTTTCGATCCAGTGCTCTAGCGAGCGAAATGATTGGTGATAAATAATATTTTTTAATTGGCCGATTTTGGCGGGATTTTTTTCTCTCAACTCCACGGAATCATGGACGGTGCTATTTTTGAAACCGGCGAAATCTTTGTGGTAAAGACGCAGCTGATTGTAGTAATAAGCCAATTTTTTGGGACGATCTTCGAAGCGAAATTTATTGACGATGCGCATGCGAAATCCGTAAAAATTTTCGTGAGATTTTTGGGTAAAAATTTCGACGATTTCTTGAGCCAACTCGGGCGACACTTCTTCGTCAGCATCAATATTTAAAATCCATTTATTGCGGCACTGACTTTCACCAAAAATCTTTTGCGCGCCGTAGCCTTTCCATTCGTTAAAAATAACTTTAGCGCCCGCTTGAGTGGCGATTTCGCAGGTTTGATCGGAGCTGCCCGAGTCAATCACTAAAATTTCATCAGCAATTTTTTTGACAGCATTAATGATCTGCTCAATGCGATCGGATTCGTTTTTAGTAATGATAAAAACTGACAGCAAAATTTTTTGTTTCGGATGCAAAAGCTCTGACATTTTTTTTTAAAAAAATTTTGAGGAAAAAAATTTGAGAAAGGGGGATGTTTTGCCTTGATTTGTTGCAGGCTGTAATGATTAATTTCGCCTCCCTCCCAGTCAATTGTAATCTTCCCCAACTCCCATGAAAAACTCTAAAAAAACCTATCTTGTTGCGGCTGCTTTGTGCCTATTAACTGGCTTTGCGGCACTTGTTGTGCACAATTACAAAACCAAAACTTCTTTTAAGAATGACGAAAAAACCACAGAAGTTGTCGAGGAAAAAAAATCTCAAGATGCTGTAAATGAAGCTGTTAACAATGACGCTAAAACCACTTCTGAAGTAAAAAGAGATTCTGAAATTCTAAAAGTTAATGCCTCCGACATCGTTCTGGGCGACAGATCTGCGCCAGTTGTATTAATCGAATATGCCTCGCTTTCTTGCCCGCATTGCGCTGCCTTCCACCGCGAAGCTTTAGAAAAACTTAAGGCCGAATACATTGATTCCAAAAAAGTACAATTCATTCACCGCGACTTTCCTTTGAACCAACCAGCCCTGACCGCCGGGATGTTCGCAATTTGCCAAGCTCAAGATCACAAAGCGGAATCAGCAGAAAAATATTACAATTTGCTAAAAGCTTTGTTCAAAACTCAAGACTCTTGGGCCTTTGATCCAAAATACATTGAGAAGCTGCAATCAATCGCCCAGCTTGACGGCATGACTTCGGAAAGATTTAACAGCTGCATCAATGACAAAAAACTTCAGGAAAGAATTTTAGCGAGCAGAATGGAAGCGGCTAAGGGCTTGCAGATCCAATCAACTCCAACCTTCTTCGTTAATGACGAAATTTCCGAAGGCTACGTTGATTACCTTTCACTCAAAAAAATGATCGACAAAAAACTTGCTGCAGCAGCGAAGTAACGCAATTCGATTCCCAATTCCCGTGAACAAAATTGAAATAAGCAATCTCACCAAAAACTTTGGTGAAAAACACGTACTGACCGGAATCAATCTCGAAGTCAAAAAAGGTGAATCACTGGTGATTCTTGGCGGGTCGGGCAGCGGCAAATCAGTTTTAATCAAAGCCGTCGCCTCTTTGATTCCAGCCACTTCTGGCAGCATTAAAATTGATGGCGAAGAAATCTGTAATTTAAATTCCGAAGCTCGCGACAAAGTAATGGAAAAGATCGGCTTTTTGTTCCAAGGCGGCGCTCTTTTTGACTCTTTGCCGATCTGGGAAAATGTCGCTTTCCGCTTACTGAATCACAAAAAAATCGCCAAAGACCAAGCTCGCGAAATCGCCTTACAAAAATTAAAATCTGTCGGGTTAAGCGAAAAAGTTGCCGATCTTTTTCCGTCGGAACTTTCAGGCGGCATGCAAAAAAGAGCTTCTCTGGCCCGCGCAATTGCGGCAAATCCTGAAATTATTTTCTTCGATGAGCCCACGACCGGCCTGGATCCGATCATGGCTGACGTAATTAATGACCTCATCATTAAAAACTCAAAAGACCTTGGGGCGACGACGATTACAATCACTCACGACATGCGCTCCGCCCGCAAAATCGCCGACAAAATTGCAATGCTTTTTGAAGGAAAAATCATTTGGTTTGGCGATGTGAAAGATTTGGATTCATCCGGCAACGCCCATCTGGATCAGTTCATCAACGGCCGCGCCGAAGGGCCGATAAAATTCTCGACTTAAGAAAACCAGACCTTCTTTGACAATGAATCCCTGACGAGAAACCCCCATGACCGGCATGCGCTCATCCCCTACAACCCAACCCTAAAATCCAAATCCCGCCTCTTAAGAAAAAACCTCACCCCTTTTGAGAAAAAACTCTGGTTCGAATTCCTAACCACCCTCCCTTTTAAATTTACCAAACAAAAACCATTAGCCGGCTACGTCGTTGATTTTTACTGCTCAAAAAAATTACTAGCGATTGAGGTGGATGGAGAAACTCATGTTGGCAGCGAGGCTGTGAGACGGGATAAAACGAGAAGTAGGAGACTGGGAGAGTTTGGAATTAGAGTAATTCGGTTTAGTAATTTTGATGTGAGGAATAATTTTGAAGGGGTTTGTGAGGGAATTTTGAAGGTATTGGAGGAGGGGGATTGAGGGAGATGGAGGCATTTTAGAGAAAGAGTTTCTGACGAGAAACCCCCCTACCCCCCTTATCAGGGGGGCTTAAACCGAACTCGATCAAAGCCCCCCCTGATAAGGGGGGTAGGGGGGTTTCTCGTCATGAACTCAAACCCAGGCAAACTTCAGCTCATCAAATAAACCAGAATCGCCTTCTGCGCGTGGAGGCGATTTTCGGCTTCGTCGAAAATTACGGACTTTTTGGAATCAA
>CANDYP010000088.1 GCA_947425005.1 Rickettsiales bacterium | reverse complement strand
AGGGCGGGTGGACTTCTTCGCGGAAATTAAATTGGATGACATCCCAGAGACTTTTCTGATCGGCGACGACTAAATGCCAGAGCTCGTCATCGTTGAAGGCATATTCGCTAAGGCCGTAGAGCCTTACAAACAAAGCGCCTACCGCAATTATGAACAAAGTGATTGCCGTGGCGACAGAAAAATTTTTGAATCGCAACATTTAATAAAAAGGTAAATTTATGAACTTAAACAAACTAACACCGGAAGAAGCGCGAGTGATTCTACACAAAGGCACCGAAGCACCATTTAGCGGCGAATTTTACGAAAATAATCGCCGCGGAAAATATCTGTGCAAGCAATGCGGCACCGAACTTTTTACCACTCAAGACCAGTTTAATTCCGGCTGCGGTTGGCCTAGTTTTGACGACGAGGTTTCTGATTCGGTCAAAAAAGTTTTAGATTTAGATGGTCGCCGCACCGAAATTTTATGCAAAAAATGTGACGGCCATTTGGGCCATATTTTTCACGGCGAGAGGCTGACCAGTAAAGACGCCCGCTACTGCGTCAATTCAATCTCACTCACTTTTGTCGAAGAAAAATCTTAGAGTTTTTAGACAGCTTTCAATCTTGGCGTTAACATTTCGTCGATCGGATGAACCAGATTATTAATGATCAACTTCTCCTGATCGATGCTTTCCGCGACGATTTTATGAAGCTTGGAGATGGAGGCGCTCTCACTGCTCAGCAGCTTTTTGATTTCTTTGTTGTACATGTTTTTCTCTAAATTTTTTTAATTACGCCTCAGTCACCCAGTCGCTCAGTTCAAGCCCCCCTGATAAGGGGGGTAGGGGGGTTTTTCGTCACAAGTTCAGAATATTTAACAAAATTTTTTTATTACGAGTTTGCGATAAGAAACCCCCCTACCCCCCTTATCAGGGGGGCTTGAACTGAGCTCTTCTCGTCAGGTGGCAGTTTTATCCATTCACAATCTGCAAAAAAATCTCGCCGTATTTCTTAACCTTGGCTTCGCCAACACCGCTGATCTTGGTCATTGCCGCTAAAGATTCGGGACGAAGCTTCGCCATTTCAATCAAAGTTTTGTCGTGGAAAACCACGTAAGGTGGGACGCGCTGCTCTTTGGCGATTTCCATTCTTTTGGCTTTTAACTTGGCAAAAAGTTCATTTTCAAAATCACTTTCCAGCGCAAAAATAATTTTGGTTTTTGTTTTTTCGCTGAACTTCGCAACCGATTTTGTTTTCACTTTTGCGGCAACTTTTCGCATTTGAATCGAACCCCTTTCCTGCAAAAATTTTCTGCCGGCTTCCGTAATCTTAATCCCGCCGAAGCCTTCAATATCAACCTTCAGCAGGTTTGTGGCAATTAGTTGGCGGAAGATTCCTTGCCACTCAACTTTGCTAAATTCTTTCCCGATGCCGAAAGTGCTGATTTGATCGTGGCCGAAATTTTGGATGCGCTCGTCAGAATTTCCGAGCAAAACATCAATTAAATATCCGACACCAAATCTTTGCTCGGTGCGGTAAACGCAAGAAATCGCTTTCTGCGCCGCGACAGTCGCATCAAAGGTTTCGGGCCGATTCAAACAATTGTCGCAATTGCCGCAGGGTTCAGATTTGTCGCCAAAATATTCGAGTAAAATTTGGCGGCGACAGGTGGAAGCTTCGCACAAACCGAGCAAAGAATTTAATTTCTGACGTTCGATTCTTTTTTGATTTTCATCAGCATTGGACTCTTCAATAAAATTTCGCTGCAGCGCTACATCCGCTAATCCGTAGGACATCCAAGCATCGGCCGGAAGTCCGTCGCGACCAGCCCGACCAGTTTCTTGGTAGTAAGATTCAATATTTTTTGGGATGTTTAAGTGAGCAACAAAACGCACGTCAGGCTTGTCGATCCCCATGCCAAAGGCGATTGTCGCCACCATGATTACGCCGTCTTGCAGTAGAAATTTTTCTTGATTTTTGCGCCGCAGATCCGCCGCCATTGCACCGTGGTAAGCGAAGGCGTTGTAACCCTCACCTTTCAACCACACCGCCGTTTCTTCAACAGATTTACGCGACAGGCAGTAAACGATTCCGCTGTTATTTTGGTGATTTTCTTTGAGGAAATCGAGCAGCTGTTTTTTGGAATTTTGGCGCGTCGCAATCGTGTAAGTGATGTTGGGCCGATCAAAACCAGCGACAAAAATTTTGGCATCTTCAAGCGCCAAACGCTGCACAATATCTTTGCGGGTGGGAGCGTCTGCAGTAGCCGTGAGAGCAATGCGCGGGACGTCGGGAAATTTTTGCGCGAGAATTTTTAGCTCGGTGTAAACCGGCCGGAAATCGTGTCCCCACTGCGAAACACAATGCGCCTCGTCAATGGCGAAGAGCGAAATTTTTACGTCGGTGAGTGATTCCAAAAATTCCGGCATTAGCAGCCGTTCCGGTGCTACGTAGAGCAAATCGAGTTTATTTTCTTTGACGAGATTCTTCACTTCCCAAACTTCCGCCGCCGACATCGAAGAGTTGATTGCTGCGGCATTTACTCCCGCCTGCGTTAAAGCACTTACTTGATCTTGCATCAGCGCAATTAACGGCGAAATTACAATCGCCACACCCTCCAAACACAAAGCCGGAATTTGGTAACAGAGCGACTTGCCGCCGCCTGTTGGCATTAGCACGAAACAACTTTTGCCGGCAATTACCTCGCCAATTATTTCTTCCTGAGCGCCGCGAAATTGATCGTAACCGAAAACTTTTTTGAGAACCTGTTTAGGATCTTTTTTAATCCCAGATTTTGACATGTTTTGAGCGCTTTTTTGGAAAAATTTTGATAAATATCAGGATATATTTTGAAAAATTTTTTCAAAAAATAAGCCAAAACAGGGCGAAATCTTGGATTAAAAAAGGTTCTAAGCAGGTTCTGAAGATGTGAGAAGGGCAGGATGCCGCAACATTAGCGGCGAAGAATTACGAAAATTAACGATCTCCGCTACCGCCTTTTTTGACGCTTGATTTGGCGCTTGATTTTTGCACGCCGGCAAAATTATCCGAGCCCCCACTTTTTTTACCTTTACCACCGCCCCTACTGTTGTGTGGATCGCCAATGAATGGAGAAAGTTTTTTTACTGGTTTGAATTCCGGAATTTTTTTGTCGTTTGTTGTCATTTTTTATTTTTTTTAGATTACCCACTAAACTAAAGAAACCCCCCTACCCCCCCTTGTCAGGGTGGCTTAAACCGAGCTCGATGAAAGCCCCCCTGACAAAGGGGGTAGGGGGGTTTCTAGAGTCACACTCAAACTAGATTAAACTAATTCTGATTACCAACCACAATCATCAATCCTTTTAAACACACTCCCCTGCCGCTCTACCCGAGGCCCAAGCCCATTGAAAATTAAAGCCTCCCAGCCAGCCAGTCACATCCAAAACTTCGCCGATAAAAAATAAATTTGGAACTTTTTTGCTTTCAAAATTTTTGGAAGAAATTTCGTCCGAGTCAATTCCGCCCAGAGTTACTTCAGCTTTGGCAAAGCCTTCGGTGCCGTCTGGGATCACGCTCCAGCAATTTACTGAATCAGCAATTTCTTTGATTTTTTGGTTAGAAAGATCAGCCAGATTTCCTTCGTGTCGACTTTTCTCCGTCAAATAATTCGCCAAACTTTTCGGCAAAAAAGCGCTGAGAAAATTTTGTAATTCCTGTTTTGGTTTCAATTTTTTTTCTGCTTGCAAACGCGCTAAAACATCAATTTCCGGCGCCAGATTTACGACGATTTTTTCGCCATGTTTCCAGTAAGAAGAAATCTGCAAAATGGCTGGGCCGCTCAGTCCGCGATGGGTAAACAAAAGCGCTTCACGGAAATTTATTTTGCCGCAAGAAACCACAGCATCAACCGCAACGCCAGAAAAATTTCTAGTCTCGCACAAAACTTCTTCTGCCAAAGTAAACGGCACGAGCGCCGGAATTGTTTGTTTAACTTTCAAACCGAACTGTCGCGCCACGTCATAACCAAAGCCGGTCGCGCCCATTTTTGGAATCGACAATCCGCCCGTTGCAATCACCAAGGATTGGCATTGCACCGACTCGTTGCCGATTCTCATTTCAAAAAAATTTTCAGATTTTTTTATTTCGCTCACTGCAGTTTCGAGTTTAATCTCAACATCCGCGCACTCTTGCAGCAGCATCTCCACAATCTGCTTCGAAGAAATATCACAAAAAAGTTGGCCTAAAGTTTTTTCGTGAAAAGCGATTTGGTATTTTTGCACCAAAGTAATGAAGTCGTTTTGAGTGAAGCGTTTCAAGGCCGAAACACAGAAATACGGATTTTGTGAAATGAAATTTTTGGGAGAAGTGTACAGATTCGTAAAGTTGCAACGCCCTCCCCCCGAGATGCGAATTTTTTCGCCCACCGCTTTCGCGTGATCCACCAGCAACACTTTACGACCGCGCTGCGAGCCAGTAGCCGCACACATCAACCCCGCAGCACCAGCGCCGATTACAACGCAATCGTAAAATTTCATGCGGGCTTAGTTTTTGAAAACTTGTTTAAAAATGTGGTCGATATTTTTGGTGTGGTAGGAGATGTCGAAGATTTCTTCGAGTTTTTTGTCGCTTAATTTTGACGACACTTCTTGGTCAGATTTTAGTAGCTCTAAGAAGCTTGTGGACTCGCCCGCCCAGATTTTCATCGCGTTAGTTTGTACGATTTTGTAAGCGTCTTCGCGAGAGATTTTGGCTTCCTCGATCAAGGTTAAAAGTACACGTTGCGAGAAAACCAAGCCGCCTAATTTGTCTAAATTTTTCTGCATGTTTTTGTCGTGTACGACTAAATTTTCAATCAAACCGACTAAACGATTAAGCGCGAAATCCAATGTTACTGTAGTGTCCGGCGCGATCATTCTTTCGACGGAAGAGTGCGAAATATCGCGCTCGTGCCAACTAGCTACATTTTCCATTGCCGGCACCACGGCACTGCGCACCATGCGCGCCAAGCCTGTGAGGTTTTCACTCAGAACCGGATTTCTTTTGTGAGGCATTGCCGACGAGCCTTTTTGGCCTTTGGAAAAAAATTCTTCTGCTTCCAAAACTTCGGTGCGTTGCAAGTGCCTGATCTCGATTGCCAGATTTTCGACTGAAGAGGCGATGACGCCCAGAACCGCGAAATACGTGGCGTGGCGGTCTCTTGGAATGATCTGGCTCGACACGGTTTCTTCCGCCAAACCCATTTTTTCGGCAACGTATTTTTGCACAAAAGGATCGACATTGGCGAAGGTTCCAACCGCGCCGGAAATGGCGCAAACCGCGATTTCTTTTTGAGCGGCTTTAAGGCGCGAGAGGTTTCTTTCGAACTCGGCGTAGAAGCGTGCAAGCTTGAGGCCGAAGGTGATGGGCTCAGCGTGGATGCCGTGCGAACGTCCGACGCAAACGGTGTTTTTATGTTCAAAGGCACGTTTTTTAATGGCAGCTAGAAGTCTTTCGAGATCGTTGATTAGAATGTCGGAAGCTTGAGAGAGTTGGGCCGAAAGGCAGGTATCGAGGACGTCGGAGCTGGTCATTCCTAAATGAACGAAGCGCGAATTTTCGCCGACTAATTCTGCGAGGTGAGTGAGGAAGGCGATGACGTCGTGTTTGGTGACCGATTCGATTTCGTCAACCCGCGCTGAGTCAAACTTTCCGCCGGCTTTGGCGAAATTTTCGCGGATGCGCGTGGAAGAGCCGGCATCAGCAATGCCAAGCTTTTCTAACGCTTCGAGCGCGTAGATTTCGATGTCGAACCAGATTTGGTATTTATTTTCTTGCGACCAGATTGCGGTCATTTCGGGGCGGGAGTAGCGGGGGATCATGTTGTTTCGGATTGAAGTTGGGATGAGAAACCCCCCTACCCCCCTTGTCAGGGGGGCCTTAAACCGAACTCGATCAAGCCCCCCTGA
>CANDYP010000087.1 GCA_947425005.1 Rickettsiales bacterium | reverse complement strand
CAGAGTAAGTTGTGACGAGAAACCCCCCTACCCCCCTTGTACTCACAAAATTATTTTTTAATTTTTGTGTGAGTTGCAATTGCTAAAGCAATTGTCAGAGGGTCTAAATCGAGCTTAATTATTACTTTCCAGTCGAACCAAATCCATTACTGCCGCGCGCAGTTTCATCTAAATTTTCTACTTCAACAACTTCGGCTTGCTCGTATCTGGCGATTACAACTTGAGCAATTCTCATACCTCTCGTGACCGTAAAATCAACTTGGGAGTGGTTAATTAAAATCACACAAACTTCGCCGCGATAGTCTGAATCTATGGTTCCGGGAGTATTCAAAACCGTGATTCCATTTTTCAAAGCCAGACCCGATCTCGGACGCACTTGCGCTTCGAAACCTTTTTCTAAAGCAAAAGCAATTCCGGTTTTTACTAATTTTACTTCGCCGGGTTTTACAATAATTTCTGCGTCAATGGCCGCGAGTAAGTCCATTCCAGCGCTGCCAGCAGTTTCATATTTCGGCAAAGGCAAATCTTTACCGTTTTCAAGTTTTTTGATTTTGAGAATTGTCATTTTTTGGGAGAATTATTTTTGAGTATTTCGGGTTGATAAATTGGAGCACGCGCCTAAAAAACGCGACTCTTTTTTCCTCAAAAAATTTTCCCAAATTAATGTCCGAGAAATCCCCCGAACTCAAAAATGAGAGCCGCCGTAAGTTGCTTACGACTACCGCTTACACAGCAGCCGGCATTGGCGCCGCTTGCGCGATCTTGCCCTTCATCGACAGCATGAATCCGTCAGACGACGTGCAGGCTTTAGCTTCCACCGAAGTCGACATTTCCAATATTAAATTAGGCGAAGAAAAAAAAGTGATGTGGCGCGGCAAGCCAGTTTCAATTAGAAGACGCACTTCCGTAGAAATTCAAGAAGCTGAGGCAGTTGATTTGGCCGAGCTGCGCGACCCCCAAAAAGATTCTGATCGCGTCAAAGCCGGCAAAGAAGAGTGGCTCGTCACGATTGAAATCTGCACTCATTTAGGTTGCATTCCAATCGCAGGACAAGGTGATTACAAAGGTTGGTTCTGCCCTTGTCACGGTTCGCAATACGACACTTCCGCCCGCATCAGAAAAGGCCCCGCTCCAAGAAATTTAGAAATTCCACCTTACGAATTTATCTCTGACACAAAAATTAAAATCGGATGAGGTACGGCCTCCTTTGCAAAAGGAGGTGGCGCGTAGCGCCGGAGGATTTCTTGTCCAGAGCACGGTCAAAAATCTCTCCCGCCCCCACAAATCACCCGTCACGCCTTACGGTGTGCCACCCTCTTTTGCAAAGAGGGTTAAACAAAAAATCAATTTATGACCAATCACATTCAGAACGATTTTGAGAAATCACTTACCGAGAAATCGAAAGTTGCGAAGTGGGTTAATGATCGGTTGCCGATTATTAGCACGCTTGAAGACACGCTTTTCAAACATCCTTACCCGAAAAATTTAAGTTACTGGTGGAGCTTCGGATCCATCGCCGGCATTGCTTTAGTCGTACAAATTTTGAGCGGGCTTTTCCTGTCAATGCATTACGTCGCCAACACTCAATTGGCTTTTGCCTCAGTTGAGCACATCATGCGCGACGTGCGCTACGGCTGGCTTATTCGCTACATTCACGCCGTAGGCGCTTCAATGTTTTTTGTCGCACTTTACGCTCACATCGCCCGCGGCCTTTATTACGGCTCGTACAAAGCACCGCGCGAACTTTTGTGGTGGGTTGGAATCGTGATCTTTTTGCTCGCAATGGCCACGGCTTTCATGGGCTACGTCTTGCCTTGGGGGCAAATGAGTTTCTGGGGCGCCACCGTAATCACCAATTTATTTTCGGCGCTGCCCATTGTCGGCAAGTCAATTGTAACTTGGCTTTGGGGCGGTTACTCGGTTGACAATCCCACCCTAAATCGCTTTTTTTCGCTGCATTTCTTGCTGCCATTTTTAGTTGTCGGCGCAGTCTTGCTGCACTTGGTAGCGCTTCACACTGTAGGCTCCAACAACCCTGCCGGCGTTGAAATCAAAACCAAAAAAGACTCGATCCCCTTCCACCCTTACTTCACCATCAAAGACATGGTGGGCTTCGTGGTTTTCTTTTTGGTCTTCGGATATTTCTTATTTTTCTACCCAAATTCTTTGGGACATCCCGACAACTACATCCCTGCCAACCCAATGGTAACGCCAGCTCACATCGTTCCTGAATGGTACTTCTTGCCGTTCTACGCCATTTTGCGCGCAGTGCCGGACAAGCTCGGCGGCGTCTTGATGATGTTTGGCGCCATTGCAATGTTGTTCGCTTTGCCTTTCTTGGATCGCTCGCAAGTCAAATCCGGCGCCTATCGCCCGCTTTTTCAAAAAGTTTTTATTCTCTTCATTTTGAATTTCATTTTCTTGGGCTGGCTCGGAAAATCTCCGGCCGAAGGTTGGTACATCTGGGCTTCCCGCTTCGCCACTTTTTATTACTACGCTTACTTTTTATTAATTTTGCCCAATTTGCCGAAGTTTGAAAAAACTTTACCGCTTCCCGAATCAATCGACGAACACTACCAAAGCAAGCATGGGCATTAATTCTGCGAAACTTTACGAACTGCTAAAAGAAATTCCCAAAGGCAAAGTTACGACTTACAAAGTTTTGGCCGACAAGTTGAAGACTAAAGGCTACCGCGCCGTCGGACAAATTGTCGGCGCTAATCCGAATGCGCCGCAAGTACCGTGCCACCGCGTGGTTCGGGCTGACGGCGGAGTTAGCGGTTACGCTTTCGGAGTTGAGAAAAAAATCGCACTCCTAAAATCAGAAGGCGTGGAAATTAAAAATGGCAAAGTCGTCGATTTCGCGAAGAAATTTTATAAATTTTAAAACTAGCAAAACCGTTAAAAGCCTTTGGTTGAGCTTCGTTGAAACCACCGGTTTGGGATTAGGTCACACAAAAAACACAAAACAAAAATGAAAAAACTTTTTTTAATTCTCGTATTAATTCCAACCCTCGCCTTCGCCAATGACGGTGGTCACAATGCTGCCGATCCGCTTAGCACCTCGGCGCTTCACCCCCAACAAATGAAGTGGGAATTCGACAATTTTTTCGGACGCTTCGATCGCGCTTCAATTCAACGCGGCTTTCAAGTTTACAAAGAAGTTTGCGCCGCTTGTCACAGCTTGAAACTAGTAGCTTACCGCGATTTAGCTGAAGTTGGATTTTCTGAAGCAGAAGTAAAACAAATCGCCTCCGAAGCCTCTGTCACTGACGGACCGAATGATGACGGCGAAATGTTTGATCGCCCCGGCCTGCCCTCTGACCACTTCGTCGGACCCTACGCCAATGAGCAAGCGGCCCGTTCAGCCAACGGCGGCGCCTTCCCTCCAGATTTATCTTTAATTATTAAAGCTCGTCACGACGGCGCGAACTACGTCTACTCTTTGATCACAGGCTTCACCGATGCGCCGGAAGGCTTCCACATGAATGAGGGCAAAAATTACAATCCGTATTTCGAAGGTCGCCAAATTTCAATGCCGGCGCCGATCTCTGACGATGGTCAAGTAACCTACGGGGACGGCACTACAGCCACCAAAGAACAAATGGTAATCGACGTAGTAAATTTCTTGCAATGGGCTGCGGAACCGGAAACCGAACACCGTAAAAAAATGGGCGTGCGCACCATGATTTTCTTGGGGCTTTTGTTGGTAATTTTAATCGCCGCCAAAAAAGCAGTTTGGAAAAACGTAAAATAGTTGATGGTTGTTGGTTGATAGTTGTTAGTAAAACATCTTACAGAGTAGCCCGGCCAACAACCATCAACCACTAACAACCATCAACCAACAACTAAGACATGACCTTCCACTTCAACGCAGAAAACCAAAAAGAAGTTAGCAAAATTCTCGCCAAATATCCGGCCGACAGACAAAAATCCGCCGTGATGCCGCTACTCGATTTAGCTCAAAGACAAAATGAAAATTGGATCTCCAAAGATGTGATCGCGACCATCGCTGAAACTTTAAAAATGCCGGAAATTAAAGTTTACGAAGTCGCCAGTTTTTACACGATGTACAACTTAAAACCGGTCGGAAAATATTTACTGCAATTCTGCAAAACCACGCCCTGCATGCTGCGCGGCATCGACAAAATCATCAAAGATTGTAAAGAAAAATTGGGCATTGAAATGGATGCCACCACTTTGGATGGCACATTCACTTTGAAAGAAGTTGAGTGTTTGGGCGCTTGCGTCAACGCTCCTGTCGTACAAATCAACGACGATTTCGCCGAAGATTTAACTTCAGAAAATTTCTTACAAATTCTGGAAGATCTTAAAGCCGGCAAAGAATTTAAAGTCGGCTCCCAAATCGGCAGACAATGCTCTGCCGCTGAGCAATAATTTGAAGATGCCCATTCAGTCAAAAAATCACGTTAATATTCCGATGTTCGTGCTGACGATTCTTGTCGTAATCGTCACCGCCTTATTCATCATCCGATATTGCTACCTCTTCGATGACCTTGGTATACTGGCCAAACGCAGATTGCTCGATCATCCGATACTTACTTTTTTCATCACCCCGTCTTTTTTCTGGATCTCGGCTTACTTGTGCCGTCGTTACTCTCCCAACGCATCAGGACATAAACTGCAGTCAGCACTTTATGAGTTAAAAAACGATCCCGACAATTTTAGAAAAGTTTCTTCGATGTTAGGCATCCGCGTGGTAATGATTAAAGCGATCAGCTCTTTGATCTCCACTTTTGGTGGTGGCGCCTTGGGAAAAGAAGGCCCCTCAGTCCACATGTCTGCAGGAATTTTCGCCACCTTGTCTCATCGCTACAAAAAATTTCTGCCGCAAATTAATTTGGAAACTTGGGTTTTAGCCGGTACTGCCACTGGACTTGCCATCGCCTTCAATACGCCGATCGCCGGCATTGTTTTTGTAATTGAAAAACTGTCCAAAACCAAATTTCAAAATTTCAAAAAAAATATTTTGTGGACGCTGATCATCATTTCAATCGTCACCATAATTTTTCACCGACCTAATCCACTATTTAACTTCCACAACCTAATCTTCCGGCTTCAAAGCGAATCGTGGTTACTAATTTTTACGGCAGTTACTTGCGGATTTCTGGCACTCATTTTTCAGTCGGCCAATAATTATTTTTACTTAAGACTATCGGGCATCAAATCAAACTGGTGGCACACCGTTCCATTAATTGCCGGCTTTGCCGTGGCATTCATTAATTTTTACTGTGGCATCTATTCTTTCAGCGGCGGCATTTACACCGCACAAGAAGCGCTCTCAAACCCCACTTCCATTCTTTCCTACAAAGAAGTGGGAGGCAGAATTTTAAACACTGTCATCACTTTTGCTTCCGGTTGCGCCGGCGGATTAATCGCCCCGGCAATGGCAATCGGCACCGGCATTGGCTCGATAGTCAGCACTTTAACGCCCGGCGCCGATATTGGGGTTTTTCTACTAATCGGAATGGCAGCATTTTTGGGAGCAGTATTGGGCGAACCAATCACCGCAGCAGTCGTCATTTTTGAAGCAACCGGACAAGATATTGCAAGCATCCCGTTTCTTCTCGGGGCTGCAATAATTGCTTTAGCCACCTCAAAAGGGATGAAGAAAATTTTATCTAAAAAGTGTGAAGTTGTGTAAGTGGGTGGTTGGGACGGAAGGATTCGAACCTACGCATGACGGGATCAAAACCCGTTGCCTTACCACTTGGCTACGTCCCAATAAATTGTCGCTGTTCTTGATGTGAGAAGATCGGAGGGGTAAAAAAGAGGGCGGATTTCTAGAGTTGCTTTTTGCTGAAGTCAATAAATTTTCTGAGACTAAATTCTTGATTTTTTGAGGCTGAGTTTGGGACGAGAAACCCCCCTACCCCCCTTATCAGGGGGGCTTA
>CANDYP010000086.1 GCA_947425005.1 Rickettsiales bacterium | reverse complement strand
CGCCTTTATTGTTAAAAAACACTAATTTCTTAGTACGAGTAAATTTCATTTTTTGTAATTGAGATGGGGCTTGAGGCATGGCGTTGGTGAGTTGGTTGTTGTTTGGGTGTAGTTAAAACCTGCGCGCATTAAGTTTTTTCGACGAAGTATTTTTAAAATAAATCATCCAAATCAATTTTCTCAAACAATTTAACTGAGCCGAGGTTTTTGGTTTTGGCAAAATGTTTGGCGTCGGAGGTGATGAAGGTGCATTTTTTCTCGATTGCTAAAGCGTGGTAAGAGCAGTCGTAGAATGAGGGGTAGCCGGATTTGAGGTGGCCGCGTTTGGTCATTTCTGTGGCGGAGAGTAACAATGAATCTTCCGGGTCAACTACCTGCAAATAAAGTTTTCTGTGACGATTTAAAACTGACAAAATTTTTTGTGCGTCGATTTTTTTTAACGAGCAGATGCTGAGCACTTCGTAAATAAATAATTTGGGAACGTAAACCTCAGCGCCGCTAGAGATTATTTTTTTAAAAAACTCCACGGCGTTTTTTTGATCGCCCTCGTCAAGGAAGAGCTTAACGAATACGCAGGAATCAACGACTAATTGTTTGGAGGTCATGTTTTGAAGGGTTATTTTTTGATGTTTTTTAAAAGCGATTTATTTCTTTCTTCTCTCGATTTTTCCAAAGCCTGCCTTGCGGTGCCTTTTCTTTTAACGGGCTTGATTGCATCCAACTCTTGCAGCGCAAGGATTTTTGCTTTTCCCTTCTCCATTCTTTCCAAAATTTCTTGCAGCGAATCGTTGACGAACTCAGTCTGCTTGCCGCTTGGCACGAGCTTGGCCATTTTGGCTTTTAAGTCGTCGTAAATGTAAAAGCTGGTTTTGGTTTTGGGGTGTTTTTCTAATGATCTCATTTGTGCCTCCTAATTGGTAAGGTAAAAGTGTACTCTAAGTCGGTATTCTTTTGGATGTCAATCCTGAATAAGGCTCTCAGTCAAACCCCCCTTATCAGGGGGGCTTGACTGAGCATTAAGCTTAACTCAAAAGTTCCAAAAACTTTATTGCCACAATGCACTAATCGGCACTGCCCAAAATCCCTCGCCAAATGAAACAATGTTGTCGCCGGTGTAGAAAACTATTCCAATAAATTTTCGTTCTTTGGCGATGTTTTCTTTAAACCATTTTAGGTGTTTGAAGCTGTCTGAATTAACCAGAGAGCCCGCTTTCACTTCGATTCCGAGAATGTCCTCATCTTCATTTTCAATTACAAAATCAACCTCGTGCTTCTCGCGATCGCGGTAGTGGTAGAGCTGGTACTCGTCTTCCTGCGAATCAATGATTGCCGCTAGTTCCGTAAAAACAAAAGTTTCAATCAGCTTGCCGTTTTTTTCACCATCCAAGCGTACCTTATCAAATTGCCAGCGAAGTATGGCAGACATCAATCCCGTATCAGTCATAAATAATTTATCCTGCTTGCTGGCGCGATCGTAATCCGTTTTTGGCCAAGGTCGGACGCGCTCTACTAAATAAAGCGCTTCCAAGGCATTGATGTAAGATTCTAAAGTAGGGCGCGACAAAGAAAGTCCGGAGCCAATTGCGGAAATATCCATAAATTTACTCGACCACGCGGCCAAAATTTCCAGCAATTTATGCATGCTGTCGTGACGTTTGATGTTGAGGATGTCTTGCAAATCGCGCTCGATCAAGGCGTTCAAATAATCTTTGTGCCAACGTTTTGCCTCTTTTTCTTTGGCTCTTAGCGCCTCGGGATAGCCGCCTTTCAAGGCTATTTTGAGGTAAGCATCTTTGGTTTTTTTGGCGGAATCTTTCGCAGTTTTGAATTTTTGCGCGAAAGCCGATTTCAAAAAGTTGGGCCTGGTTGCTAATATTTCCCCCTGGGTTAGTGGGCGCAGACGAACCTTGCGAACCCTGCCAGCTAGCGACTCCGAAACGCCTGGCAAAGATTGAATATTCGCGGAACCGGTGAGTAAAAATCTGCCGAATTTTTGGTTGACGTCAACGTCTTGCTTCAAAGCTTGAAGCAACATCGGCGCGCGCTGCACCTCGTCAATAATCATTAAGTTTTTGTCGTGGGCAATAAATCCGTGCGGATCTGCCTGCGCTGCCGCCAGCAAGGTGACGTCGTCGAGGGTTCTGTAGATTGTGTCTGCAGAGGCTAATTGTTTTGCCAAAGTGGTTTTGCCGCATTGGCGCGGACCGGCTAAAACCAAGATGCGACGTGATTTTAAAGCTTTTTTGACAACGTCAATTTGCCAACGAGTGTATTTGCCTTGAGACATTGAATGAGTGAAAAAATATTAAAAATGAGAGTTTTTATTCCCGACAATTTTAATAACACACACCCCGCGATTTTGTAAATAGAAAATCCGCGATTTTATAAGTTGAACTACCGCGATTTTATAAGTTGCGACCCCGCGAAATTACAACTAGAGGCCCAAATGTTTAATTGCCGCTTCAGTTAACACGCGGCCACGAGGGGTTTTTTCGACGAAGCCTTTTTGGATGAGGAAAGGCTCGATGGTGTCTTCGACGGAATCCTTTTCTTCCGAGATGGCGGAGGCGATGGTGTCGATGCCGACGGGGCCGCCGCGGTAGTTCTTCGCGATGAAGAGGAGGTAGCGGTAGTCGGAGGCGTCGAGACCAACCCCGTCAATCTCCAAGCGCTTCAGAGAGCTGTCGGCGATTTCGCGGGTGACGGTTTTTTGGCCGGCAGCAGAGACAAAATCGCGCACGCGTTTGAGCAGGCGAATGGCGATTCTTGGCGTGCCGCGGGATCTGCGGGCGATTTCAAAAGCGGCGTCTTTTTCAATTTCAATTCCTAAAATTTTGGCGTCGCGCAGCACGATTTGTTCGAGTTCCAAATCGGTGTAAAAATTAATGCGCAGTGGAATGCCGAAGCGGTCTTTGAGTGGATTGGCGATCAGCCCAATGCGCGTGGTGGCGCCGACCAACGTGAATTTCGGCAAGTCGATTTTAATGGCGCGCGCCGCCGGACCTTCGCCGATGATGATGTCGAGCTTGAAGTCCTCCATCGCGCTGTAGAGCACTTCTTCGACGTTTTTGTTGAGGCGGTGAATCTCGTCGATGAAGAAGATGTCGCCCTCTTGAAGGTTGGTGAGCAAGGCTGCGAGGTCGCCCGATTTTGTAATTACCGGCCCGGCCGTGCCTTTAAATCCGACCCCCATTTCGTGCGCAATGATTTGGGCGAGGGTGGTTTTGCCTAAGCCCGGAGGCCCGTAAAACAAAGTGTGATCCAGCGCGTCACCGCGATTTTTCGCCGCCTGAATAAAAATTCCGAGATTCTCTTTGAGCTTCTCCTGTCCCAAAAAATCCCGCAAATAATTCGGCCGCAACAGATTGTCACTGCGCTCTTCTTCCAGCTTAACCGGATTTAAATTTTCGTTTTTGGACATTTTTGGTTAAGAGTTAGAAGTGTTGGTTCTGTAAGCTTGATCGACTCTGTTTGGTTTGTCTGGGTGGAGTAGATGTAGAGTTCTTTGTTCAACCATCGGCGTTAGAATTTTTCGTAAGCTGCTAGGATTGCGATTAAGTAAATGACCCAGTTGCTTGCGAGTAAGCCACTGATTTTTGCACAATTTTAGGATGATATTTTTCCTTAATTCTGGGTTCATTCGTCCCTTTTTTAGAATCAGCAAATCTTCTTCTGAAAGCTGCTTAAGCGCTAAGTCATTTTCCTTAAGTGCTAAGTCATCCTCCTTAAGTGCTAAGTCATTTTCCTTAAGTGCTAAGTCGCCATTCTTAAATGCCAAGCTGGGTCTGTATTTAGTCCATCGGCTCTTGCCCTCAGGAACGAGTATATTTTGAGATACTAGAGACTGTAGCAGCTTTGTCACATCCGAAGGATGTCGGTTAGTAATTTGGCACATTCTGGTGTTGGTTACGTGCCCCTCAACGTCTGCTGCCACCAGAGCCTGAACCTCAAATTCTCCAAGATTCTTAAATTTTGTACCAAGATATTTCTCGAGACGAGTCAAAGACTCTTCTGGGATCAGGCTAATCATTTGTAGCGTCCAATAAACACGGTCCGGCTGAAAAAATTCATTTACTGCCGGCTTACGCCAATGTTGAGATTCCCAGCCGCGGTAAATTTTATCAATTCCGGATCCGGCTTTTTCTGCCGCACCAATCATTGTGAACATATGTTGGAGGGTTTTATTACGGCATTCACTAATGCTATTTCGTGATTTCTGATCAATTAACTGGCTCTTGGAAATCAATAATGAGCCGGGATTAGAAAATTCGAACTGATCACGTTTTTTCTCAATGATGATGCCGCCTTGTCCGCAATAATCTGCGTGAATAATGGAGTTTACAAGCGCTTCACGAACAGCTTCATGAGCTTCGGTCTCTCCTTTGCGAAATAAATTTTCGTCTAATTGAAATGGTAGTTTTAGATCTTGAGTGAGTCGTTGCGACACTCTTAAGTAAAACTGAAAAAGGTTGGCGTTCCAAGTGCCATCAGTGGTAATGCGATCGGTCCAGCGCGTTTTCGGATCTGAAGAAAGTTTCTCGTAATAATTTATTTGGTACTGAGGTAGGGCATCTCGGATCGTTTCGTCTGTGCCAAGCATAAGAATTGCAGCTAGTGTAATTCCCTCCTTGTCGCCATTTCTCTCCTTTTTCCAGCCGCCAATTTTGGTTAAAAATCCTTTTGCATCTTCATTCAGCCAGGCATGCGTAGGTTTAAAAGAAGAGAAGCGATTGCGATATTCTTGAAGGCTGCGACTGTCTAAGTCATCCAATGTAAATCCTTCCATGATTTTAGAGTCGGCAGATTCTTCCAAAGAATCCGACATCATGCGCCTGACTTCTTGTGCGGAACAATGGTAATCGCCCTCGTAATTGCGACGATATGTTCCGCTGAGTGGATTTTGTCCGACGTAAACTGGGCGTTGGTAACGCGATGCTCGCGGTATTCGAATTGCCAAAACTGTTTTTGATGCGCAGCTGACTTCTCTGACGTCGTTCTCGCTGACTAAATTAGTGCTAATTTTTTCGCGATTGTTGATCGAATCCCAGAAGCTCTTTCTTAGTTTCAGCATCAGATTTTTATCAACTCCACTAACTGTGCCATCTTCTTTGACGCCAAGTAAAATAACTCCTCCGCTACTATTGGCGAAGGCGCTGTAGGTTTCCCACAAGCTACGAGGTAAGCCGCCTTGAGCGGATTTAAATTCTAGTTCGTAATCTTCGCTCCAATCAAAAGCGGAGTAAATTTCGGTTGGGTCTAGGGTTGGTGTGTTCATGGTGAGTGGTTAAAATTTATTTTTGCTGAGTTCGCGCAAGCTTGAGGTGATTAGGTTTTCTAAAGTAATTTGGGGATTTGCCTCGAGTAAAAAGTTGATTACGCGCAGGCAGTCGTGTTTTTTGTAGCCTAGGTTTTCTAGGGCGGAGAGGGCATCGGAGGCGAGATGGTTGTTGGAAATTTCGGTGAAGTTTTCGGATTTTTGGACGTCGAAATCGAAACTGATTCCGAGTTTTTTTGGACTGTCTTTTAATTCGGTGGTCAAGCGCGTTGCCAGTTTGGGACCAATGCCCGAGATGTTGGAGAAGGTTTTGATGTCGGAAGAAATTAAGGCTTTGGCTAGATCCTCAATCGTCAAAGCGCTGAGAATTTTCTGGCCCATTTTGTTGCCGACGCCTTGCACTTTGGTTAATTCCAAAAACCAGATTTTTTCGATTTCAGAAACAAAACCGTAGAGCTCGATGGCGTCTTCTTTGACGGCGGTTTCAATGATGAGCGAGATTTCTTTTTCTCGCGAAAAAGTTTTTAGCGCAGCGGCAGTTTTGCCGGACAAAAAGACGACGTAACCCACGCCGTTAACGTCGATGACGCACTTGTCTTCTGTGATTGAGTCAATAAAACCGCGGAGTTTTCCGATCATGATTTTGAGTGGTTGGAGTGAATTTTATTTTGTCTAATTTTTTACAAATCATGCCCCAAAAGAGCAAACACAACATTGAATGGCGCGT
>CANDYP010000085.1 GCA_947425005.1 Rickettsiales bacterium | reverse complement strand
CGTCGTAAAAAAATCCGCTGCCAAAAAATTAAAATTCGAACGGGGAAAGCTTTTTACTTACAAAATCAGGAAATTTTCGGACACGTCGGCAGCCTTTGTAGATTGTGGCTTCAACGTGTTTAATGAAATTAAATCGACGGTTAGTGGCGACGGAATTTTTGAAGTAACCAAGAAAGGCGAGAAGTTTGGTTTAAAAAAATCGGCGGCAAATTTCCACCAGCTTCACACCTACAAAGCCTTTCTGGAGAAGGTAATTGACGGCGACACGTTGCACGTGGTTTTGGATTTGGGATTTGAAATTCGTCACCGCGAAATCCTCCGTCTCGCCAAAATTAGCGCCGCTGAGGCCGGCACTGTCGAGGGCGAAAACAGTACTGCGGCTTTGAAAAAAATTCTAAAAGACGTGCCGTTTTTAATCGTCAAAACCAACAAAACCGACATTTACGGCCGCTACATTGCCGACATTTTTTTCGACGAAAAAGGCAAAGAAAAAGATCCACAAAAAGTGGCGGATTCGGGGATTTATTTGAATCAGCTTTTGCTGGATCGTGGGCTGGTGGAGGTTTTTTAGTAAAAAAATTCCAGCGCCAATTACTTAATTAAAACAGTTTTTGCATTCAGCGCTGTCACAACTTTTTTGCCGGTTTTTTTCTCCAATTCCCGTAGTGCAACTTTGGCAACATTGCCTCCCTGCTTGGCGATTTTTTTGCTTTCTGCAAAAGTTTTTGGATCGGTTGCTTGAGAAATATCTTTAGTCGAAGCCTCGGCCAACATGTTTAAAATGAGCTCGGTGTTCGTCATGTTGTCGCGCAGATTTTCTTTTTTTAGGCCTTTCAAGATCTTGTATTCTTTGGTGGTTTTGTCGGACCAAGCTTGAGTAACAATGTCGGTGAGCGTGGCGAATTGTGCGCCTTCTTTTAGTCCTCGATTTTTCCACTCGTCGGTCAACTCTTTGCGAATTTCAATGCTTTTGAGGCGTTGATTGATCCAGCTTTGTGAATATCCCAGCTGCAAATATTGCTTGAGGGCTCTGTCGATTGAAAGTTCGGGATCCTGCATTTCGTCCAGTCGCTCAGACGCAACCTTTGCCAGCCAAAGTTTAAATGGTTCTGCTTTTGGCGAGGGAATGGATTGGATTAGGCGGAAAAGTTGCTCAGTGTCAGCGACGTCAGTCATTCGCATCTTGCCGTCTTCTGCCTGCATTTTGAAACCGTTACAATTTGTAACGGTTTGGTTTCCTTCGTCTTTGAGCCTTTTTTTCATTACGCGCCAGTAGACCTGCGGATTGGGGCTCTCGGTCAAAACCGCAACCGCATCCACAATCGAAAAGTACCATTTTTCTTGCTCAATGCTCCAGAGGGTTCTGACTTTTTTGTCTTCGAAGATTTGTACGGATTTTTGCTTTTTCATGTTTTGCGTGGTGTTGGTTTAAGGGAGGAATTAACAAATTCCGTCCCCAATGTTGATTTTGCTTTGCAGCGAGATTTAGGACTGGTTCTTAGTAAAAATCAACCACCCCAGTCGCTACGTCGTACATTCCGCAGACGATTGCGATTTCGCCTTTTTCGTGGAGTTCGCGCAGGATTTTACTTTCTTTGGTGATTTGTTTGGTCACGTCGCGCACGTTAATCGCGGCGACTTTTTCGACGAAGATGGGCTCTTCAGAATCAAAAAGACGCGACTCGGCTTTTGCTGTCTTCACGGCTGGTTTGATTTTGCGTAGTAGTCCCGTCAATTTCCCCATTTCAACGTGAGCACAAGCGCCCTTAATCGCGCCACATTCGCTGTGCCCCAGAACCATTACCAGCTTGGTGCCGGCGATCTTGCAGGCGAATTCCATGCTGCCGACAATGTCGTCGTTGAGCACGTTGCCGGCAATGCGGCAGCTGAAAATGTCGCCCAAACCTTGGTCGAAAATTAACTCGGCGGAGGTGCGTGAATCAATGCAGCTCAAGACGAAGGCGAAAGGATTTTGCTGGTCGGAAGTCTCGTTAATTTGCTTCAACAAATTGCGGTTGAGATTGAGATTGTTGACGAAGCGGGCGTTGCCGTCTTTCAACATTTGCACGGCTTCTTCCGGACTCAACAAGTCGCGAATTTCTTTAGTGAGCACGGGGCTGCAGTCCCCTCCCTCAGAAGAGCGAGAGGAGCTTTTGAAACGCTGATTGTTGCGCAAAATGAAAAAAGTTGCGACGGCCATCCCGAGTCCGACGCCTTTTAAGAGGTCGAGAAACAGCATTCCAATTACGGTCGCCAAAAAAGGCAGGAAATTTTCGTTACCCAATTTGTACATTTTTTTGAAAATTTCCGGCTTGGCTAATTTGTAGCCGACGACCAAAAGAATGCAGGCCAGCGTAGCCAGCGGAATCATGTTGAGCAGGTTGGGAATGGCGATTGCGCAGATTAACAGCAGGAAGCCGTGAAGGATTGTTGATTTTTTAGTTCTGGCTCCGAAGTCAATATTGGCACTGCTGCGCACTACAACTTGCGTAATTGGCAGACCGCCGATTAATCCGGCAAGAATGTTGCCGACGCCTTGGGCTTTAAGCTCGCGATCGGTTGGAGTGTTGCGTTTTTTCGGATCAAGCTTGTCGGTTGCGTCGCAGCACAGCAGGGTTTCGAGACTTGCTACTACTGCCATTGCCAAGGCAATTACGTAAATTTTCGGATTAAAAATTTGTGAAAAATCCGGAGTGGTGAATTTGGTTAGGAAGTCGGAAAAGCCTGTCGCAACTGGGATTTGCACGATTTGAGTTTCGTGAAGCTCAATGAGATTGCTCAGAATAATGCCAACAATCACCACGACCAATGGGCCGGGAATCGCTTTAAAAATATTGCGTCTTTTGGACAAAAATTCGTCCCAAGTCAGCAAAATAATCATTGAAACCAGGGCGATTAGAGCGGCGTTGGGAGTAATGTAGTCCAACATGTGGCGCAGCTCGGAAAAGGTGTTGCTGCTGTCGAGTTTTTCAAAATCAAAATCGTCTTTGAACTCGGCGTTGTAGCCAACGGCGTGCGGGATTTGTTTGAGAATAATGATTAGGCCGATTCCGGTCAGCATTCCTTTGATTACTGAAGTGGGGAAATAATTGGCGATTTGCCCCATTCGCAAAAATCCGGCGATTAGTTGAATGACGCCAGTAATTACGACGGCGAGCAAGAAGGCTTCCCACGAGTTGTTTAGGCTGGCAATGTAGCCCATTACGACAACGGAAAGACCGGCGGCGGGGCCGGACACGCCGAGAGCGGATTTACTTAATCCGCCGACCACAATCCCGCCAATGATTCCGGAAATAATTCCCGAGAAAAGCGGAGCGCCGGAGGCGAGAGCAATGCCGAGGCAAAGCGGGAGAGCGACGAGAAATACTACCAGGCTGGCCGGTAAATCGTAGCGCAGGGTGACTAAAAATTTTTTCATTTTGTTCCAAATTAGATTAGCAGAAGTTCGTGGTGCGAAAATTGTAATCTAAGCGTTGGGGGGAGAGGTTGGGACTTCAGTGAAATTTTTTTGTAAAGAAGAGTTGTCTTTGTTTTCAAGTCGGAGCGAGATTTTTAAAATTCTAAAACCATTCGCTTCGCTGTTAAAAAATTTGAAATTTTCTAATTCGCAATTTTCATTTTCGGAAGATTCGGCGTCGGAAGATGTGTCGAGAATCGCCGAGGTTTCTTGGTAGAAATCAGAGGAGGCTGAAGCTTGGAAGCTGCAGAGTAGGCTGATTCCGACTAGGGTGAGGATTATTTTTTTTAAGGAGAGATTCATTGGAAATGGGTTGGTGTTGGGGGTGCGAATGTTGGGAGAAGTAAAAAAGGGGTGGTTTGGTTTTTCAAGGGAAAGAATTGTGGGGAATTGAGTTTGGGACGAGAAAGTCTCTGAGTTTGGGACGAGGAATACTTTGAGTCTGGGGCGAGAAACCCCCCTACCCCCCTTGTCAGGGGGGCTTAGACTGAGCTCGGTTTAAGCCCCCCTGACAAGGGGGGTAGGGGGGTTTCTCGTCCCAAACTCGTACTAAATCTCGTCGCGATCTCAGTCAAATCAAAGCGCCTTCAACAAAAACTTCACCCCCGCACAAAACGTCACGACTAAAATCGACTTACGTAAAAATTCTTCGCTGATTTTCAAATGTACTTTGTGTCCAAATTTAATCGCCACAAAAACCGGAATGATTACCCACCAAATTTCGAGAATAAATTCGTGACTGATTTGATTTTGCAAAATGAGTTGAATGATTCGCACGAAATTAAATACGGCGAAATAGACCGCCATTGTGGTGCGTAATTCTGACTTGTTTTTGAAGTCGCGCTGCAGGGCGTTGATTACGAATGGGCCGCCGATTCCAAAGGCTCCGTGAGATATTCCGCCGATTAAAAGTAATTTCTTTTTGAAGATTTTCGGCCAAACAAAATGGTTAAAAAATATTGATTTGACGGCGATTAAAATCAGTAACACGCCCAAAATAAATGACAGGATTTGGGGATTGGCTGCGCTGAAAATGAAGACGCCCAACATTGTGCCGGCAAGGCAGATTGGCAGAATTGAAAGGAAGAGTTTTTTGTTAAATGCTTTGTGGTCGGTGTAAACAATGTAGCTGCTGGAACAGGTGCCAATGTAAAGCCCGGCGAGCACCATTTCTTTGAAATTCATTACGAAGCCGAGAATGGCGTAAGCGATTAATCCGCCGCCTGTACCAATGATGCTTTCGACGAAAAATCCGAGCGAGAAACTTGTTGCGATTAAGATTGCGACAGACATATTTTTCGTGAAATAAATTACTTGCGAAGCCGTGTCTACCCGCTGTTTGAGCGGAGTCGAAACCTCGTGAGTTTAGCTGCTTCAATTCGGCGAAAGGAACCTTCTTGCGGTTTCAACGAAGATCAACCTCGCGCACACCCTTACAAATCAAATGAAAAAATTTTTTCTACTTTTCTCACTTCTACTTCCTGCGGAACTTTTCGCGCAAGACAATTCTGTGCAAGGTGTGTGGAAAGAAATTGTCACTGAAAATGTGCAAGATCTTGCTGCCAAACCGGCGAAATTTTTTGATCCGAAATTTTCCGGACAATTTGTCGGCGACTTAAATTTCGACGACAATTACCAAACCACTAACCGCCAAAACGAATACAAAAATACCTCTGCCAAAGGCCGACTTTCCTCTAAATTTGCACTGAATAAAAATTACTCGCTCAACAGTTTGTTGCGATTTGAGCAAATCGACAACGTGGCGCAAACCAGCCGCAGAAGCGCTTTGCCAGCTGGCGGCGGCGACAGAAGTTTCGAAAATGAAGCGCTCTACCTGCAAGAATTAACCGTCAATTACGACAGCAAAAATGCAGTAATTTTGGCGGGTAAATTTACGCCGAATTTCGGTACGGCCTGGAAATGGGGTCGCGGTATTTGGACTAATGAATTGGCTAAAAATTACAAAGAAGTGGAAAAGTTGGGCGTGGGCGGAATCTACAAAATGGGCGATTTGCAAAAGACCGGTCAGTACAATTTTGGTTTTTCGGCTTTCAAAAATGACCGCAAAAATCTCGACAATTCGCTAATTTCTAATCGTGATTCGGATCACAAATCAGATGCAAAAGCAGGAGACACGCGCTCTCTACAATCTTACGCGGCCTCGCTCGACGTGTTGTTTGATTTTACTGAGGGCGAAAAATTGTCCTACCATTTTTCTTATTTAAATTTGGCGGTGAACAGCAATGCAACTGCGGTGCCAACCACGAAAATTGCCGACCAAAAAGGTTACGCTGCGGCAATGAATTACCGTTACCCTGTTGCCGAAAATTTCCTGCTCGACGCCTTGTTGGAATACACTGAAATGAAAAATGTCGGCGGTGATTCGGATGTGGGTGAAAAATATTCGACGGCCAGTTTGGTGGGGGAAATTTACAAAAATTGGAACGTTACTTTGGCGACGACCGACCTTGTTCGTAAGCAGTTAAGCCAAAGTGGTTTTGACAAAAATTTGTCGGAAATTTCAGCGGGTTACAAGTTTGACCAAACGGTTTTTTTTGACAAATTGCTGATTCAAGTGGGCTACAAAAATTTCCGCACGAATTACAAAACGAGTGTAGAGACGAACAATACGGTCGGGGTTTTGGTGCGTTACGCGAAGGCGTTTTAAATTGAGTTCG
>CANDYP010000084.1 GCA_947425005.1 Rickettsiales bacterium | reverse complement strand
TTCAGAAGTAACAAAATCTCGAGGGTTACTAATCTTATTTCAGGCGATGTCGCTCCGCGCAATTGCATTTCACTGACTGGATTTTTGTGGGATCGGCCTCAACTCACAGAATACGATTACTTAAAAACACTTTTAGGCGAAAAAACTCTGAAACATGTAAGCGGCCTTTTAACGAGCCGAACCTTGTCGCGCTTAGAATGGGATCTAATTGGCGCTGACTCTCCAGAAGACTCTCCGAAAATAGATGTAGAGTGGGGATGGATGGGAGTTATTAATTACGGAATCGTTACTCCCAAACAAAAAGCCGCCCTGATCCAAGTCATTGCAGCCGACATGGCCCAACAGCGGGATCTGCAGCAAGCCGCTGGACCTGATAACGCTGGAGTGCAAAACAACAGGTCAGCTAATGCGGCCGAGGAAGGTGTCGGCACTGAAATAGCAGCAACAACCCTCAGACCTCAGACCACCCTGATCCCTCTCAGCTCTAACTCGCTGTCTTCCGACAGTAGCGGCCTTAGCAGTCCCGAGCAGGTGTAGCCAAGCGCCGAGTAAATGTTTTGGTGGAGATTTATTAGACTGAGTTCGGGACGAGAAACCCCCCTACCCCCCTTGTCAGGGGGGCTTGATCGAGTTCGGTTTAAGCCCCCCTGATAAGGGGGGTAGGGGGGTTTTTCGTCCCGAACTCAGTCTAATAAATCTCCGCCAAAACCCTCACCTCTTTTAAAGTCTTCTTCAACACATCCGAAGATTTTTTTCCTGAATTTTTTTGAGCAGTTTTTTGTAATTTTGTGAGGTAATTTTCATGCGGCTTGAAGCCTCTTGAGCCGTGGGTTTCAAGGATTTTCTTCTGAATATTAGGCTCGAGCCAAATATTCAGAATATTAAGCAAAAATTTTCACAATATTTTGCAACCAAATCAGATTTTCTTGATCCAGTTTTTCCGAGAATTTTTCTAAAATTTCTGCGTGGTAATCGTAAAGCCATTTTCTTTCCGGGTGCGTCAGCATTTTGAAATCAATCAAATTGGGATCGAGCGGCGCTAGAGTCAGCGTGCGAAATTGCAGAAATTTCTCGTCAGGCTTTTCTGAACATTTTTCGACCAGCATTAGGTTTTCGATTCTAATCCCGTATTCGCCGTCTTTGTAAAATCCGGGTTCGTTGGAAAGAATCATTCCCGGCAAAAGCGGCTGATGCGCGCGTTTGCTGATTCCGCACGGCCCTTCGTGAACTGACAAAAAACTTCCCACGCCGTGCCCTGTGCCGTGGTCGTAGTCCAATCCCGCTTGCCAGAGATGCGAGCGCGCCAAGACGTCAAGCTGAGCACCTGTTGTGCCGCGAGGAAATTTCACCCGCGCCAAAGCAATGTGCCCCTTCAAAACACGGGTGAAATTTTCGACCATTTCGGCGCTGGGCTGGCCGATTGCAACCGTGCGCGTAACGTCCGTCGTACCTAAAAATTCTTCCTCAATTCCCTTGGCGAAATATTGCCCACCGGAGTCAATTAGCAGCAGTGAGTCGGGCAAAATTTTTCTGCTCGCCTTCTTCGTCGCGTGGTAGTGAATAACCGCGCCGTTACTGGCGAAACCCGAGATTGTCGCAAAGCTGGGGTAGAGAAAATTTTTGTCTTCTTGGCGGAATTCCAAAAGTTTTTCTGCCACTTTTATTTCGTCAATTTCTGCATTTTTTTCGAGCGACTTTTCCAGCCAAAATAAAAACTTCGTCACCGCCAAGCCGTCCGCCTCGTGCGACTTAATCGCGCCCAAAATTTCCGCCTCATTCTTGCAAGCTTTGGCAATTTCAATCGCGTCAGTTTTGTTAATTATTTCGAAATTATTTTTTTGTAGCAGGTCGTAAAGCCAGTAATTTGTAGAGTTGGTGTCGATTTGGATTTCTTTGTATTCTTTGCGCAAAATCCCGATTCGCAAATCAAAACAATTCGGCTGAATAAAATTCACCTTGGCCAGATCGGGATGTTCGCGATTCGCGATTCGTTTCTCGTCGACAAATAATTCAACTTCGCCGCTCTTAAATAAAATCGCGTAGGCCAGAAGAAGCGGCGTAAATTCTACGTCGGCAGCCCTTAAGTTCAGCAACCAACAAACATTTTCCGGCTGCGTAATGATTACCGCATCCGCCGCCAGAGTGTGCAAAATCTGCTTGCGCTTCGTGAGTGAATCAGCGCCCGTCAATTTTTTGTCGCAGTGAAAAATTGCCGATTTTTTCTCCAAATTTCTCTCCAAATTTCTCTCCAAATTTCTCTCTCTGGGGCAATTTTTCCAAATTTTGTCAACCGGGTTGGAATCTAGAAACGCAAGCTGTACGCCCACTCTCTCGCAAGCCTTGACAAAATTCACGCTGGTCAATTTCGCATCCGCCACCAATTTTGTTCCGACACCGACATTCTCCTCCAACCACACCAGCACCGACTTCTCAGCAATGTTGAAGATTTCAAACTCCGCCAAATCAAGCTCATTTTTCGCCTGCAAAATGTAGCGCCCGTCCGTAAAAAAATACGACTTCTGACCCTTGTCCCCTTGGCCAAAAATCACCGTCGCATTCGACCCAGTAAAGCCAGTCAAATACTGAATCCGTTTCTGATCCTCCGCCAAATATTCCGAAAAAAATTCGTCGGAATTTTGCAGGAGAAAAAAATCAATTTTTTGCTCTTTTAAAAAAACTTTTAATTTTGCCAACATTGCCTACTTCTCAAAATAAAATGTTAAAAGTGGGAATTCCCACCTTGCTATTTTCCCACTCATTTTTATTTTGATTTCAAAATAAACAATGAGGTTACAAATGACAGCTCCAGCTTTTAAAACACTGCGCCCAGACAGCAAAGGAAGGATTTCAATCGGAATTTTTTTGCAAGACGGCGTCAGCAGTTTCCGCGCTCACACCGACAAAAATCACCGCATTATTCTTGAACCCCTTGCCGAAATTCCAGCAAAAGAATTGTGGTTACACAAAAATCCCAAGGCCTTGGAATCAGTCAAGAACGGCATTGAACAATCAGCAAAGAAAAAAACTAAATCCTTAGGAAGTTTCAAAAAACACCTCAAAAACTAAAAATGTTCAGTCTTGAATTTACCACAGAGGCAGAGTCGCAACTTAAAAAATTAGCGAAAGAAATCTCGCTACAGAAGCGACACAAAGCTGTTTTAAAAGCCTTGGCTTACCTAGAAACCAACCCAAAGCACCCTGGCCTCAACACTCACAAATACAGCTCTTTAAAGGGTTTTAACGGAGAAGAAATTTTTGAAGCCTACGCTGAAAATAACACACCCGCAGCTTACAGAATTTTTTGGCACTACGGACCAAATAAGAAAGAAATTACAATCATTGCGATTGTGGCTCACCCTTAGAACCTGCCAGCGGTAATAAAGAAGAATGAGCTTCACAAAAATTGGCTAGAAATACTCAGCAACGGAACTTTTACAAAAATTAATCCACTGGAATAATTATGAATTACGTAACAAAGGCCTCTCACATTAGAGACTTTCAAATTCATTTAGTTTTTAACGACAAAAAATCTGGCATTGTTGATCTTAGCAAAACCATTGAGGGCGACCACAGGCCAATCTTTAAAGAATTAAATAATGTGGCAGAATTCAAAAAATTTAAGGTCGACATGGACACGATTGTTTGGGACAACGGCCTCGACCTTGCTCCTGAATTCCTCCACGACTTACTTCTAAAACAACAAGAAAATGACCAAAAATAAAACGGCTTACTCCTGCCAATCCTGTGGCGCGATTCATTTTAAGTGGGCGGGGAAATGTCCGGACTGCGGGGCTTGGAATAGTTTCGTGGAAGAATTTGGAGAAGGGGGCGGTTCACATTTCACGCGCATTTCGGAAGACAAAAAAACTAAAAAATCTGACACAAAAAAAATTGAGCTCGTGCAATTAACCGGCGAGGCACAAAATTTTCCGCGCGTCAAAACTAACATTGGCGAATTGGATCGTGTGCTGGGAGGCGGCTTGGTGCAAGGCTCCGTCGTGTTGATTGGCGGCGATCCCGGAATCGGCAAATCGACTTTACTTTTGCAAACTGCCGAAATGTTGGCGCAGGGCAAGAACCAGGTGATTTACATTTCGGGCGAAGAATCAATTGACCAAATTCGCCTGCGCGCCAATCGGATGGGCGTCAAACAAGATTCGATTCAACTGGCCGCAACCACCAATGTTGCCGACATTATTAACTCCGTCGAAAACAAGGGCGCCCCGACAATCATTATTATTGATTCGATTCAAACGATGTTTTTGGACGAACTTGCTTCGGCGCCTGGGACAGTTTCGCAAGTGCGCGCCGCGGCGGGCGAACTCACGATTTTCGCCAAGAAAAACAACATTACTTTGTTGATTGTTTCGCACGTCACCAAAGACGGCCAGATCGCTGGCCCCAAGGTTCTAGAGCACATGGTGGACACCGTACTTTATTTCGAAGGCGAGAAAGATTTGCACTTCCGAATTCTACGCTCGATTAAAAATCGCTTCGGCGCGGCGAATGAAATCGGCGTCTTCGAAATGAATGAAGTCGGGCTCTCCGAGGTTTCAAACCCCAGCGAACTGTTCCTCACTTCCTACGACCGCGAAACTTCCGGCTCGATTGTTTTCGCCGGCATTGAAGGCACGCGCCCGATTTTAGTCGAGATCCAAGCCCTAGTTTCACCCAGCTTCATCCCAACGCCAAGACGCGCCGTTGTTGGCTGGGACACCAATCGCCTCGCAATGGTAATCGCCGTGCTCAACAGTCGTTTCGGCCAAAATCTTTTCGACAAAGAAGTTTATTTGAACATTGTCGGCGGTTTAAAAATTGAAGAAACTGCCGCCGATTTGGCCGTCGCCTGCGCCTTAATTTCCGCGGCGCGCGACATTGCGCTGCCAAGTTCCACAATCGCAATCGGCGAAGTCGGCCTCTCCGGCGAAGTGCGAATGGTCAGCAATTTGGAAGGAAGATTAAAAGAAGCCGCCAAGCTCGGCTTCAAGAACTGCCTAGTCCCAAAAGCCAACGAAAAAAATAAAAACTTCGCGGCGCTCAGAAAATCTTTGCCGGAATTAGAGTTGCATTTAATCAGCCACATTCGCGATTTGGCGAAATTTTTTAAGAAGAACTAATTCAAAATGAGCAAACAAAAACCAACGATTGGCATTATTTTGGATTGGGAAGAAAGCGGCACTTTTTCCAGCTTTCCTTATTTTGCGCTACGCACTCATTACGTTGACGCCGTAAGGCTGGCGGGTGGCATTCCTTTAATGATTCCCTACGGCGACGCTGACTCCGCCGCAGAATATTTGACAAAAATTGACGGCCTTCTTGTGCCCGGCGGATTCTACGCAATGCCGAGCTCGTGGTATTTCGACGCTGCCGAAAATTCGCCTTACAAAAAAACTCCGCGCTTCGAATTTGAAGAAGCAATCATTACGCAAGCCCTAGAGCTGAACCTGCCGCTGCTTTGTATTTGCGCCGGAATGCAGGTCTTGTCGGGGATGTTTGGTTGCAAGCTCACCGCCAATGTTCGGAAATATTTTGGCGACAAAATCGAGCATTTTGATCTCGCCCAAGATCACGACGTGCTAATTTCCGAAGGCAGTATTTTACACAAAATTATTGGCCAAACCACAATCTTCACCAACTCCCACCACCAAGAAGCCGTAGTCTCCGTGACTGACCCCGTAAAAGTGTCGGCACGAAGTTTGGACGGCTGCATTGAAGCCGTAGAGCTACCAAATAAAAAATTTGTTTTAGGGCTGCAGTGGCACCCCGAAATGCAAACAACCAACAACCAACAACCAACAACCCCCAACCCACACCACCTTATTTTTCAGGAGTTCGTCAATGCAGCTAACAATTAAGCGACCTACAAACTGGCCGAGTTTGAAGGATGAAAAGCGCGTTTATTTGGTGTCGCCGGCGTCGGGAAATTCCGCAGAAGAAATTTCTAAAATGGTAGAATTTTTGCAGCGCTGGAATGTTGAACCGATTTTATTCGACTTCCCCAAGCCAAACGAAGAGCCGTTTCTAGCCCAAAGCGACGAGCTCCGATTGGCAGAATTAAAAAATGCTTTGTACGGCAATTTGTCGTCAATCATTTTGGCGAGCCGCGGTGGCTACGGCTCGGCGCGTTTGCTGAAAAATCTTTTGCAAATGGAGCGCCC
>CANDYP010000083.1 GCA_947425005.1 Rickettsiales bacterium | reverse complement strand
GGGGGCTTAAACCGAACTCAATCAAAGCCCCCCTGATAAGGGGGGTAGGGGGGTTTCTCGTCACAGTCTCACACTTACGCGTTCGTAGCTCAACTGGATAGAGTGTTGCTTTCCGAAGGCAAAGGTTGGAGGTTCAAATCCTCTCGAGCGCACCATCCGCTTACGCGTTGCTACAGCGGATGGGGAGAATAAAATATAATTAAAAAATGACTCAAAAAACCACCGTAACAGCGGCCTTCGTAATGATTGGAGATGAAATTCTCTCCGGTCGTACAGAAGATAAAAATCTCAATTTCCTCGCAAAAAACTTGACGGAAATCGGAATTAGTTTGCGCGAAGTTCGAGTAGTTCCAGATGTTGAAGAAGAAATCGTGACTGCAATAAAAGCAGTCAGAAGAAAATTTGATTACGTCTTCACCAGCGGCGGAATTGGCCCAACTCACGACGATATCACTTCGCTTGCAATCGCCAAAGCTTTCAACGACGAGCTAGTACAAAACCAAGAAGCCACAGAAATTTTAGAAAAATATTACGGCTTAGAAAATCTTAACGAAGCACGTTTGAAAATGGCTTTCGTGCCGCGTACCGCAAGACTTCTTAGCAATCCCGTCTCTTCGGCCCCCGGCTTTCGCATCGACAATGTTTTTGTAATGGCGGGAGTTCCAAAAATCTTCCAGGCCATGTTTGCGGAAGCGACAAAAGAATTAATCGGCGGCAAAAAAATTCGTGCTAAAGAAATAAAAATTTCTCTCACCGAAAGTGCCATTGCGAAAGATTTAGAAAGTTTGCAAAAAAAATATCCGCAAGTCGCGATGGGAAGTTATCCACTTGAAGGTACAACTTCTTTAGTGTTTCGCAGCAACGACTACGCGCTCCTAGAGAAATCTGTGACAGAGATGCTTGAAGTTCTTGAAAGAATAAAAAGCGATTCAATAATCTCGACCACATAAATCTCCGGAAATTTCCTGCAAAAATCCCCCCTAATTGTCCTCCTTAATGGAACAAAAATTCGAATCATTTAAAAAAGAAAACCCAGAAGAATTGTCCGAGTGTTTTGATTTTGTTAGGGCCTCCGTAAAAGATGGTAGCTACTTCAAAGATGGGCTTAATTGGTATTTTTTCCGTTACGTAAATCCTTTTTGCGAAAGAACAATTTTAGTCGTGGCCACAATGGTCGCCATCGTAGTTTCTTATTGTTTGATTCAGATGATCAGTGGGGCGTTTCCTTTGGTTGAAAAACTTCCAATCATCATTGCGGCAGGGGATGAGTCACAATATTTCCCTAGTTTAGTTCCGCTAAAACCTCAACCCAAAACGCCTGGCGCAGCAAGATATTACGACCCAGCAATCACCACAGTTGATGAAGCGGTCGCTAAATACTTGGTCTCAATTTATGTAGCTGATCGCGAAGGTTACGATTACAGCAAGTCCGAAATTGAAGACATTAACACCAAATTTAATCGCCTTAAAAATACTTCCTCAGCGCCGGAATATCGTGAGTTCCAGCTCTACATGAGCAAAGACAATCCTGACAGTCCAATCCATAATTTTGGTCAAGACGTTGCCAAAACTGTCACTGTGCAATCGGTCAAATTTCCAAAAAAAGAGCCCAAAGATTTCGCGGCAAAAGCTAAAGATTTCCTGTCCACCAAAATACCTAGCGAAGCGGAAGTTAGATTTTTCACTAGTTTAAAAACCAAGGATGACGCCGGTGAGATCAAAGAAGAGAAAGAAAATTACGTCGCCAAAATAAATTTTGCTTTCTCTGGGGTGGTTAAAGAAGACAAAAATAAAACAGAGAAAAAACAGCCGTTAAACTTCGTGGTAACCAGCTATAAATTGTACAAGGTGCAGAAATGAGAATTCTAAAAATTATTACTTTAATCTTTTTGGCCCTAGTACCGCTTACTACTCAAGCCGCACAACAGCCGCGTTTTTTAGGAACTGAAAAAAAATTCAGAAGTTACGTTTACAACCCAAACGATGTTTACCTCTACATCGGACACTACACCTACCAAGGCTTCATCGAGTTTGATACGGGTGAGACCATTAGCACAATTTCAATGGGTAACCCTTCTTTGTGGATGTTTGAACATCTGGCAAATCGTCTATTTTTAAAACCGGTTGGCGAAGATAATTCCGAAACCAACATGACGGTGATTACCAACAAAAAGATTTATCATTTCGAGTTGATGGCCAAAGAAGCCAAGGGCATTAACGACAAAGATTTAATCTTCGTTGCCAAGTTTGTTTACCCTGACGAAAAAGATAAAAATATCGTTGAATTCCCCAAGCTTGATAAGTCGGATGAACCAGACATGCGCGATCTAACAATCTACAATTTTGGATACCAATATACCGGAGAGCCTTCAATCGCGCCGCTTAAAGTGTTTGACAACGGTGAGTTTACTTATTTTCAATTCGCGAAAAAGAGTGCGGAAATTCCGGCGATTTTCACTGTTGATGGCGCAGGCTTTGAATCTTTGGTCAACTTCAGATCAGCTGGCGACTACATCATTGTTGAAAGAGTGGCGCCGCAATTCACCTTGAGAAGCGGTCCAGATATCGTCTGCGTTTACAACACTACGATGTTTAGCAATGGCAAGTCGGCAACGAAAAGTAATCCGCGACCTATTATTAGCAGCGTTCCGCTAGTTCCCGTCGCTCCAGCCCCGGTTCCCGATATTTCTCGCGCTTCTTCTCCTTACCCTTCTTCTCCTTACTACGGAGAGGGTAAAGTTGTGCCACAAATGGCGCCACCTTCAGCAACACAAAAACCACTTACTCAAAAGCCGATTTTCCGGTAAAAGTTCTGTTGCAACTTGATTTACCACAAAAAGTTCTCCCCCGCAGTTTCAAAGAAAAAACAAAGCCATGTCCGACATCAAATCAGAAAACTACAACCACAAGCTAGCAGAAAAAAAATGGCAGAAGGTCTGGGAAGAAAAAAATATTTTTAAGTTCGACGAAAATTCTGCCAAAGAAAAATATTATGTGTTGGAAATGTTTCCTTACCCATCAGGAAAGATCCACATGGGACACTTGCGCAACTATGCTATTGGTGATGCCATCGCGCGTTTCAAAAAACTTCAAGGCTTCAATGTTTTGCATCCGATGGGTTTCGATGCCTTCGGTTTGCCCGCTGAAAATGCCGCTTTAGAGCACAAAGTTCATCCGCAAAATTGGACATTAGAAAATGTCAAAACCATGAGTGCTGATTTAAAATCAATCGGCCTGTCACTGGATTGGAGTCGTCAACTTGTCACTTGCTTACCCGATTACTACAAACACGAACAAAAAATTTTCCTCGATTTTTTGAAGGCCGGATTGGCTTACCAAAAAGAATCTTTCGTCAACTGGGATCCAATCGACCAAACTGTTTTAGCTAACGAACAAGTGATCGACGGCCGCGGCTGGAGAAGCGGTGCACTAGTCGAAAAGAAAAAACTCAAACAATGGTTTTTAAAAGTTTCTGATTTTTCGGAAGAACTTTTAAGTGAATTAAAAAACTTAAATGGTTGGGACGACCGCGTTCTCGCCATGCAGGAGAAGTGGATTGGCAAGAGCGAAGGATTGGTAATCAGCTTTAAAATAGTTGATAGTTGTCAGTTATCAGTTGTTGGCAATGCCGCTTCCGCCACCAACAACCAACTCCCAGTTTACACCACACGCCCCGACACCTTATTCGGCGCTTCTTTCATCGGCATCTCGCCACATCATCCAATCGCTCAAGAGCTGGCGCAAAAAAATCCTGAAATCAAAAATTTTATTGAAGAATGTAACCGCAATGCGGTTGACGAGCAAACCATCGAGAAGCAAGAAAAGAAAGGCTTCAAGACCGGTTTGCAAGTTGAGCATCCTCTCGATCCGAATTGGAAACTGGATATTTACGTCGCCAATTTCGTTTTAATGGAATACGGCACCGGAGCAATATTTGCCTGCCCAGCGCATGATGAGCGCGACTTTGAATTTGCCAAAAAATACAATTTGCCAATCAAGCAAGTAGTCGAAAACCCCACAAAATTTTTAGCTGAAACTGATTTAATAAATTATTCCGATCCGGCAATTCAGGCCCTAATTCAGAAAATAAAATTGTCGGCAAAAAATCCTGAAGATGAGGTTGAGCTAGCAGAGCTCGCTTTCAATTTTGTGCGCGATGAGGTCAATCACGCCATGGATGACGAAAAGTATCTCGATCTAAAACCTCACTTAAAAGCCAGCGAAGTTCTAGCAAATAATCTCGGATTTTGTTTCGGAAAATCAGTTTTATTTTGCGCCATTTTACGCGGCATGAATATTTCTTGTGGCTTCTCGGATCAACTATTCGTGCTTGATGAAGACGTTTCAGACAGAAAAATTATTCACACCATCAACGCCGTTTATTTGAAATCTTTGAAGAGATGGATTCGCTTAGATGCCAGAGGCAACAAGCCAAAAGATGCTGATGCGCAGTTTAGTTTGAATGGCGACAAGCTGGCTTACGAAGCAAATACAGAGCTTGGCGAGATCGACAATTTAGGAATTTATTCTGACATTGCCCCGTCAGCGCTAAATCTTTACGCGATCAGCAAAACCAATCGTGAAATTTTAGAAAATTTACCAGACGACTTTAACGTTCCATCTGCAGCAAGCACCGAAGATGGCGTGATGATCAACTCTGGTTTTTTGGATGGCTTAACCACTTCAGATGCCAAGGCAGAAGTAACGAAAGCCTTGGAAAAGCAGGGCGTTGCCAAGAAACAAACCAACTTCCGTTTGCGTGATTGGGGCGTGTCGCGTCAACGTTATTGGGGCTGTCCGATTCCGATTCTTTATTTGGAAGATGGTTCTGTAGTGCCGGTTCCTGAAGAAGATCTGCCGGTTAAACTTCCGGAGGATGTTGAATTTACTGGCTCCGGAAACCCTTTAGCTTCGCATCCAACTTGGAAATACACGACTTACAAAGGCCAAGACAACAAAATCCTGAAGGCTGTTCGCGAAACCGATACTTTCGACACTTTTTTTGAAAGCTCGTGGTATTTCCTGCGCTACATTTCGCAGCCTCAAGACAAAGCTTTTGACAAAGAAGCAGCTAATAAATTTATGCCAGTGGATCAGTATATTGGCGGCGTTGAACACGCGGTGCTACACTTGCTTTACGCCAGATTTTTTACCAAAGCGTTAAAAAAATGCGGCTATTTAGACATCTCTGAGCCTTTTAAAAACTTGCTTACTCAAGGCATGGTCTGTCATCAAACCTACAAAGATAAAGCTAGTGGCAAGTGGCTTTTTCCGGGCGAGGCTTTGGAAAAACCAGCGGACCAGGTGATTATTGGTCGCAGCGAAAAAATGAGTAAATCCAAGAAAAATACTGTGGAGCCAATTCGTATCGTTGAGTCCTACGGCGCTGATACTGCCAGGCTTTTTATGCTTTCTGATTCTCCGGCATCTCGTGATTTGGAATGGTCTGAAAGCGGTATTGACGGTTGTTGGAAATATGTGAATCGCCTCTGGAAATTAGCCGCTTCCAACTCTGAGCTAGCAGGGAAGGGTGAAGTTTCTGCGCAACATCCAATCACCAAACTAACCCACAAAACCATTTCTGCCGTTAAAGATGAATACGAAAAAATGGGCTTCAATCGCGCCATTGCCAAGATCCGCGAATTTTCAAATGCGTTGGAAAAGTTCGAGGTAAAATCTGCTGAGGATGCCAAAGTAATGAACTTCGCCCTCAAAAATTTAGTGATTTTATTCTCGCCAATCATGCCGCATTTGGCAGAAGAATTGTGGTTGAGGATGGGTTGCCAAGGCTTAGCAAGTGAAGCGAAATTTCCTGAATTTGATGCAAAACTGATTGCTGAAGATGAAGTAGGGGTTGCGGTGCAAGTCTGTGGCAAGTTGCGCGCTGTGATTCAAATGGCGAAAGGAACTTCAAAAGAAGAGATGGAGAAGCTGGCGTTTGAAAATGAAAATGTAAAAAAATTTATTGAAGGCAAAGAGGTCAGAAAAATTATCGCAGTGCCGAATAAGTTGGTGAATATCGTGGTGGCCTAGGGTTTTTTTTATTTTGTTCGGAAGTGAATCGCGTCTCCAGAATTATCCCACTTTTCTCACCATAAATTTCATTCCCAAAACATTCACAATTAGATCAGCTAAGGCGAAGGTAGGGTTGCCTTTTGGTGATAGGGCTTTGTAGAGCGTTTGGCGGTTGAGGTTGGTTTTTAGGGCGAGGGCGTTG
>CANDYP010000082.1 GCA_947425005.1 Rickettsiales bacterium | reverse complement strand
TTCGCGGCACGGTCAATCGAATTTTGGGCGCCAAATCTCCGATTTGCGACATTGAACATCTGCAACTTTTCTCACCAACAAGTCTGCGCAAAATGCTAGAAAATGCAGGCTTCAGCGACGTTAAAGTTTTTCCAATAATAAACACTTACCCGCTTTCTTACTGGATAAAATTAATGCCCGGACTACCGGCTAAAAAACAAATTTTAAGCCTGATCAAAAAAATGAAAATCGACCTGCCCATTCCTCTTCCGATCGGAAATCTAGGAGCGGTTGCAACCAAATAAAATGATAAACTAATTTAGGAAAGAATCATGAGTGAGACAACTTTTGCAAAGGATGTGATAAAGTACGGTGGTTACGCTTATACGGCCGGTAACCTTTCTTGTACGGTAGCTAATGCCAGAATTAGCAAATCCATTTTGGGAATGGATTCCTTTGTGGGTAAAAAAATTCTCGATATCGGATGCGGTGATGGATCTTATAGTTACGAGATTTCGCAAAACGGAGCGGCTCTAGTTGTTGGCATTGACCCGGTCGAAGAAGCGGTCAAGCAAGCAGCAAAAAAATATCACGATGTTGCTAATTTGCGCTTTGAATGCGCGGATCTTTATAAGTTGGATCTGTCTCAACCTCCTTATGACATCGCAATTCTTCGCGGTGTTTTGCATCATTTGCCAGATCTGGAAAGAGGCATGGAAATTGCCTGCAAACTAGCAAAAAAAATTCTGATAATGGAGCCCAATGGCTATAATCCAATTGTCAAAATTATTGAAAAAACTTCGCGTTATCACATCGAGCATCAAGAGCAGTCGTTCGCTCCAGCCAAGCTGAACCGTATTTTTAAGAAATATAATGGTGAGGTAGTTTTTTATGAATATGTGGGATTGGTACCAATGTTTTGCCCTGATTTTGTCGCAAAATTTTTTAAATTTTTTGAGAAATATGTCGAGGCGGTACCTTTGGTAAGGCAGCTATCATGCGGTCAGTACATGTTTGCGGTGGAGATCAAAAAGACTAACTCTTAAGAGCCGACCTATCCCTACTGTGAAAAATTACTTCGCCAATGATTCTTATTTCTTTTACAAGCTACTGATGCTTGGGTTGGCAGCCTTCCTGATCTACGCACAAATAGATCACATCCTGCATTTGCCGATTTGGCGTGACGATGCTTTTTTTGCCAGCGTTGCTAAAAATTTAGCAAATGGCGATGGTTATAAAGCGGTTTTTTTCGACAAGGATTATGCCTTTAATCACGGTATTTCTACGGGTCCGACGGTAATACTGCCGGCGGCTGCATTAATGTTTTTTTTCGGCAACCAGTATTGGGTCCCGGGCGCCGCTAATATCGCGTTGATTTGGTGCTTGCTGATTGGAATTTTTATCTTGATCGAAGATTTTGTGGGTAAAAAGAAATGGCCATTTTGCCTTTTGGCGCTGTCGCTAAGTTTACTTTTTTCGATCGGTAGTTACGGAAATGAAAATTCAGATAATTTAATTTTGTGGCATTCGCTAATGGGAGAAATTCCGGCGGCGCTTTGTGTAATTGTCGGAACGCTGCTGCTTTTTACGCGACAATTTTCTGCTAAAAAAATGTTGTTGGGGGGATTATTTCTTGGATTGGCGATAATGTCCAAAGTCCTTGCAGCCATAGCGACGCTGGTGATTCTCATTTCTTTTTCTTTGAGAATCTTGAAAGAAAAAATCCCAAAAAAGATTCTACTAATTATCGCAGCTGGCTTTTGCGCAGCTTTGCCATTTTTTTTGTTTGAATTGGTAAAATTTATTTCTTTGGGATGGTCTCAATATCTGGATCTGAACATTAAAACCGCAGAACATTACAGGCATTATGGAGCTGTGATTACGTCGCGACAAGACAATGGAATAACCATTTATTCGGATATTAAGTGGAATCTTTCCGTCTTAAGAGGGGTTCTGGGAACTACTTATTTGATGTTAATACCAGCTACGATTTATGTCGCATATGCTGCATTTGTAGGAAGGAATAACAATAACTCGCATTGCATCCCGGCAGGCATCACTCTGATTTTATGTTGCATTGCCCACATCACCTGGTGGACACTCTTTTCTTTCGGTATGGATCGCTATCTAGTGATAGCCCTCATCTGCTACTCCGTGGGCCTATCTCTGTTGATGAGCAGCATTGACTACAAAATACAATCGCGTTTCCAAATCTCTATTATCTGCCTCACGATCTTTTTGTTATTTGTGCCGAAGGATAAGGAATTGAATTATTTTTTTTCTGCTCGCGGGGGCGGAAGTGATAAAATAGCGGAAGAAATGGTGGTGGCCGATGCGATCAGAAACCTCAAAGAGCAAGGCGTTATTACGGTCTCCTGCGGCAATAATTTTGAGATGGAATATTTGTTGCCAGACAGTCGTAACTTTAAGAAATGCGAAGAAATTTTAAGTAAATCTTTTGATCGCCCCGTGATGCTGGTTAGCTTCTTTCTGGGGCCAAAAACAATTCTATCGATAGATCACGATCAGTATTTTGGTAATATTGGCCCATCAATACCCGATGCGATTCTGTCAAAATGTGATCAAGAATATTTAAAGACTGAAAATTTTTCGTTAAACTGGTGCAAGTAAAAATAATTAAAATCGAAGATGTATCGGAAGGTAAACTCTAGCAACTCGCACCCCTTCTACAAGTCAGCCCTGATTGTTTTGGCGGTATCCCTCCTGTTTCTGCAAATATATCACGTCCTGCATTACTCGATGTGGTTTGATGATTCTTTCTTCGCTAATGTTGCCAAAAATTTAGCTGACGGCGTCGGTTACAAGGCGGTTTTTTTTGATAAAAATTACGCTTTCCATTACGGCATTTCCTCGGGTCCGGTAATAATATTGCCGGCGGCCTTGATGATGTTTTTGTTCGGGAATCAATATTGGGTTCCAGGCATCGCCAACATTGCTTTGATTTGGAGTTTGCTGATCGGGATTTTTTTTCTGGCTGACGATTTTTTGGGTAAAGAAAAAAAATGGCCATTTGGTTTTTTGGCACTGTCGCTCGCCTTACTTTTTTCGACCGGCAGCTACGGCAATGAAAACCCCAACGGTTTGGTCATGTGGCAGTCTCTGATGGGGGAAATTCCGGCGGCGCTTTGCTTAATAGTTGGGACATTTTTGCTTTTTGCCCCCCGAGCTTCCGTCAGAAAAATGTTGTTAGGTGGGCTGTTTTTAGGTTTGGCAATAATGTCCAAAATTCTTGCAGCCATAGCAGTTGCGGCGATTCTGATTTCTTACTCTGCGAAGATTTTTACAGAAAAAAATCCCAAAAAAATCCAATTAATTATTGTGGTGGGATTTTGTGTAGCAGCGCCATTTGCGCTATTTGAGTTGGTCAAATTTATTTTTTTGGGATGGGATAAATATTTGGAGTTGCAAGTTGAAGCGGCCAAATTCTACAAGCATTACGCTGTCGTTATTGCGTCGTATCAAAATAATGGCGTGGCTGTTTTTGCTGATTTTTACGCGCGCGTAATCGTCCTAAAAAGACTTCTTGGCGGCGTTTATTTAGTAGTCGTGCCGGCCACAGTTTGCGTTACATATTTCGCGCTGCGAAGAAGAAACGATGCGATTCAGCATTGCGTTTGGGCGGGTATTGCTCTGATCCTAGGCTGCTTTATTCACGTTTATTGGTGGGTGCATTTTTCCGCTGGCTGTGATCGTTATCTTGTAATCGCTTTAGTTTGTTATCTCGTGGGCCTGTCCTTGTTGCTTGCCAGCATTGATTACAAAACATTATCACGTTTCCAAATTGCAGCTATCGCTTTGTTTATTTTTATGCTGTTCGCCTCGCGTGATCGCGAAATAAAATATTTATTTTCGGGTGGATTTAAGGGCGGCGACAAAAGATTGCAGGAGCAGATTGTCGTTGTTGAGGCTATCAAAAACCTTCAACAACAAGGCGTGATCATGATTTCTTGCGGCAGTAATTTTGAGTTGGAATATTTATTGCCCGGCAGTCTCAACTTTAAGAAATGCGAAGAAATTCTAAGTAACTCTTTCGATCGCCCGGTGATGTTTGTGAGCTATTTTATTAATCCAATTCTTTTACCGCTGCATGTGATTAGAGGTGATGGAGACCAATATTATTGCTACATACGACCCATCCCAAGCGCAGTATCATCGAAGTGCAACCGTGAATATCTAAAGACCGAAAATTATTCACTGAGCTGGTGTCGGTGATTGAAGTCTCAGCGATGCTGGGGGCAATGGATGCATTCGTAGCCGTTTTTTCAATCGACCAAAATTAAAAATGATACCATTCAATACGCCTTTATTTTTGGGAGAGGAGCTATCCTACCTGGCGGAAAAATTTGAGAATAATTTTTCTCACATTTCCGGAAATGGTGAATTTACCAAATCTTGCGAAAAAATTTTGGAAGATAGGTACAGCTTTACAAAAGTCTTGCTTACCAACTCTTGTACATCAGCGCTTGAGATGTGTGCTCTGATGCTAAAATCGCGCTGCAATTCTCCGAATCCGGAAGTGATCATGCCGAGTTTTACCTTCGTTTCGACCGCTAATAGTTTTGCCAAGTTTGGATTCCACATCAAATTTGTCGATGTGAAGCCGGATACGATGAATTTGGATGAGTCTTTGGCCGAGGCTGCAATTACTTCAAACACCGCAGCAGTCATCGCGGTAAATTATGGTGGAATTAGTTCTGACCTGAATGTGTTGCGTCAAATTTGCGACCGTCACAAAATTTTCTTAGTTGAAGATGCCGCACAATCCATCGATGCAAAATTTGACAATAAGCCTCTCGGTGGGTTCGGTGATTTGGCTACGATGTCATTTCATGAAACTAAAAATATCACATCTGCCGGCGAAGGCGGTTGTCTGATAATCAACAATTCGGAATTCATCGAAGATGCGCAAATGATCCGAGAAAAGGGGACGAATAGATCTAAATTTATGCTAGGCTTGGTTGATAAATACTCCTGGGTTGGGATTGGTGGGCACTACATGATGAATGAAATCAGTGCAGCTTTTTTGCTGTACCAATTACAAAGAAGTGCGGCGGTAAAAACTAAAAGATTGAAGCTTTGGAATCTGTACAAGAGTGAGTTGGCAGAGCTTGAGAAAAGTGGAGTTTTGGAGATTCAAAATATTCCGGAGGGCAATGACCACAACGCTCACATGTTTTGGATTAAAACAGAAAATGCAGAACAAAGAGATCGGCTGATCGCTTTTTTGATGGAGCAAAAAATCACGGCGGTTTTCCACTACATTCCGCTTCACTCCACAAAAATCGGAGAGCAATTCGGAGAATTTTTTGGGATTGATAAATTCACGACTTTACATTCCGAAAGGTTGTTAAGGCTGCCTTTATTCCACTCTTTAAGCAATGAGCAGCACCAAAAAATAATTGCATCTCTGCGATTTTTTCTTGAAGAAAAAAATTAATTTAAATGACGAAACCAATGCAAGTTGATAGTTATGAGTTTGAATCGGCGGTGGAGGAAGGTCACTGGTGGTACAAGGTGAGAAGGCAGTTATTTTGTTCGGTCATTAAAGAAATTGGCCTGAATTCAGAATCTTCAATTATCGATATTGGAACTAGTTCCGGATCAAATCTTAGGATGTTGAAGGATATGGGATTCAAAAAATATCAAGGCTACGACTTAAGTGAGAGTTCAAAATTTTTCTGCAAAATGAAAGGCTTGGGTGACGTGATGGTTGGTGACATATGTGAGTCCGGGCTAGCATCGGAGTCTTATGATTTAGTAATCGCATCTGATGTGATTGAGCATATTGACGACGACAGTAAAGCGATTTCGGAAATCACCAGAATCTTAAAAGATGGATCGCACGCCATCATTACTGTTCCATGTTTTATGAGCCTTTGGGGCTATACTGACGAAATGGCGATGCACAAAAGAAGATATTTACTAAAGGAAATCTCTCAAAAAATTGAGAGTGCCGGCTTGGAAATCAAAGATAAATTTTATTTCAATTTCCTGCTTTTTTTTCCGATATTTTGCTACCGCAGATTGGCAAAAATTTTGTCATTAAAAAAACGAAATGAGCTAGCAGTCAATTGCGGTCCCTTGAACTACGTTTTGGAAAAGCTTTTTGCTGCGGATGTTTTTCTGGCGAGAAAATTAAAAATAGTCCCCTTCGGAGTGTCGGCCTTCCTTTTGGTTCAAAAGCCTCTCAAGAAAATATAATTTATAATGGAACAGCATAAGCCTTCATCAAAAATGAATTTGGTATCCAAATTGTACCAAGATTCGGTGGTAAAAAAAGTAGCGGATATTGATTGGGCTAGTGGCTCAAAAAATCCTTACGTGGTGGAATTCGATCCAACTTCTGCCTGCGATTTAGCTTGTCCGGGATGTATTAGC
>CANDYP010000081.1 GCA_947425005.1 Rickettsiales bacterium | reverse complement strand
TTTCGCGTTGCATCGAATTAATCCACATAATCCACCGCTTGTGCGGGTCCCCGTCAATTCCTTTGAGTTTTAACCTTGCGGCCGTACTCCCCAGGCGGGGTACTTATTGCGTTAGCTGCGACACTAAGAAGATTAAACTTCCCAACGTCTAGTACCCATCGTTTACGGCGTGGACTACCAGGGTATCTAATCCTGTTTGCTCCCCACGCTTTCGTGCCTCAGTGTCAGTGTTGGTCCAGGTAGCTGCCTTCGCCATGGATGTTCCTCCCGATCTCTACGCATTTCACTGCTACACCGGGAATTCCACTACCCTCTACCACACTCTAGTCGCCCAGTATCCACTGCAATTCCCAGGTTGAGCCCAGGGCTTTCACAACAGACTTAAACAACCACCTACGCACGCTTTACGCCCAGTAATTCCGAGTAACGCTTGCACCCTTCGTATTACCGCGGCTGCTGGCACGAAGTTAGCCGGTGCTTATTCTTTCGGTACCGTCAGAACCCCCGGGTATTAACCGGTGGCTTTTCTTCCCGAACAAAAGTGCTTTACAACCCGAAGGCCTTCTTCACACACGCGGCATGGCTGGATCAGGCTTGCGCCCATTGTCCAATATTCCCCACTGCTGCCTCCCGTAGGAGTCTGGACCGTGTCTCAGTTCCAGTGTGGCTGATCATCCTCTCAGACCAGCTACGGATCATTGCCTTGGTAGGCCATTACCCCACCAACTAGCTAATCCGGCAGAGGCTCATCAAGCAGCGATAAATCTTTCCCGATAAATCGGTAATATATGGCATTAGCTTTGGTTTCCCAAAGTTATTCCTTACTGCTAGGTAGATTCCTCTGTATTACTCACCCGTTTGCCACTGACATATTGCTATGCCCGTTCGACTTGCATGTGTTAAGCATACCGCCAGCGTTCGTTCTGAGCCAGAATCAAACTCTCAAGTTGAGAATTTAATCATAGCTTGAATCTCTCTAGAAACCCTAAAGTTAATAAAGAGATAGCTCAAAAAAGCAGAGCTATCGCCTTTATTTTTCTCTCGCTGCTTTTGAAAAAAGCAGCAAAACGCGATTATTCACGATGTAAAACAACAGTATTTTAGAAATTTAACCAGGCTGCTCGCCCTTGTTTGAAAAGGGCTGGAGTGACTTCGAATAAAACTAAATTGGTTCTTCAGACTTAAGAAGAGGCCGGGCAACTTAGTCACCGTCTTTTTCAATGTCAAGAAGGTTTCTTTAAAAAACTTTAATAATTTTTTGAATCCTGCACGAAGTTAATAAAGAGAAGCTTCGGCGATATTGCCCCACTCTTAATTTTAATCTCCAAATCAGCAAGTTGCTGTAAATTTTTTGTTAAAAAATCTAAAGGAAGCAGCTTTAAATTTTTACGAAATTCGATTTCAGTTTTAAAAAATAATCGCTGCGCTTTGACGGCCTCTTCAAAATCAATGCCCGAGAACTCAATCTCGCATTTTGCCTGATAAAGTTTTTGCAAATAATTCGAAACAAAACGAATCAAAGTAATCGGTTCAAAACCATCTTTGAAAAGCCTTTCAGCCTGAGTTAGCGCCACATCAAATTTTTGCGCAGCGAAACTAGCGACGAATTCATTTGCTGAAATTTCAGCCTCTAAACCCACAACTTTATTTGCCACCTCTAACGTCAATTCCATTGCGCCGCCTGCGTAGAGAGAAATTTTTTCTAATTCGTTTAAAATAATTTGACGATTTTTTCCGAACTTTTCCAAAAGCATGTCAATGACTTGAGGGCTTGATTTTATTCGCTTTGCAGCCAATTCCTTTTCAATAAATTTTTTAATTACGCGGTCGTCATCTTCGTAACAGGCAATTACGGCAAAATGCGGATTATCTTCACAAACCTTACGCAGAGCGGATGACTTGTCGAGATCGCCAGCTTGAATTAAAATAAAATTCTCACTCTTTTTCGCAAATTCACGATCTTCAAAAAGAATCTTAAGGGCCGCGCCAGCAGCAATATCAACATCTTTCAGCAAAATTAATTTTCTTCCCCCCAACATTGAGAAAGAGAAAAATTCGTCAACAAGAATCCCTTTATCCTCCACAAGTCTCTCTTTGCTTAGGTTTGAAACCAGAAATGGATCAGACAAATCCGGCGCAATTTTCTTTGCGATCAAATCAAAGCGATAATTCACCACCGATATTTCAGGCCCATAGATCAAGCATCCCGCGATTTTTTCTTGAGCAATTTTTTGAATATAAAAATCGATTTGAGCGTTAGAGATTTTCATGAATTAGAAATTTTTGAGAAATTTGATTGAGACAACAAATCTGCTTTTGCAAAAAAAATTACACAAACATTTTAAACGCAAATCGAGGATAGGGCTTGATCTATCTTACGCAAAAATGTTGGCCAAACTTCATTGAAGCCCAAACTGCCAGACTTCCCCAAACCGTCGCCCGAACTTTGCTTTCAAAAAAAGCTCCGCCGACAGTTTTTTGTTTTTTCAATAAATCTGATATTGACTCTCATTTTCGTACAATTTATTTCCCCGCCCTCAATTTTTTATTATTTTTATGAAGCTCGCTTTTTTCAATTTTCAGAATTCGCATTTAATTGCTTTAGTGGCCGCAACTTTTGTACATGGCTCGGTTGCGGTATGGTCAATGCTGCCTTCCAATCCGATTGTGATCAATCAACAGGTGATCCAGGTAAGTTTTGTTGCGCCATCAGCTTCAGATAAAAGCACCGCCTCCCACAAAAAAATTGCCTTAAATTTTGAGCGCGAAAACGCCCTCAAACAAAAACAAAACGACAAAGTTGAAAAAGTCGAAAGCCAGGACGAGAAAAATCGTTCAGCCGGCAAACAAACTTCCGGACGCCAGGATCCAAACGCCACCGCCACTCAATCCGCCGAAAGCGACCCCGTCTTCAACGCCGCTTATTTAAATAATCCTGCCCCGTATTACCCCGCATCAGCAAAGCGCAATGGTATTCAGGGCAAAGTTCTGATTGATGTTGTCGTAAAAATTGATGGCACGCCGGCAACAGTTCAAATTTTACGCTCAAGCGGTTCAAGCGATTTGGACGAGGCTGCTCTTGACGCAGTAAAACAATGGAAATTTATTCCAGCGCGACGCGGCGGCAACCTGATTCAAGCCAACGCGATCGTCCCCGTAGAATTTAAAATAATTTAGGAGCTCTAATGAATTTCGGACATGTTTTCGCCCAAGGTAATCCCGTCTTGGTTGCAGTTTTTATTCTGCTGATCGCCATGTCTTTCACCAGCTGGTACATTATTTTTTGGAAGGGAATGTTGTTACACCAAGAACGTCGCGCCTACCAAAAATTTCATGACACTTACGTAAATATTAAAGATTGGCCCGCCGGCAAAAGCTTTGAAAATGTCGAAGGTGGTGTCAGTTTTCTGCTTACCGAAGTCAAAAAATTGGAAGTCATTCTGCCGCAATACAACTCTCACGAAGCCAAAAAAGAAATTCTAACCATGCACTTGCTACAAGTCTTAGATGAAACGCGCTCTAGGCTTGACAAAGGCTTAACAATCCTTGCCTCCATCGGCAGCTCTTCACCTTTTATCGGATTATTCGGAACGGTGTGGGGAATTTACAATGCGCTACAGGACATCGCGGCCCAAGGAAATGCTGGCCTCTCAGTTGTTGCGGGGCCAATGGGCGAAGCTTTAATCGCCACCGCCGTCGGCCTTTTCGCCGCTATTCCCGCGGTTCTGGCCTACAATACTTTCGTGCGTCTCAATCGTCTTTTAGTGCAAAACTTACGCCACATTGCTGAGCAAATGACCGTCTACATTTCCAACGAAACTCAAAAGAATTAAGTTTAATTTTTACGCGACACTAGTTGTACCACGCCTTGCGGCGACCCCCGGATATCAAACGATTTGGTATCTTAATTATTGTATTTGATATCCATGCAAAGCCCTTTTGAGCGCGAAGAACTGCAAGCGCCTCTCTCTGAAATAAACATGACTCCACTGGTTGACGTGATGCTGGTGTTGTTGGTGATTTTTTTAGTCACCGCCCCAATGTTAAACAGCTCCATCAAACTCAATCTACCTTCCGAAACCGCCGCTCAAATTACCGAACAAAAAACCATCACAATTTCACTCGACCATCGCGGCCAATATTTTGTCGATGATCAGCCAGTTTCTTTCGAAGAGCTTGAACGAAAATTAATCGCCACCGCCAAAGAAAATCCCAAACAATCCATCCACATCCGCGCTGATACTGACGTGAATTACGGCAAGGTCAGTCACGTTCTTGCAGCACTTCAGCGCGTAGGTCTTTCGAATATCGGCTTCATCACAGAGCCGAAATAATTTTATTAACAATCAAAACTTATGTTTATGCCTAATCATAAAATTTTTACATACTTACTCTCCGCCGCTCTTCTATCTAGCCAAGCTCAAGCTAAAGAAACAAATCCCAAAATATCCGCGGTTCTTCCCAGCGTGATAGTAACTGCCAAATCAGAAAATGACGGCAAGAACAATGGGTATAAAAGCGGATCAAGTCGCAGCTCTATGAGAACCGACACGCCTTTGCTCGACACTCCGCAATCAGTTTCAGTAGTAACGCAAGATCAAATTCGTGACCAAAATATCACCAAAATGGAAGAAGCAGCGCGCTACGTTCCCGGCGTGAATGTGCAAATGGGCGAAGGACATCGCGACCAAGTAACTATTCGCGGCATGACTAATGGTAGCGCCGCCGGAACAACTTCCAACTTCTTCATCGATGGCGCCCGCGACGATGCAGAATACATTCGCGACTTTTACAACATTGAAAATATTGAATTCTTAAAAGGTCCAAACGCTATGGCCTTTGGACGTGGCAGCCCAGGTGGTGCAATCAATCGCGTTTCAAAATTTGCTGATGGCTCACAGAAACGCAGAGTAATTCTTTCTGGCGGTTCATTTGAAAATCGTCGCGCTGAATTAGATGTCGGCGATCGAGTTAATGACAAATTCTCCTTACGCTTAAATTCAATGTATCAAAAATCCAATAGCTACCGCGACCATATTGGATTTGAACGCTACGGCTTTAATCCAACTGCAACTATTGATTTAAGCGAAGCCACTAAATTACAAGTTGGTTACGAGCATTTTGATGATGACCGCTCTGTTGATCGCGGTATTCCTGCTCAAAATGGCATTCCCTACAAAACCAATTATTCAACCTTCTTTGGCTATCCAAACCAAAATGAGGCCAACACAAAAATCAACTCCTTCTACGGCATTATCACTCATGATTTTGACGCGACATTGCAGTTAAAAAACTCTGCGCGTTACACCGCAAACCATAAATTTTATCGCAACGTTGTACCAGGCACCATTACCACTAGCGGAAATTTGAATCTCTCTGCCTATCAAGTCGAAAATGGGCGCGACAATTTTACCAACCAAACTGATGTAACTAAAAAGTTTGAGGTTGGATCCGTTAAGCATACCGCTTTATTTGGCACCGAAATTACCACGCAAAATTCTACCAAGGTTAAGCATACCGGCATCTTTAGCAACGGCACAAGCAGTACGACAGTACCACTAAGCAATCCAGTCAGCTACAATTCCGTCACCTACAATACCCTTGCCGACAATAACAGATCCAAAGTTAACGTCTTAGCTGGATATTTACAGGATCAGGCTGAGATCAATGAGTATGTGCAGCTAACCACTGGATTGCGCGTTGACCGTTTCGAAGTCCATCTTCGTAACTACATAAACAACCAAAACTTTAGTCGTATTGATACCATGGTTTCGCCGCGCGCTGGATTGGTGATTAAGCCCCAAAAATCCGTCTCGCTTTACAGTAGCTACGGAATTACTTACGCGCCAAGCTCCGGAGACCAATTTGACAGCTCATCCGTTACCACAAACACTCTAAAGCCAGAAAAAATTCAGAATTACGAAGTTGGCGCCAAGTGGGATGTGACTCCAAAACTAAACCTATCCGCCGCTCTCTTCCAACTTGATCGCAGCAACACTCCAGCCATAGATCCAAACGGTTCTGGATATGTAGTTTTAACCGGCGAATCACGCACTCGTGGCATTGAACTCGCGGCAACCGGCAAAATAACTGACAAGTGGCAAACCATCGCTAGTTACGCCTTTCAAGACGCGGCGATTACTAGTGCGATAAAAAAAAGCAGCACAACTAGCAGCAACTATTCTACTGGCAACAAGGTTGCTCTAACGCCTCACAACACTTTTGCTCTGTGGAATAAATATGATTTTACTCAAAAATTCGCTGCTGGCTTGGGAATCATAAACCAGTCCGGTCAATTTGCTGACGCTGGCAACTCAACTAGATTGAAAGGTTTTACCAGGTTTGACGGCGCAGTTTATTACAAGATTAATCCTTCTTACCGCTTACAGCTAAACGTCGAAAACATCTTTGATCACGATTACATTCAAACCGCCCACAGCGCCACCAACATTCTTCCTGGGTCACCAAGGGTATTCAAAGCTGCTTTGATTGCGGATTTTTAGGGGAGGCTTGGGTTTGGGGTTGAGCTCGTGACGAGAAACCCCCCCACCCCCCTTATCATGGGGGCTTTGATCGAGCTCGGGTAAGCCCCCCTGATAAGGGGGGTGGGGG
>CANDYP010000080.1 GCA_947425005.1 Rickettsiales bacterium | reverse complement strand
CATCGCGATAAATTCTTTTCGTCTTTCCCAAAAATTTTCCACGACCAACTCGAGACCGATCTCCTTCGCCGCCATGTGAATTCTAACTTTGCGCGAAAAAGGGCAAATCGGATGGTAGTAAAGACGGTACATATTTTTTTAGATTTACGATTTAAGAAGCCCCAATACACTCGAACTAAGCCCCCCTGATAAGGGGGGTAGGGGGGTTTCTCGTCCAAGGCTCGAAATAAATTTTTTCAAAGAAACTCTGAACTTGTGACGAGAAACCCCCCTACCCCCCTTATCAGGGGGGCTTAGACTGAGTACACTAATTCCCAAATCTTAAATCAATTAATTTATGTCGAGAAAAATTGCCTTGATCGACGGCTACGGTTTTGTTTTTCGCGCTTACCATTCTTTGCCGCCACTCACCAGACCAGATGGCACGCCAGTTGGCGCAGTTTACGGCTTCACCAACATGTTGATTAAATTATTGGCCGGACTTGACGTCACGCACGCCGCCATCGTTTTCGATTCCGGATCCAAAACTTTCCGCAACGAAATTTTTCCCGCTTACAAAGCAAATCGCCCGCCCTGCCCCGAAGATTTAATCCCGCAATTTCCAATCGTGCGTGAAGCTGCCGAGGCGCTCAATCTCGCTATTCTCGAGAAAATCGGATTCGAAGCGGACGACATCATCGCCACTCTCGCCAAAAAATATTCCGTTGAGGACAACAAAATTTTAATCGTTTCTTCCGACAAAGATTTGATGCAGTTGGTTGACGATCGCGTGCTGATGTACGACGCGATGAAAAATAAAATGATCGGCGCCGCGGAAGTTAAAGAAAAATTTTTCGTCGGCCCCGACAAAGTTTTAGATATTTTGGCGCTGATGGGAGACGCTTCCGACAATATTCCCGGCGTTCGCGGCATTGGCCCCAAAACCGCAGCAGAGTTGATTCAGCAGTTCGAAACTCTCGAAAATATTTTTGAAAATCTCGACAAAATCAAACAAGAAAAACGTCGCCAGCTTTTGAGTGACGGTTTTGAAAATGCCAAACTTTCCAAAATTCTTGCCGCGCTACGAGAGGACGTGGAGCTAGGCGTAGAGCTAGACGACTTAAAAATCAAAGACGTGGACCCGCACAAACTCATTCACTTCCTCGAGTTTCAAGGATTCAAGTCGCTTGTATTGCGGGTTTACAAGGAATTTGGCGTTTCTGACAACGTAAAAAATGAGGCCAAAATTTTCAGCCCCAGTCCAACAGCCGCAAGGTCAGAAGCAAATTTTCGTGACGTCACGAAAATCTTTCTTAACGCAGAAAATCTCTCCAGATTCAAGCAGGAAGTGCTGCTAAACGGTATTGTGACAATCGATCGTAACGACGATTTTCTTACCATCTCAACTTGCAAAAGTTCTGAATCTCCGAAAGAAATTTTTTATTTTACTTTAACTGATTCCAAAAAAATCAGTGCACCGACTCAAGCTTTTGATTTATTCAGTTTTGCTGAGGAAGAGCCCCAAGTCAGCGCCAGTCAAGGATTTGGAATGGAAGTGCTAACTGAAATTCTTAACAATGATTCAATCAAAAAAATTTTATTCGACGCCAAAACTTTTCTAAAAATCTCTGAAATAAAATCTTACGAAGACGTTTCACTAATCAATCACCTCATCAACTCTTCAGTCAAAACTGATCTGCGCGAGCTAATAGATCTCAACCTCAACGAGGATATTGAAGCTTTAGGATTCAGCAAAGTTTTCGCTGATTTAGAAAAAAATAAAGTGCCGGAAATTTTTTCTGACGCTGAAAAAAAAATCGAATTTTTTGTTTTCAGAAATTTTGCCATTCACCAACTTTACAAAAATTTCTGCCCCAGAATTTTTGAGCTAAAATTAAATCTGGCTTACCTTTCATTCGAGCGTCCACTCTTACGCATTCTAGCGCAAATGGAGAATGATGGCATCACGATTGACGTCAAAAAATTACAGAATCTTTCGCAAGAATTTGCCGCCAAAATTCAAACTCTGACCAAAGAAATTCACGAGATTTCCGGCGAAGAATTCAACATTGCCTCACCCCAACAACTTGGAAAAATTCTCTTCGAAAAACTTGGCTTAGATTCTTCCAAAAAATCCAAAAAAACCGGCGCACTTTCAACTAATTCCAGCGTTTTAGAAGAACTCTCCGAAGCAGGCCACGCCATCGCTGACAAGATTTTAGATTTTCGTAAATTTTCGAAATTAAAAAATACTTACACCGACGCATTGCCCAAACAAATCGATCCCAAAACCGGCCGCGTTCACACTAGTTTTTCGACGATTTCGACAATCACCGGACGCTTCAATTCCACCAATCCCAACTTACAAAATATTCCGATTAAAAGTTTGGAAGGGCAAAAAATTCGCGAGAGTTTTATTGCCGCGAAAGATCACTTGCTGATCTCGGCGGACTACTCCCAGATTGAACTCCGCGTCATCGCTCACGTCGCCAAAATCGACAACTTGGTCACGGCTTTTAAAGACGGAAAAGACATTCACCGCATCACCGCCAGCCAAGTTTTTGGAATTCCTGAAAGTGAAATTGACGACGCGACGCGTTCAAAAGCCAAAGCGATTAATTTCGGAATCATCTACGGCATCAGCGCTTTCGGGCTTGCCAAGCAGCTCGATATCGGCAGACAAGAAGCCGCCACTTACATCAAATCTTATTTAGAAGCTTACCCAGGAATTGATTCCTACATGAAAAATTACATCGAGTTAGCGCGCCAGTTTGGTTACGTAAAAACTCTCTCGGGACGCAAATGTTTTATCCGCGGCATCAACGACAAAAACCCAATGATTCGCGCCGAAGCCGAAAGACTCTCGATCAATGCGCCCATACAGGGCAGCGCTGCAGACATCATTAAGAGAGCAATGATTCGCCTCGACAAAAAATTCCGCGAACAAAATTTGCGCTCGAAAATCATTCTACAAATTCACGATGAACTGATTATTGAATCGCCAAAAGACGAGGTGGAAAGCGCCAGCAAAATTCTGAAATCTGAAATGGAAAATGCCTTCGATTTGGATGTGCCGCTGAAGGTGGATGTGAAGGTGGGAAATAGTTGGAGGTAATCTTTTTGCTCTTAATAAACTGAGACTGGGATAAAAAACCCCCGACCGGCATGCGCTCATCCCCCTTGTCTAGGGGCTTAACACGAGCTTGATCAAAGGCCCCTCTGATAAGGGGTGGGGTAGAGGGATGTCTTGAGTTACACTCAAAATTTTCTACTTACAAATCTCTCTCATCCGCGCGTAGGCTTTGGCGATGCCTTGGGTGGAATATTCGTCGATGGCGTAGGTGCCGATGGCGGAATCGCTGCGAACTAAAACTTTTTTACCTTCCAACATTCTTTGAATTACTTCGACGTCTTCGTCTTTGCTTTTGGCCCAGGCGATGTCTTTTTTGCTGGGGAATTTGAATTGGGCGTCGTCGATCATGACGAAAATTTTGCTGTTAATTTTATACTCGTAACCGCCGTAAACGCTGACTTCTTCGATGCGCTGTCTTTGAAAACGCGTAATCATGATGTAAGGTTTTTGTCTGGTGGTCTGATCGGATTCAGACTTGATTGGATTAGCTACAATGTAGCATTGTTTGTCGCTCAACTCATCTTCTTGCAATTCGTAAATCGTCCATTGGTAGAAGCGGCTATCCACGATTTGCGCGGCTGCAGGGCTTTGCGCGAAAAGTGTGATTGCAAGAATTGTACAGATTTTTTTTAGGAAGTTTTTCAGAAGAGAATCCATTTTGTTAAAAAATTCTAGCAAGTGAGTAATCCAGAATTGTGACCAAATCTTCTTTCGATTTGAGATCAAAAACATTTTGGTTGGCATTCTGGTTAGAAAAAATTTCCAAATTTTTTAGCGCTTGATCGCGATATTGCAAAGCCTTGTCTTTCGCCGCTTCAAGCCCTTGATATTTTTTTATCAAATCTAAAATTTTAGCAAAATCTTCCTGACTTTTTTCTGCTGTCATCAAATTTTTTGCAAAAACTTCGGCGATAAATTTACGATCATTTTCATCAGATTTTTGGTAAGTTAAAATGATCGGTAAAGTCACTTTTCCTTCAAAAAAATCGTTGCCCAAATCTTTGCCTAAAACATTTTCTTTTGACGAATAATCCAACATGTCGTCAACGATTTGAAAGACGATTCCAAGATTTTTGCCGAAGTCACGAAGCGCTGACACTTCTGCCTCGGGGCGATCATTAACCAAAGCTCCCACCTCTGCTGCCGCAGAAAAAAGCACGGCAGTTTTACCAAAAATAATTTCGAAATATTTGTCTTGGGAAATCGCCAGGTCAGAAGAATTTTCTAGCTGCATCACTTCACCATCAGCCATCGTGCTCGAAGCTTTTGAAAGTAAATCCAGAATGTGTAAATTTTTGCCGCGCACCATTAACTGGAAGGCAATCGAGAATAAATAATCTCCAACCAAAATGCTGGCTTTGTTGTCCCACAACGCGTTAGCAGTTTTTTTGCCGCGACGAATTTCACTGCCATCCACCACGTCATCATGCAGCAAAGTTGCAGTGTGAATTAATTCGACGGCAGCACCTAAATTATTGTAGCCCGAATCATCCTTACTGCCGCAAAGCTTGGCAGCCAGAATTAAAATAATTGGTCTGATTCTCTTGCCACCGGAAGAGATTAAATGATTGGAAATTTCTTGAATGAGAGGGGATTTTCCGACGGAAAATTCTAAAATGATTTGATCAATTTTTTTGAGATCGGGTTGGATTCTGACAATGGTGTTTTGAAATTTTTCCATGATTACGACATTTTGCTTAAGTGCTAAATTTTACAGCTTCATCGAGGTGGTACAGCATCAGGGTTTTATTGCGGCATTCTTCGATCTTGGACATGATATCGTTTAGCGAGGTTCTGACTGCCTCCGTCGCCTTTTCCGATTCACCACTTTTGATGAATCCAATGTATTGTGTGGTTAGCTTATCTGCGCAGTCTTCCAACTTATTAACTACATCTTCGATGATCGTAAATTGCTGCGCCGCTAGCTCGTGAGAGCTGTCTTCCACCGCGTTAAGCAACCGATCTGCGTAGTTATAATATTCAACAATTTCGTTATAAAGCTGCTCTTGTTTGGAAGTTGCCATTTTTTGAGATGAGTTTTGTGAGTAGGCTTACCTTGATTGCAGATGCCGGCGGAAACTATTTTTGCCAAGATAAAAGTCAACACAGGTGCGCAAAGCCAAGTGCGCAAAGGCTGAGTAAGCTTCCACTAATTAGTTTTTAAAAAATTTATTAACGCTGTTTTGTTTGTCTTGAAATCATTCTCAGACCAGAATTTTTTAGCACGATTAATGGCTTCTCCAACTGCTTTACCGCTGAATCCTAACTGCATCACATCTTCGCCATTCAAAGGGAAATGAGGCAAAGAAAATTCTTGTAAGAACTGGATAATTTTTTGCGCCTCAGGAAGTTTTTTGGGATCGAAATTTTTTGCGAAGGTGAGTAAGTAGAGATCTTGAATTAGGTTCTTTTCTGTAGACGCGAGAAGTTGTTTTAAAGCTTGGAGATCTATACCCAAACAACCTGAAGATACCGAACTTTTCCTTCGTCTTTTTTGTAAAAATTCGCTCGGAGAATGACGCTGTACCACTTGGTACGGCTTACATTCTCCGTCGCGATTTTTCCTAAAAAATACTTTGGAAAAGTTCGGTATCTTCAGGTTGTTTGGGTATAGTCCATCGCGATGCAAACTCAGAAACTGCAAATATTTTTTCTCCAAATTCGTCGCCGAAATTTCTTTGGCAAAAACCTTCAGATCGAAATCTTTTTGTAAAAATAAAGTCGCCAGTTTCAGATTTAAATCGCTCGTGATTTCCAACTTTTTTTCGATTTCGAAAAGATGCTCTAAAGCTTCAATATCAAGCTTCTCAACAAATATCTCGTCAGCAATTTTTGCGCTTTTTAAAACTCTTAGAATCGCAACTAAATTTTGTTTTTTGTCGCTCGAAAGCATTTTCAAAACCTCGGCCCTGATTCTTTCTTTCGATAGTTTTGGCAGATTTTCTTTTTGTTTTACGCAAGCCTCCAATCCTGTCGCATCAAGCTTTTCGGCATATTGGCAACTGAATCTGAAGAAGCGCAAGATGCGCAAAAAATCCTCTGCGATGCGGCAATTAGCGTCGCCAATAAATTTAACTTGGTGATTTTTTAAGTCAGAAATTCCGTCGAAGTAATCGTAAAGTGAGCCGGCGGAATCAAGGTAGAGCGCGTTAATCGTGAAGTCGCGACGTGCAGCGTCTAAAAAATAATCGTCGACAAATTCAGGGCTGCAATGGCGCCCGTCGGTTTCGTTGTCTTTGCGTAGTGTTGTGATTTCAAAATTTTTTTTATTCACGACCGCCGTGATCGTGCCAAATTTTATGCCGGTTGGAATGGCCTGAATTTTATTTTTTGTGAGAATTTTTATGATTTCTTCCGGCAAAAATTTAGTCGCGAAATCGAAATCATTAACTTTTTTTTCCAACAATAAATCACGCACCGAACCGCCAATCAAACGGATTTCATCACCAAAAATCTGGAAGAGGGTTTTTACTTCTTCGGGAAGATTTTTAATTAATTCTGGGTGGGGAGAAATTTTCGGCTTCATTTAATTTGTTGTGAGTTTGTGACGAAAAACCCCCCTACCCCCCTT
>CANDYP010000079.1 GCA_947425005.1 Rickettsiales bacterium | reverse complement strand
CCCCCTGACAAGGGGGGTAGGGGGGTTTCTCGTCACGAATTCAAATTACCTCCCCACCACCGAACTCACCTTACGCACATCCTCCACCTCCTCATCCTCCACCAACCGCCCCATTTCAACCACTGCCCGCCTGGAATTATCCCTAAAATAAGGAAACATCTCTTCCACTTTTCTGCCTGGACTCACCGGATTGCCCGCTGACCTCATGATGATCGCCAACCACTCGCAACATTCGTCAAACTTCTGCGCATCGCCACTTGCCAAAGCGTCGTGAGCCTCAGCGGTTAATTTCGCTCTGGTGTCGTAAAAATTATTTGGTCGACAAACGTTAGAAATTTGTTGCGCCACGCAAGCCAAAGTTTTCTTGGTTTCCAAATCCAATTGCGGATCTTTGACCAAAATCGCGCAGACCTCGATCACCTCTTGATTGTATCTTTTAATTTCGCCCGCTCCAGATTCCGCCCTTTGAAACACGAACTCCACGGCATTTTTTATTTCCGGCGCAGAATGCGCAATTAAAGGAGTAACCGCATTTCTTAAAACTCTTTTACAGCCTTCAATTTGGTAGCACATGTGGTGACCCCTCATCCCTTCGGCGCCGTCAAAATTATTTTTTTGGGCGAATTTCATCGCTGCTTGCGACCCTTCCTGGGCGCCGATTTTTAAGAATTTTTCGTAATCTTGGGCCGACCCTAAAATGGTTGCTGTAGGCACTTCCAGATCAACTCCATTGGCCAATGCGAAAGATTTTAGATCCGCCACTCCCAGCGCGAAAATCGCTGAAATATTATTATTTCGCATCAAGGGAATCGCCGCCAAATCCGCCACTAATTGCGGGTCAAAATTTTCTTGAGAACTTTCCGGGGCGTAAAAAAACGGCGCCATTGAAAATGTCGAAACTCCGCTGGCTCTTTGCAGTGAGATCGCGCCAATCCTGCGCATATTGCGGTTGAAGATCGAAGGATCCCAAGCGTCCATGCTGTTTTCTTTAAGGGCTCCGGTGGCAACATCGCCAGTTCTGCTGTCTGGTCTTGAACTTAATTTTCCTAATTTTTTTACGACATTTGCCGGGATTGGCCCGCGATGCGTGAGGTCGCCGGAATTAACCGGCTTGCCTTCCAACTCAATTTCAACCCCGTGTTCACTGGCTCGGTGCGCTCGGTAATAAAAATTGATCAAAGCCTCAATTGCTTCCGGCGTGTATTTTTCTGTGAGGCGGAGGAGATCTTCTTGCGATGTGTCACGCTCTTTTACCAGCATGTTGGTCAACCGTTCGCGCGTTTGATTCTGCGCGTCGGAGCCTTGAGCGGTGAATTCCGACTGCAACAATTCTAATCGCCACGGCGCCATTCTTTCCAAATCATTGGCGCCAATTCCTTGCAGGATCGCCAATTTCAATCCCGCCGCTTCCACCATTTTTCCAATCGCAATGTCGGCTTCTAAATAGTTTAGCACCACTTTGTGAGCGCCAAGAGATGAGGATCCGTCGCTGTTGCTTCTAGTCTGCCGGACCACACCACCGGATCTTTTAATGTAATCAACACACTCTGCATCGGCCAACATTTCCTGCGTGAAATTGATCAAAAGAGGAATTGTATTTTCATCTTCAGCAAGCGGAGAAACTTGCACCAAAGATTCGCGCGCTCTTGCAACTGAACCTTCTGAGAAAAATTGTTGGTAAAGATCAAAGCCGGCTTCTTTGCTTTTTTCGGCGTAATATTTTTTGAAATGAGGAATTAACTCGTGATGTTGCGGCAACTGTTTGGCGATTTCAAAAAGCCTCACGGTATTTTTGAAACTCGACAACTGGCAATCAAACTGCGAAATGATGTGCTCGTGCTGAGGATGCAGCAGCGCTGACTCCATCAAGCACATTACCTGTCTTTTTGTTTCTGGAGAAAATTCCGAAAAGCTGCGCGCAATGGTGCCGATTTCATCCGCAGCGAAACCTTCTTTTGCTGCGGCGATTCTAATTATTTCGGCAAGTGCCGCGTTGGTTTTGTCGATTTCTTCGCGAGTGGTGAAGCCATTTTGCGCCGTTTTGCAGCCTGAAGATCTGACGTAATTTTGGATTTCGACAAAAGTTTTCCCCGAATCTTTTTCTTGCTTCGATGCATATTCCGCAAGGATCGCGCCGATTTTTTCTTCCGCCTGACCCGCTTCACTTCCAACTAAAATACGACCAGCGACCAACTCACGCTCTGCTTTTATTTTATCCAAAACGTCGCTTCTGAATTTTGAATCGTCTCCACCTTCAAGAGCAATTTTGTCGGCAAAATCTTCTAAAGCTTTTAACAAGGAATCGAAAAATTTTTGCTGCGATTGATGTTCAAAAATGGCGCCATTTCCCGGATGGATGTGGGGCTTGCCATCCATGTCGAAAGCCCAGGAAGAAAATTTGACGTCGTCAACTCGCACTGCATCCGGATGCCTGGCAGCAATGGTCGCCACTTCTTTTTTGCAGCGATCCATGTGGTAGATCATCATGTCCCTCTCATCCTGAACCGTCATTTTGACGACGTGATGAATGGGATTCTCGACGAAGCTTTTGATTATTCTTTTCTGCACTCCTCCACGCAAATTTAAAAACTCCTCACGGCTTGGAATGCCCTGCAATTTTGCATTTTGAACAATGTTATTTTGTACACCCATTTCCGTGGCAATTCTGCCCAATTTAACCAGATTTTCTGCCGGCACATTTTCGCCTTCCGTCACTGGATTTAGAGCAGTTTGTAGTTTGATGATTGCGTCTTTTTCTTTGATGGCGCGCAGATTTTGCCCTTCGGTGGGATGGGCGGTAAACCTGATGTAAGTAGGGTTGTCGCTGATTCTTTTTCGTAAAGCTTCCGAGCCCATTTTATTGCCCAGCTCCGTAATACCGTCACGTTCTTGATTTAGAATTTCCAAGTAAATTCTGGGAGAAAGGGTGGTTTCGATGGCAACAATTTTGTGACCAACTTCAAGCGACTTTTTGCCCTTTAATCCCGCCGCCACTATTTCATCAACGTCATCCCGCAACTGTTTTTTTATTGGCGCAAAGCGCCGCTGAACTTCATTTACAACTTGCGTCGAAAATAAATTTTTCATTACAAGATTCTGAGTTGCGAGATGGCGAACGCCGCGCAGCAAAAGGCCAAGAGGTTTTGTCATTTTTAAAAATTTTAATGGGATTGGGTAATGAGATCGAACCGTTGTCGCACTTGACTCTATTCCTCGAAGTTTTTCTTGCATCCACAATCTCTTGCTGTTTTTTTGCAGGCCGCGTTTGCCCTCCAACCAATCCTCCAAAATCCTCATGAAAATCAGATTCGCATTTTTGCTGACAGCAGTTTTTTCGCTCTTTTCTTACCCAACTTTCGCCAAAGAAAATTCAATCAAACCAGTGGTAGAACCCAAGATTCTGGCCTCACTTGACAAGAGACACAAAACTACGCTGGAAGAAGATGTGCCAGCACTTCAAGGCACTGACCTCAGCAAAGTTTTTGCCGAAGCAGAAAAATATTACAAAGCAGCGCAAGATTGGAAAAAATTAAAATGTGAGCCAAAAAGCGGGTTTCTTTGCACCAAAAGAGAATGTCCGAAAAGGGAAGTTTTCACTTATTTAATTCTCGACAAAAAAGCCAAAACCATCACGCGCTGCGAGAAAGATATCTGCGAAAAATTCCCGGCTGAATTCCGACAAACCGGCGTTTTTGTAAATGTCCAAACCGAAGGACCGGTTGGAACTTTAATCAGAATTTTGGGCAACAGCCGTTACAAAGAAATCACCACCGTAGGCCTTGATGCCTACATCGCCAACGGTAATTGCGAAGTTGTTTTAGATTAATGCACAAAAAAACCCGCCTTCAAATAAATTGAAGGCGGGTTTTTTATTGTCCAAAACTTGAGTAAATTACTGACTTGAAGTCAGCATCCAAATTGCTTTTTCGTGAATTTGCGTTCTGCCGATGAACATGTCCGCCGTGGCTTCGTCGCCCTCTTCTTGCGCTGCTTTAATTCCCTCCTTCAAGCCCTCTACCAAAATTTCGTTGCTCGAAATTAAATCCTGAAGCATGCCTTTTTTGTCCAAATTTTTATTGCCGCTTTTGATCGCGCTTAATTTTTGGAAATTTTCGAAAGTGCCTTCGACCTTTAAGCCTAAAGCTCTGATGCGTTCGGCAATTTCGTCAATCGCCGCAGCGAGATCTTCGTATTGCGCACCAAACATTTCGTGCAACGGTTTAAAATTTTCCCCGACCACATTCCAGTGATAGTTCTGCGTCTTAAGTGCGAGTAGGTAAGAATTGGCTAAGGCCTTTTCCAGACTTTCTAAAGTTTGATTATTTTTCATGAATCACTCCTGATTTTGGTTAGTAAGAACCTCTCGCTAAACAGCGCTAATAATGCCGTAAAAACCAAATCCGCCAATGATCAGGCCGGAAACAATTTTAACTCGCGCCATCCATTTTTTGGAAAGCTTGTGACGGATTGTAGCGACGGTTCCCGATAAAATAAAAGCCCACAAAACCGAACCCATAAAAATTCCAAATATTGTGACGGCCATTGCTTCCGGCGTTAAAACCACTCCGCTCATTGTGGCGAAGATTCCGACGAAAAGCACGATGGTCATTGGGCTGCCTAAAGTAATGAAGGACACAAAAAACATGGTTTGAAAAAATCCGCGCGATTTCATTTTTACTTCTTCGAGCGCGAATTTGCTGGCGGTTTTGATTTCGTACGCACCGAGCAAAATCAAGGCCACACCGCTGATTATTTTTATCGGCGCGATGTAACTGGTCATAAATTTTGAGATAAATGCCAGGCCGCCCGTCGCAACAAAAGCGTAAAAACCCTCAGTAATCGAGGCGCCAAAACTAGTGGCAAAGCCAATTCTCCAACCCCGCGTCAAACAGTTTTTAATCGCCAAAGTCGAAATCGGCCCAATCGGCATCGCGATGGAGAGACCGATGAGCATTGATTCGAGGAAGAGGGTGAACATTGGAGAGAGAAGGGGGGATCTTTGGAGGGGATAACTTGCTATTTTCTAAGTACGGAATCGGGACGAGAAACCCCCCTACCCCCCTGATAAAAGGGGGGGTAAGGGGGTTTCTCGTCCCAGATAAAAATATTACAAATCCAAAACCAATCTTCTTGGATCTTCGAGGAGTTCTTTTACGCGTACCAAGAAAGTTACCGCTTCTTTGCCGTCAATGATTCTGTGGTCGTAAGACAAGGCCAAATACATCATTGGGCGGATTTTGATTTCGCCGGCGACTACCATTGGGCGTTCTTGGATTTTGTGCATTCCAAGGATTGCGGATTGTGGTGGGTTAATGATTGGGGTCGACATTAATGAGCCGTAAACGCCGCCATTAGAAATGGTGAAAGTGGCGCCCATTAAATCAGCAATCGCCAATTTTCCGTCGCGCGCTTTGACGCCGAGTTCGGAAATTCCTTTTTCAACTTGAGCAAGATTTAAACGATCAGCTTCGCGTAGAACCGGAACCACCAAACCTTGCGGCGATCCAACTGCCACACCGATGTCGTAGAAATTTTTGTAAATGATGTCGGTGCCATCAATTTCAGCATTAACCGCCGGAAGCTCTTTGAGCGCAGTTACGCAAGCCTTCACGAAGAATGACATGAAGCCAAGTTTGACGCCGTGTCTTTTTTCAAAAGCGTCTTTGTATTCGCCGCGTAAAGCCATTACAGCAGACATGTCCACTTCGTTAAAAGTGGTTAGAATTGCGGCAGTATTTTGTGATTCTTTTAAACGTTCGGCAATTTTTTGACGAAGTTTTGACATTTTAACACGTTCAGTTGGCTTTTCGCTTACGCTTACGCTACAGCGCAACGAGCCCACTGTCTGAGATCCAGCAGACGATGAAATTACATCGAGAACATCACCTTTGGTAACGCGACCATCTTTGCCAGTGCCGGCAATTTTTGCCGTGTCGACATTATTTTCTGCAGCCAATTTTTTTGGTGCCGGAGAAAGTGGGAATGATGCAGTTGCGCTTTGTGCAGGCATTGCAGCTGCAGCTTGAGCAGGAGTAGCAACTTTTACCGCCGCGCCACCTTCTTGCATCAAAGCAATCAAATCGCCAACTTTTACATTGTCGCCTTCTTTGACTTTTAAATCAGAAATCACGCCGTTTGACGGAGCGTTAACTTCGAGAGTAACTTTGTCAGTTTCGAGCTCGACGATTAATTCGTCGGCCTTCACGGCATCTCCAACTTTTTTGTGAAGCTTGGCGATTGAGGCTTCCGATACTGATTCTCCGAGTGCTGGAACTTTGATTTCGATGGTCATGTTTTATTGATTTAAATTAAGCTTTTTTGGTTTTGGTTTTGCGCGGCTTTTTATCATCTCTATCAAGATCATACACAACCCACATGGACATCAGCGCAAACGCCAGCGCCATTGACATGATGAAGTAGGCAAAAAATTCAACGTTGAATTCATTATTCATAAAGATCGAGCTCCTTTATTTTGAGTTTAATTTTGGTGAAAATTACAAAAGCCGAAGCAGAAAAAATAGCACACAAAAAGTACAGCACCACCACGACAGCTATCGGCAGAGCAATTTTATTGCTCCAAGTCCAACTTGAGATCGAGCTTATGATCGCCACCAGCAATGTAAGTAATAATTTTTCGAAACTGATTTCTTCTTTGAGCCTATCTTTTGTTTTCATGTGGTGAATGAGTGGTGTTGGGAATTTCTCGCAAAAACTTAAATTACTTTAAAGCCTCGTCAATTAAATTTTTCTGCTCCTTCGCGTGGTACGAGCCGTATCCCGTGGCTGGCGACGCACAAGCAACACGACCAACATATTTCGGACGAGCGGTTTTGTGTTTAACTTCGATCAAAACTTCCTCGATCAAATCGTCGACGAATTTCCACGCACCCATATTTTTCGGCTCTTCCTGACACCAAACCACTTCGGCATTTTTGTATTTTTTTAGTTCAG
>CANDYP010000078.1 GCA_947425005.1 Rickettsiales bacterium | reverse complement strand
ATAACATCAGATGCCCAATATTCAATTCTACCATTGTCTCCATTTCCAGTGGTGGCAGCAGAATAAATAGTTGATCCAGCAATTGCCTTAGGATAGTCACCCGGTAGAGCATTGTATTGCGAGTAGAACCCATTAACTGCAACAGCGTAACCTCTAGCTTCGCCAATTGCTGAGCGAAGTTCTGAGTTTTTGATCAAGCTTGCACCGCCGGTGATACCAGCGATTAACAAACCAATGATGATCAACACGATCGACAACTCGATCAATGAGAATGCTGATTTTTTTGAAGAGAATTTTTTCATATTTGTAAGATTAAATTTTTAAATTTTTGAAGAGTAACTAGTTCGTCAGGATTATGAATTAACATCAACTTGGAACGAAAGAGCGCAAACTTTTGTAGTTGGAGCAGTTACGATATAATCAGTTACAGCAGTTTCTGAAACAGTGAAGCATGCAACAGTAGTATCAGTTCCACCAACTGTACCTAGCGCATTAACCCCTCTAACTTTACCAGTATTTGCTTTACCGTCATCAATTTTAATATCGATTGCAAGAGCGTCAGGACCAGTAAGAGCAGCTCTAGCTATCGGATTAACACCGTTTACCAATGTAAGCGCAGCTGTAGAGCTGGCGGTATTACCGGTTAGCACTACAACATTTTGAGGAGATGCAACCCCACCTTCATTAACGACAAAGGCATATCCAGCTGTACTAGGGGCGGCAGTATTAAATGCGGCGCCACTAGTAGCAACGACGTGAGTACGGTAATCAAAATGCCAGCCGGCAAATTTAATTTTTGATGCGGGCATGTTAGTTCCTGGAACCTGAATCGAAGTGGACGCTAAGTAAGTAAGAGCTGTAGTTGCATCAATACTACCAGTGGCAATTAGTTGACTCCAAGCAGCAACACTTTCTGAGTAACATTTGGCAATACCGGTAGTATTTCCGCATACCGATGTAGAGCTTGCTGAGCTTACAACGTCAGCAGCGTAATATTCTATTCTACCATTTCCACCGGTAGCTGTAGTAGTTGCACCAGCATTGGTAACAGATCCAGCAATACCTGCTGATGATGTAGCTCCAGATGGGTAGTCACCCGGTAAGTAAGCATATTGTGAGTAAAATCCGTTCACTGCAACCGCGTATCCTCTAGCCTCACCCATTGCAGAACGTAATTCTGAGTTCTTAATCAAACTTGCACCGCCTGTGATGCCTGCAATTAACAAACCGATGATGATCAATACAATTGACAACTCAATCAGTGAGAACGCTGACTTTTTTGAAGAAAAAGTTTTTTTCATATTTGTGAAACTAAAATTATTTATTAGAGGAAAGCGAAAGCTAAAAAGAACTAGAAGCTCCGAGGCTTTGATGATTAAAGTCGCACTTTTTTGATGTCAAACAATTATTTCCTACTGTATAAATTTGACCTCAAGAATCTCATAATTGATCACGCCACCCGGAGTTTTTATTTCAACTTCATCGCCAATTTCTTTTCCAATCAAAGCCCTCGCGACCGGCGATATCACTGAGATCAAGCCATCATCAATATTTGCTTCGAAGTCGCTAACAATTTTGTAAGACACAACTTTTTCGCTGTCTAAATTTTCTAGTTTTACAGTTGCTCCAAAATGAATTTTTGCACCAGAAAGTTCTGAAATATCAACCACTTCTGCGCGCACAAATTTGTCTTCTAAATCAAGAATTTGCGCCTCAACAAAACTCTGTTTTTCTCTCGCAGAATGATATTCGGCATTTTCTTTTAAATCGCCGTGCTCACGCGCAGTGGCTATTTGGCTGATGATTCTAGGCCTCTCAACATTTTTAAAATTGTCGATTTCGGATTTTAATCTTTCGTAACCTTGTTTTGTGATTTGAAATTTTTCCATTTTTCTCCCGCTAATTTTAGTATTTGTAGTTGTCAGTTTTGAACGGCCCTTCGATCTCGATGTTCAGATAATTCGCCTGCTTAGCACTTAATTTTGTTAGCTTCGCGCCCAATTTTGCCAAGTGAAGTCGTGCAACTTTTTCGTCTAATTCTTTCGGCAAAATGTAAACTTTATTTTCGTATTTTTGGTGATTATTCCACAATTCAATTTGCGCCATTACTTGATTAGTAAAGCTCGCCGACATTACAAACGCGCTGTGCCCCGTCGCACATCCCAGGTTCAACAATCTGCCTTCCGCAAGTAAAATAATTCTTTTTCCGTCAGCAAAAGTGATCTGATCAACTTGCGGTTTGATGTTCGTCCACTTCAAATTTCTGAGCGCTTCAACCTGGATCTCATTGTCGAAGTGACCAATGTTACCAACGATCGCGCAGTCTTTCATCGCACGCATGTGCTCAATTGTAATGATGTCAACATTGCCGGTTGTGGTGATGAAAATATCGGCTTGTGTGACCACATCTTCGATTGGCAAAATTTGAAATCCGGCCATTGCGGCTTGCAATGCGCAGATCGGATCAATCTCCGTCACAACCACGCGCGCACCCTGTGATTTAAAGGCGTCAGCGCATCCTTTGCCAACGTTTCCGTAACCACAAATGACCACCATTTTTCCGGCAATCATCACGTCAGTCGCGCGTTTTACACCGTCAATTACACTTTCTTTGCAGCCGTAAAGATTGTCGAATTTTGATTTAGTAACCGCATCATTAACGTTGATTGCCGGCACTTTTAATCTACCTTCTTTTTCCATTTGGTAAAGCCGTGCCACGCCAGTGGTAGTCTCTTCCGAAACACCTTTGATCGCAGCCAAAATTTCTTTGTATTCTTCGTGAACCATTTTGGTCAAATCACCACCGTCATCCAAAATCATGTTTGGTTTCCAATCAGATTTTCCGGTGATCGTTTGGCGAATACACCAATCGTATTCTTCTTCAGTTTCACCCTTCCAAGCAAAAACCGGAATGCCGGCTGCAGCTATGGCAGCAGCGGCGTGATCCGATGTAGAAAAAATATTGCAAGAGCTCCAACGCACCTCTGCGCCCAGATGTACCAAGGTTTCAATCAATACCGCAGTTTCGATTGTCATGTGCAGGCAACCTAAAATTCTCGCACCTTTAAGTGGTTGCGAAGCGCTAAATTCCTGGCGTAGAGACATCAAGCCCGGCATTTCATTTTCGGCCAGAGTGATTTCTTTTCTGCCCCAAACGGCCAGTGAAATATCTTTAACTTTGTAGTCAGTAAAATTTGTCATTTGAAAAAAATTTAAAATTGGCGCGGGCTCGCAAGGAAAATAGAGATACCCCATGAGGGTATTGTGGAACTAGATGGACAGCGGAGGGAAAAACATCAGCCACAAAAATGGCACGATCAGAGAATAGCCGAAGTTGCTGCGATTTTTTTTGGTCGGAATATCCAACATCAAAAGAATTGTGAAGATCAACATCACGGCGAAAAAATAGAACAAAAATAATTCCAATTTTAAGCAGATGCTGACGATCAAAATAAATTTGGTGTAGTCGAAAGATTGGGTCTGGCTGGCAAAAATTCCGTCAGTTTTTTTGTAAAAAATTTGGTAAAAAATCGCGGCAAAAACTGCGCCAATTGCCGCAGAAAAAGTTACGTCGATTACGTTTTGATCTTGCAAAACGCGGTTCGCCAAGCCGATCATTAAAATAAAATTCAGCATTGGTTGCGGGAAAGATTTGTGAGTGAAATCAGTCGCCAGCAAAATTACAGCACCCACTGAGATCAGCGAATAAATCAAAAATTCCTGCGAGAAAGAAAACTTAATGTAGCACAAAACAAATAAAGCTGTGGTCGTGGCTTCAACAAAAAGATGGGTGCGCGGAATTTTAGTTTGGCACGATCTGCATCGCCCTAGGGTGAAAAGCCAGTTGATCAGCGGGATTAATTCGCGGGTTCGAATGACGGTGTTGCATTCCGGACAGCGCGATTTTGGTCCAAAATATCTGCCGAAGCACGATTCACCAAGCGGAAGGCGGTAGGCAAAAAGTGTGGCGTAAGATCCGAAGATGGCGCCGAAAATTGCTGAGAGGATTATTCCGAAGAGCTGTTCCATTGAGAATTTAGATTGATGTTGAGTGAGGCTTGGGCTGTACGGGGCTTGTTACTACGGGCTGAAACTGGTGATTGAATTGAATCGTGCTTGTGACGAGAAACCCCCCCCTACCCCCCTTGTACTCACAAAATTATTTTTAATTTTGTGAGTACAAGGGGGGAAGGGGGGTTTCTCGTCACGGGCACTAACTAACTCCAAACACCAAAACTACTTCGCTGACTTCTCCAAAAACAAAATCACATCCGCGCGATCTTGTGGTTTTTTCAAACCGGGAAATGCCATTTTTGTACCCGGCACAAAATCTTTTGGCTTGGCAACAAACTGATTAATTGACTCCGCATCCCAGGCCCCACCTTTAGCCTTCATTGCTTCGGAATAAGCAAACGCAGTCGACGCCCTTTTTCTGCCGACAACTCCAAATAAATTCGGCCCAACTTTTGCCGCCTCACCTTTGCCAACCGTGTGACAAGTTGCGCATTTTTTAAAAACTTTTTCACCGCGAGAAACATCTGCGGTTTTCATCATTGTCGCCAAATCAACCGGTTTTTCTTCTTTTTTGACCACCGCTTTTCCGTCAGTTGCAACCTCGACTTCGAAGCCTCTTTTTACGATTGTTTTAGGTTGGTAAAGCACACTTGCCACAACAACAGCAAAGAGCGCCAACACCACAGAAATCGCAAAAGCCAGCGCCTGAATTTTTAATGCTGGGGTTTTTAATAATTCTTTAATTTTTTCCATGATTTTACCGGAGATTTAATCGAACAAAGTTGAGACAGATTTTTCTAAAGAAATATTGCGGATCGCTTCCCCGATTAGGTCGGCGATGTTAATGATTTTAATATTTTTGGCCGCCAAAGTAACCGCCGTCGGCTCAATTGAATTGGTAATTACCAGATTTTGCAGCTTTGATTTAGCGATTCTTTCGCCAGCATTTCCCGACAAAACTCCGTGAGTAATGTAAGCCGACACCGAGGTTGCGCCCTTATTCAGCAAGGCTTCCGCAGCGTTACACAAAGTGCCACCCGAGTCCACCATGTCGTCAACAATGATGCAGTTTTTGCCGTCGACTTCGCCAATGATGTTCATCACCTCGCTTACTCCTGCCTGAGGGCGACGCTTGTCGACAATCGCTAGGTCTGATCCGATTTTGCTGGCAATGGCCCGCGCGCGCACAAGTCCACCGACGTCTGGCGACACCACGACTAAATTTTTTAAATCGAAATTTTGTTTAATGTCGCGCACGAAAACCGGTGCGGCGTAGAGATTGTCGAGGGGAATGTCGAAAAATCCTTGAATTTGTCCGGCGTGTAAATCAATCGTCAAGACGCGATCTGCGCCGGCTGAGGTAATTAAATTCGCCACCAACTTTGCCGAAATCGGAGTGCGCGGAGCAGCTTTGCGATCTTGTCTGGCATAGCCGAAATAAGGGATTACCGCCGTAATTCTTTTGGCCGAAGCACGACGCAACGCATCAATCGCAATCAGCAATTCCATGATGTTGTCGTTGGCGGGGTAAGAGGTGGACTGCACCACAAAAATATCTTCGCCACGCACATTTTCTCTGATCTCTACAAAAACTTCTTTGTCTGCGAACTTTTTTATTTCGGCGTCAATCAGCTCTAAACCAAGGTAACTGGCAATTTCTTGCGACAAAATCCGATTACTGTTGCAGGCGAGGAGCTTCATGTTTTTTAGTTTGAAAATTTGAGAGGGGTGGGGGAAGTTGCGCGCGGACGGTATTTTTCACCAGCCCAAATATCAACTTTTTTTTCCGACCGAAATGGAAGACATTGAACTTTACGACGTGGTAAAAATTTTGCACATCGTGGCAGTAATTTCCTGGCTCGCCGGCCTGTTGTATTTACCCAGAATTTTTGTTTACCACACCCAAGTTGCGGTCGGATCCGAGTCCGACAAAATTTTCCAAACCATGGAAAAGCGCTTGCTGCGCTTCATCACGACCCCGGCAATGATTTTAACTTTTGCTTTCGGGTTTTATTTGGCGTCAGAAATTGGCTTTGAATTTGTCTGGCTTCACATCAAGATCACGCTCGCACTCTGCCTCGCCGGCTTTCACGGATTTTTGTCAATGTGCCACAAAAAATTTGAAAAAGGCCAAAATAAATACAGCCCAAAATTTTTCCGCATCATTAACGAAGTGCCGACTTTGCTGATGATTTGCATTGTCACCCTCGTAATTTTGAAACCTTTTTAGCCAAAAAAATAATGCAAAATTTAGTAGAAATCACCGCAGAAAAATTCGACGTAATTCTCGATTTACGTTACGCGTCCGCCAACAATGTTTGCGGTCACAAACTTTATTCTTACCCCTTTTGTTACTTGCACGAAGCCGCCGTTCCGGGCTTTAAACTCGCGATTAAATCGGCCAAAAATCTTGGCTTAAAATTAAAAATTTTCGACGGCTTTCGGCCCTTAGAAGTGCAACAATACATGTTTGACAAATTTCCTTCGGAAGATCCAAATGGCGGTTTTATTTCTAATCCGAAAACTGGCTCAACCCCGCATTGTCGCGGCGTAGCGATTGATTTAACTTTGACCGATTTAGCCGGAAACGAGCTCGACATGGGCACTGATTTCGACGAATTTTCTGAGCTAGCATTTCACAATTGCGAGAAAATTTCCGTTGAAGCCCAGCGCAATCGCCTTATTTTACTTGGGCTGATGAGCGCTGCCGGTTTTGATTTTTACTCGAAGGAATGGTGGCATTACCAACTTTTTAAAGCGCGGGAATATCCGGTGGTGAAGACGGCAAGTGGGATGGTGGCTGTTTAGGTGGACTGAGTTTGGGATGGACTGACATTTGAGACGGACTGAATTCTGGACGAGAAACCCCCCTACCCCCCTTGTCAGGGGGGCTTTGATCGAGTTCGGTTTAAGCCCCCCTGACAATTGCTTCAGCAATTGCAACTCACGCAAAAAT
>CANDYP010000077.1 GCA_947425005.1 Rickettsiales bacterium | reverse complement strand
ATTTTGAATTCAGCCACAATCCGTACGGCAGCAAAGAAAACATGATCGAGGCGGAAGCCTTGGCATTCGGCTACAATCCCGATCATCTGCTGATTAAAAACCTCTCGTTCAAAATTGCCAACGGCGACAAAATTTGTGTGATCGGAAAAAACGGCAAAGGTAAATCAACTTTGCTCAAGCTTCTGACGCAAGACAACGCACCGGTTCACGGCAGTATGCGCGTTAACCCAAAAACTGAAATCGGTTATTTTGGCCAGATGAATATTGATCGTCTCGACAACAATCGCTCGGTTTACGAAGAGTTGCAAAAAGTCGACGAGAAGATCCCGGTAAGCAGAGTGCGCCAGGTTTGCGGCAACATGATGTTCTCTTCTGATTTGGCGAATAAAAAAATCGGCGTGTTGTCCGGCGGCGAAAAATCTCGCGTGATGTTGGGAAAAATTTTGCTCAAAGGCGCGAATCTACTTCTACTTGACGAGCCGACAAATCACTTGGACATGGAATCCTGCGAAGCCTTGCTGGAAGCGATCAAAAGCTTCGAAGGTTCGGTGGTAACCGTGACACATGACGAACATTTCCTCCGCGAAATCGCCAACAAATTAATCATCTTCGACGACAACAAAACCTTCACCTACGAAGATTCTTACGAATTTTTCTTGAAGAGAGTTGGTTGGAAGGATCATTAGTTTTTATTCTGAGTCTGTGACGAGAAACCCCCCTACCCCCCCTGATAAGGGGGATGAGCGCATGCCGGTCATGGGGGTTTCTCGTCCCAATCTCAAACCCTCCGGACTTGTAGCTCAGTTGGTAGAGCAGCTGACTCTTAATCAGTAGGTCGGCGGTTCGAATCCGCCCAAGTCCACCAATCCCAGCAAGGCTCCAGCTAAATTATCTGTCCCAAAAAACCCTCAAATGGGACACTCAAATACAAAAAACCACAACATCTGAGCGCAAAAAGTTCTTCCTCTGTAATTTTCATATTTCACACACATGAATAAATTTTACTTATTTCTAGCGCTAACTTTTCTTAGCAGTTGTGTAACTCCATACCAATCCAGCTCATTTTCTGGAGGCTATTCAGATTCTCGATTAGGAGATAATATTTTTAGAGTCAGTTTTGAAGGGAACGGGTATACAAAATCTACGAGGGCAATGGATTTGGCCTTGCTTAGAAGTGCAGAAATTGCACTGCAAAATGATTTTAGATATTTTGCGATAGTGAGTAACGATAGCACAAATTCTTACAGCTCTTTCTCAACCCCTCAAGCAACAACTACAACCGGAACGCTGAACATGTACGGCAATAATGGCGCCATAAATACCCACTCTGTCACAAGTGGCGGTCAAGCCTACTTAATATCAAAGCCATCAACGACAAATATTATTGCCTGCTTCAAGAAGAAGCCAAAGGGATTGGGGGTTGTTTATGATGCATCTTTTATTGTTCAGTCGCTTAGGGCTAAATATAGAGTTTATTAAAGATTATTCTTACCACTTCTAGAGAGATACAATTGTAGCCAGTTCTAAGTGTAGCCAGTTCTAAGTTTTAGAGAGCGATTTAATCTTGCTTATATTTCAATAAAGTCTTTTAAAATGAAATATGCTTGCAGAAATGCTGCCTTATTTCAATTCTAAGAAAAAATAAAATGTCCAAGAATTCAGTAAGTGAAGAGTCGAATCAACGCCAAACCGGCACTTACCAAAAACTTGGCGAGTTAGAATTTTTTGTTCCTTTCGCACTTCCACCAAAAAATCCTTCTTTTGATTTTAGCGTTGAGTTAATTGAGCTTTATGGGCAAGCGATGCAAGCCTTGGGTCAGCTAAACGAAATGGCTGACAGGTTGCCAAATATTGAAAGATTCATCAAAGCCTATTGTTTAAAAGAAGCCCTTCTTTCTTCGGCAATTGAGGGCATTCACACCACGATGGTTGATGTTTTTACCAATGAAGTTTCGGCTGCTTCAAGTAATGCAAAAAACAGCAAACAAACACAGTTAGTTTTGAATTACGGCAAAGCTCTGGATGCAGCTTTGGAATTAGTGCAGAAGAAAAACTTTCCAATTGTTTCGCGAGTGATTTTAGCGGCTCACAAGGTTTTGATGAGTGGTGGAGATGGGCAAAAAGCCAATCCCGGAAATTATCGCAAGCAACCCGTGAAGGTCGGAAAATTAACTCCGCCGCCAGCAAATAAAGTTGAAGAGTTAATTGCTGATTTGGAAAAATTTATTAACGACAATGATTCTTTGCCGGCACTTGTCAAAGCAGGTTTGGCACATGTTCAGTTCGAAACCATTCACCCTTTTTTAGATGGAAATGGCAGAATTGGTCGGTTGTTGATTGTGTTAATGTTGATTCAAGAAAAAGTAATTCACGCACCAATTCTTTACCCTTCAACTTACTTCAAAAAACATCACGCCAAATACTACCAAAAACTTGATGCGGTTAGAACTAAAGGTGATTTTGAGGGCTGGACCAAGTTTTACCTTAAAGCCATTAAAGAAAGCGCTGAGGATGCCTGTAAGAAAGCCAGAGAAATTGAGAAGTTGGAAAAACAATTAAGTAAGAAAATCACCACTTCAAAAAGTTTTAACTTGCCAGAAGGTCAGGCAAATCAAGCTTTAGTGACTTTATTCCAATTTCCGGTGATTAGTGTTGCAGAGCTGCAAAACTCGCTTGATGTTAGCTACAACACTGCCAATTCGATAATTCAGAAATTAGTCAAACTTGAGATTTTAAAACTCGAAACCAAACAGAAGAGAAATAAATTATTTAGGTTCGATTCTTACCTAAACTTACTGGAGAAATAGCTTAAATCTTGAGTGAATTTGTGCAATTTTTGCGGGGCACTCTTGAGGCACTTCGTCACAAATTTTAGCAATAAACTGAGATAATCACCAACAAGAAAAATGCTGAAAAGCCTTGATGTCACTGTTGCCACGATTTTTAGTTTGTTGCAGATTTTTACAAAATTCGTTCTCTTAATCAGTAGGTCGGCGGTTCGAATCCGCCCAAGTCCACCATCCTTCGCTCTTTGAGCTACGGATGGCAGGCCAGCTTTTTGAGAAGCTGATAATTTTGACGAACTGCTTCCAGAATTTAAGCTCTATTTAATCAAAGAATTCCAGCGGCTTAAAGAGCAAGAGGTCAAATCCCAAAACCTCGACTGGAGCCTTTCAAGATTTTTATCTAGTGTGAATTACAGGATTCATACCGATTCCATTAAACAGCATCTGCTGCCAGATCTTAACATTAAAAAAGAAGCAATGGCTGATTTATGCGGAAGAGGCGGACATTTTGAACTACGCTCTCTTCAATAAAAAAGCCCGGGATTGGAAATCTGAAAATCCAGAAAAAGCAAAAAATTTTGAGCAAAATTTCACCTAATTTTTGTAATTTCTAAGTGCGACTTTTGGACTCTTGGAATCCCTTGGCATTCTAAGTCTGATGATGGCTTTTGAAAGATTTTGAACACGTGTTCAAAATTCACTTTTTCCCTTCGTTTTTTTCTCCGCTTTTTCTCGTCAAAAACTCAAATCTCTTTCGAATAAACCATCATCGCGCCGACGGAGTTTCTGTTGTCGATGCTGGCTTGGTAGTTGGTGCGTTGTTGTTTGTAGCCGACTTGCAAAAGTAAACCTCTGAGCAGAGAACTATTGCCAAAGCTGTATCCAGCTGATGTTTCAAGCAAAGTGCGGTCAAAGCCGCCAGTGCTGGATTGCCTATTTTTCTGATTGGCGCGCGCCAAAGTTAAGTTGAATTTTTCGTAAATTTTTCCGGTAACGCTGACAGTTAAATATTTTTCGCCGACCGCAGAATTGCCGCCAAGATTCTTTATTTCGACGTACTCTGCGAAGCTGTTAATCCCAAAGTTTTCCACGATTTTATGTTTGTAATCAAAGGCTGTGGCTACACCTTTTTGGTCAGCAATTTTGTAAGACACTGCTGGGCTAGATTTTTCATTCACGGCGAGATTTACGTAAGAAGCGTGGTAAGTCAGTTCAGAATTTTTGCTAAAATCGAATTTGATATTCATCGAAGCGCAGTAGGAATCGAATAGAGACCTGGTGTCTCCGGGCCTGCTGCTGGACTTACTTGCCGAGTCCCTCTTGGTCAGCAATGATCCGTCAAAATTTTTCCGATCGTTGGTAAATGTCGAAAGGGTGAAAACGTAATCGCCGTATTTTTTGCTGTCGCCGAGATTGTAATTTACTCGCGTTCCCAACTTTTCTTTTTGCCGATATTGGCCCCCAATTCCGGAATACCAAATGCCAAAACCCTGCTGCCAAACCGTTCCAAAATTTAAGTTGAACTTACCCACAACCAAGCCGAAACGACCCTTCTTGTAGCCCGCCACCAGCTCTTCCAGATGTAGCCCCAAATTTTCAAAAGAGCGATCTCCGCTGCCATTTGCTGAAGCACTTCTACGAGTATCTTCCGAAACTTTTGACGCTTCCGAAAGTTTAATAAAACTTCTGATGAAGAGATTATTGTTGAGATTCAGCTTAGAGGTGAGGCGGCCTACAAGCTGAGTTTCTTTGTATTCATTCTGTTTTGAAGTCGCTCGGTAATTGTCGTCGAAGTTAAGATCGGCACTGACTTGATTGGAAATTTTTGGATTAAATTTGAACAGCTCCCAAGCTTCTTCGCGACCTTCTACACCATCCGCCAACTCTTGCAAAAAAATTAAATCCTCCCGGGGCTTGTTGTAGCTGGACAGGTCCTCTGCTCGAACTTCACTAATTGCGGATAAAATTAAAAATAACGCGGGAAGCTGTTGGTAAAATTTAAACTTTTTCATGTGCGACGGTCCTTTTGATTTTAAAACATTTTACACAAAGCCCTCAAACCGACGGTTGAGAGGTGCTTAGAAATCGTATCTCAAACGTACGTCGCCGGAATGGGCTTTGTAGTTGGTTTTATGTTCGAAGCCGTAATCAAGACTGATCGTAATTGCATCAACCCGGTAAATGTTCAAACCCGCTCCCGCCCTTAAACTGCCCCGATAAATATTCGAACCGGCCGAGGTGAAAAAAGTATTTTGTCCCACGAAATTGCTGGTTGAAACCTGCTTCGCCCCAACAAAATCGTAACCGTAAGAGAGGTTGATTTCGGGATTAATTTTAGTGCCGTTGGCGGTTAAGAAATTGTAGCCGACATCCATTCCAACCCGTCCTTCAAAGAATTCCGCCGTAGCAGTTTTGACCGCCAAATTCAAGGTGCCCGCCCCGCTTTCAGAATAATTATTAACTTGGTTACGCGCGTAAGTGAAGGTGGTTACGGGTGTAACGTTGAAGCCCTTGCCCAAATCTTTAATCCAGCCAGCTTCAATTTTAGCAATTGCCGTATGTCCGGAATAGTTGGCATCTGCTTGAGAATTTGTCGTCGCAATCGCGCGGTAAGATGAGTAACGATTCAGCGCCAAGCCGGCAAGACCATCGATGAAGAAGTGATCAAAATTCACGCCGCCGTAAATATTCGCTTGGTAAGTGCTCACGTTAATGCTTTTGGCGCCAACCTTAGACTTAACCTTGGAGCCCGTTTGACTGACACTCACCCCAACGTGGCCATCTTCAAAAACTTCGTGATCTGCCCCAATTTCAAAACCTTTAGACTGCGCGTGGTAGCCATCAGATTGAGAATTACTGCGCTGTTTAGCCGCACCACCAAATCCTTGAATCCACATGCCTTGAGCTGCCGCATCGTCTCCCGAAGCCACGCCGGTACGAATTGTTTTTAATCTTTCCTCGGCGGTATCAATTGAAGCATTAGCAACCGAAAAAGCATTTTTGTGCGTGCCGTTGTCGGTTTGCGGAGTAGTGGATTTTACGGCAGCATCTTTTTGAGCATTGCTGTGACTGTCAGAATTAATGTAAGTCTGCATGGTCAGCAATTCGCCACTGGTAGTGTCGACACTGTCAATGGCGGTTACGGCATTTTGTGTTGAAGGGTTGGAAGCATTCACGGCAGAGGTCACTTTAGTTCCGATCAACACTAAATTATTTCCTGATTGCGAAGTGGTGAAGGCAATGAGGCCGTAGCGGTTGGAGCCAGTACCGTTAATGTTAATGCTCGAATTGCCAATGGCAGTGATTGAAGAGCCTGAGCCGCCGGAGACGATGTTGTAAGTTGAACCACTGGCGACAGAAACACCGCTGCCAACAGTTACATTCAAGCTGGTGTCGGAAGCCACGGTGGCTACACCGCTGGAAGTGATGCTACCGGCGCTTAATGAACTCATCACCTCAAGTTGCAAAATGTTGTTTGCTGCCGTGGTGAATGCTCCGGAAATGGTGTGCGAACCTTGTCCGGCGCTGATTGTCGCGCTGCCGCTGCCGGTAATACTGCCACTTACTGCACGCGAAGTATTTCCTAAATTTAAGGTTCCGGCCACGCCAATGCTGGTCGCAGAAATATTGCCGCCGGCAGTCAAATCTGCGCCAGAAGCAATTGAAACTGAAGCAAGAGTATTGGTCGCGCCAATCGCACCGCCTACTGTAACCGAACTTCCCGCCACGCTCAAAGTTCCAACCCCGGAAGACGAGCCGTTAATGGTGCCGGAAACCGAAGAGCTTCCGTTTAGTGTGAGAGTAGCGCCAGAAGCGATTGCAGCGTTACCGGTGATTGACTTGCTCGCCGCAAGTGAAAGCGAGCCGGAAGCTCCGCCGCCTACTGTCAAGGTCGTCGCCTTGATTGAATCGTTAGCCGTAATCGTCGCGCCATTACCAACCGTAACCGCCAAAAGTCCGTTGGTTGAGCCAAGCGTGGTGCCTGATGCCAAAGTATTCGTGCTGTTCAAATTTACTGTACCAACTCCGGCAGAAGAGCCATCAACCGCACCGGTTAATGTTCCGGCTCCTAAAGTTAGAACCGAGCTCGAAGCCAATGAAATCGTAGCCGCGTCAATATTGTTTGAACCGACGCTGACCGTTTTTCCGGAAGCAATCGCAACGCTTAAAAGTGAATTTGCTGAAGTTCCAACATTGCCGGCCAACGTGTTGTTGTCGTTGAAATTTACTGTACCAACTCCGTCAGATGAGCCTTGGATCGCACCAGTAACCGCACCGGTTCCCAGAGTTAAGGTCGGAGCTGCTGCCAAGCGAAAGAGTGGTCGCTGCAATCGTGCTGTTATTTGTCGCTGCATTTAAAGTTGCGCTGCTGCCAAGTGAAATCGCACTCAAAGCATTGGTGGCGCCGATATTGGAAGTGGTCACGACGGA
>CANDYP010000076.1 GCA_947425005.1 Rickettsiales bacterium | reverse complement strand
ACGCGCAATAAAAAACCGCCCTCAAATTTAAATTCGAGGGCGGTTTTTTTTGCTAAAAATTTTTGCTAAAATTACTCAGCAGGTTCAGCTTTTTTCTTTCTAGAGTTTTTTGGTTTTTCTGATTTAACTTCAACAACTTCTTCTACAGAATTTGCCGTTGTCTCAGATTTTTTTTCAGAAACTTCTGTCGCAGATTTATCAGATTTTTTCTCAGCCTTCAAAAGAGCGTTAATCTCTGATTCACTTCTTGTAACAATCAATCTCACATCAATAGCAACATCCGAATGAAGAGCTAATTTGATTTCGTAAACTCCAATATCTTTGATTGGCTTCTTTAAAAATATATTAACCCTTGAAGCGATTTTTTGTTTTAAAATTTCGTTAATTTTTAGAGCGATCGCAGAAGAGCTTACTGAGCCATAAAGCCTTCCATCGTCAGAGGCGTTTTCGATGATTACGATATCTTTGCCGACAAGCTGCTCTTTAACCTTAGTGGCCGCCGCGAAATCATCATTATTTTGTTGTTCGAATTCTTTTTTTCTAGATTCGAAGGTCTTGTAATTATTGACGGTAAAGCAAATTGCTTTTTTACTCGGTATTAAGAAATTTTTTGCGTAACCGTTTTTTACTTCGACTACATCGCCAATTTTTCCCAAATTAGAAATTGCAGCCGTTAAAATGATTTTCATGATTTTGATTAGTTTTGAGTTACTTCTTTGTCGATCGGAGAGATCAAGGCTAAGTGACGCGCTCTTTTGATAGCATTAGACAGAGCTTTTTGTTTTTTTACTGCAACGTTGGTGATTCTGCTTGGAATAATTTTTCCTCTTTCGGAAATGAACTTATTCAAAAGTTTTAGATTTTTGTAGTCGATTTCAGCAATGGAAATGTCACGAAGTGGACAAGATTTTTTCTTTCTAATGAAAACACTTTGATTGACTAAGGATACTTTTACGTAACCCTCTTCACCCTCGTGTTCATTGGCGTGACTAGTATTCTTGTTGTTTTTTTTCATTATTCTGGCAGCCATATTACCTCAAAAAAATTAAGCTTCAAATTGTACTTGATCGAGCACTAAATCTATTTTAGTTGGCTCTTTTTTAACCGGAACTTTTCCAGCTTTGTAATCTTTTGCATTAGCAGAAACAAAGAGTTCAGACTCTTCAAGATGAGCTTCTGTTGCGAATGTTAAACTTCTAATAATATCTTCGTTAAATCCGATAACGCGGTTGAGCTCTGCTACTGCAGGATACTCAGAATCAATATTTAAAAGAACGTAGTGACCACGAGCATTCTTTTTAACTTTGTAAGCCAAAGTTCTTAGGCCCCAATACTCCTTGGAAACAATCTTGCCCTTAGCATCGGTGATAATTTTGGCCAATTTGTTTGACAAAGCATCTACGTCTTCAGCGGTCAAATCTTGTCTAGCGATAAACACAGTCTCGTAAAGAGCCATATAGTTAAGATTGTTAAGTTTTGAGAAAAGATTGCCCTATTGGCTTGCCACTTGGTTCTGTATTGTTGCCGATCTTCATGAAAAACATCTAAACTAGCTAGAACCAACCATCAGGATCAAAAAGAGGCGCGCAAGCTACTGACCAGGTTTTTTAATTGCAACATATTTTAGTTACTGGTTGATAGCTGATAGTTGCGAGCAAAACATCCTCACCAACAACTAATAACCAATGACTAGCAACCAATACTAAACGATGCAAATCCTCAACCGTAAAGCACATTTTAATTACGCCATCGAAGAAGAAATCGAAGCCGGCATTGCGCTGCTTGGAAGCGAAGTAAAGTCTGTGCGCCAAGGCAAGGCCACAATCAACGAAGCCTACATCGCTGAAGTCCACGGCGAACTCTTCCTGATTAACTGCAATATTACTGAGTACAAAGGTGCCAACAAATTTAATCACGAACCAAAGCGCGCCCGCAAACTTTTAGTGCATCGCAAACAGCTGGCGAAAATTGTCGGAAAATTAAACGTCGAAGGATATTCTGCTTTGCCATTAAAAATTTTCTTCAACAAAAAAAATTTCGCCAAAGTAGTCATTGGTTTAGGTCGCGGTAAAAAACTTTACGACAAGCGCGAATCAATCAAAAAGCGTGACGAAAATCGCCGCAATCAACGTGGCGAAGAATGACGGATCAAGAAATTTTACTCCTCCCCCTCTCCTCTTTAAAGCGCGTCGGATCCACACTCGCACCATTTCTCACTAAACTAGTCGGACAAAATAAAATCTTCGATTTGCTGCTACACAAACCAATTCGAGTTGAAAAAATTTTAATTCGCCCTCGTCTTTTTGACCTGCGCGACAACGAGCTCGTGATCCTCAAAGCCAAAGTCGAATCCCACGTCAAACCCGCAACCACGCGCCAACCCCACAAAATAATTTGCTACACTCCGACCGGTTTTGTCAGTTTGGTATTCTTCAAAATATTTCCCAGCCAGCTCGCTAAAATGCCTGTGGGCGCGGAAATCGCCGTTTTAGGAAATTTCCAAAAAGCTTCCGGCGAAAATCAAATCGTCCATCCGCAAGAAATTTTACCGGCCGACAAAATCGAATCTCTGCCACGGATTAATGTGATTTACCCGCTAGGTGCCGCGATTTCACAAAAATTTTTGACTCAAAAAATCCACGAAGTTCTGACAAAAATCGACGAAAAAAATGAGGAGTGGATCGACAGCAATTTGCTAAAACAACAGCTCTGGCCCAGCTTTGGTGAGGCCTTAAAAAATTTACATTATTTCTCGGACAAAGCCTCCTTTGCAAAAGGCTTTGAGCGTGAAGAAAACGTGCTTAACGCACGTTTTCAGCGAGAAGGCGCCGAAGGCGACGGAGGATTTCTTGAGCCAAACTCCGAATCTGGCTCAAGAAATCCTCCGGCACTCCTCGCGCCACCTCCTTTTGCAAAGGAGGCTTCAGTAGCGCGCAAACGCCTCGCTTACGACGAGCTTCTTGCTTGGCAAATCGCGGTTTTGTTGGCAAAGGGCAAATCGGAAAGGAAGAAAAATTTCAATGCGCCCACGCAAAATTTAGCGGAAATATTTTTGGCATCACTGCCATTCCAACTTACAAACGCGCAGACCAAAGCCATCTCAGAAATTTCAGCAGAAATTAATTCCGACAAAAAAATGCTCCGACTTTTGCAAGGCGATGTCGGCAGCGGAAAGACTGTCGTGGCAATTGCGTCCTGCTTGCAAGCCATCTCGCAAAACAAACAAACTTGCGTAATCGCGCCAACCACAGTGCTTGCCAAACAGCATCTGATCTACTTCCGCAGACTTTTGGAAAAGATGGAAATCAGCGTCGAAATTTTGACCGGCGCCACCACAAAAAGACAAAAAGACAAAATTCTCGCCGATTTATCTGACGGCAAAATCGACATCTTAATCAGTACCCACGCGGTTCTCGAGGATGACGTCAAATTCCAAAATCTCGGCCTCGCCATCATCGACGAGCAACATCGTTTCGGCGTAATGCAGCGTTTAAAATTAGTCGACAAAGGTGCCGACGTTGACACCTTGTTAATGAGCGCAACCCCGATTCCGCGCAGCCTCATGATGGGTCTTTACGGCGACATGGACATTTCTATTCTCGTCGAAAAACCAAAAAATCGTCAAGAAATCGAGACCTTAATCATGTCAGCAAAAAAAATTCACGACGTGCATGAAAGCCTGAAACGCGCCGCTTCACGCGGTGAAAAAATTTACTGGATCTGCCCGGTGATTGAAGAAAATATTGAAGAAAATGACGAGATCGGACTCATCAGCGCCAAGAAAAAATTCGCCGAACTCGCAGAAATTTTCGGAGAAAAAAACGTCGCACTGCTGCACGGAAAAATGAAAGAAAGTGAGAAAGAAAAAATAATGGCAGAGTTTGCACAACCTGGCGGATCGTTGAAAATCCTAGTCGCAACCACAGTAATCGAAGTTGGAATCGACATCCCCGACGCCACCATCATCCTCATCGAAAACGCCGAAAATTTCGGCTTGTCGCAATTGCACCAACTTCGTGGCCGCGTCGGCAGATCAGAAAAAAAATCTTTCTGCATTTTACTTTACGGCGAAAAATACGGCGTAAAGGGACGCCAACGCCTCAACATTTTACGCCAATCAAATGACGGATTTTTCATCGCTGAAGAGGATTTAAGAATGCGCGGCAGCGGCGAATTACTTGGCACCAAACAAAGTGGCTTCCCCGAATTTAAAATCGCCGATCTCAATTTCGACTCCGACATTTTGAAAATCGCCCACAAAAACGCCCAACTAATTCTGCACCAAGACCTAAATCTTCAAACCCCCGCCAGCCAGAAATATCAAAACCTCCTAAAACTTTTTAGCTACGACGACTGCTTAAAAATGATCAGCAGCGGCTAGAGCTTTCCGACCGCACTTCTGCACTCTGCAACTGCCCCACCCCAGTAACCACAACACTTGAACTCGCAACAGCCCGAACTTGTCGCGGCGCAAATTTTTCTACAAAAACTTTTCGACCATTGGCCATGGCACCACCAAGGCCGCTGGAAAATGGAATTATTAATCCGAGCAGAATCAAGCGACTCTCTGCATCAACCAATTCTCGCGCCGGAAATTTTGCAACGTCGCGACGCTCGGGAAGCGCTCCCCTGAAATAATCGCCAGTGCTGTAATAAAATTTTCCGTCCGCTTTTGGATCAAATCTTTTGAACATTTTGGCAGAATATTTTTCTCCGAGTCTCACTGCCTCATCTTTATTTTTTTGCTCCAACTCTTCGGCATTATTTGCCCAAATCTCTTCATTAATTGTAAAACCTTGCAGAGCCCTCATCGACTTCGCCAAGTCGGAAGGATTATTCGCAACATCGAGATCGTAGCCCCGCGAACTCACAACCGCGTCGCAATCATCGTCGTAATCAGATTTTTCACCAACTACTCTAAAACTCAAAAGACCCACCTCACACTTTGCGAGCAGATACTGCGCGGTTTCAATCGGCATGTCGCTATTAAAAGCGCTCATCGTGCGATCAAGAACTTGAAAAGGTAAGACGATTCATCCGGCGCCAGATAAGGCGTCAAAGCCAATGAATCAATCTGGCTAAAAATTGACCCCCACAATAAATGTCCGCTTGGAATATCTCCCGAATCAGCGATGACAAGGCTAGATCGCAATTGCTCAATCGGGGTCTGGCTCAGAAATTGAGCGTTAACAACATTCATGATCGGCTCACATTTTTCTCCCAGTGACTCCCTGATCATTTTTAGTCGCACCAAAATTGTTGCTACAATTGCGATAATTAAACTTGCAGATTATTATGAATCCTAACTAAAAATCAGAGACGCAGGTCAATCTCACGCACTCTTTCAATCTAACGAAATATCTAAATGCGCTTCAAAAAATCCACTAAAGCCTTTTCACTTATTGAGCTTTCAATCATAATTCTAATCATTGGCGTCTTAATTGCTGGCACGTTTCAGGCAGATAAGATGTTACAGAAATTCAGACTAACTACTGCTCGAGCCCTGACCGAATCTTCTCCGGTTTCAACAATTACTGGCCTGTCAATGTGGCTGGACTCAACTTCAGAAAAAAGTTTTGCTGATTTTGAAGCTGTGGATGGCGCTATGATTTCGAACTGGTACGACATTAATACGCAGTCTGCGGTTGGGCGCAATAGTGTCTCTCAATCCAGCACATCCCGCAAACCTCTTTACTCTAGCAATTCAATTAACGGTCTTCCGTCGGTGAAGTTTGACGGGTCGAATGATGCTTTAACTACATCCAGCACATCCAATCTAGTGGACTACAACCAAACCACCATCTTCTTTGTAGAAAAGTGTACTTGTAACTCTAGTACAGATACTACACTTCTTCTTTGGAACTCAGGTAGCCAACAACTCAATATTCACGCCCCTTACGTTGGATACATATATTTTGATTTCGGCCCAGGTGGTGGCTCTGGCAGACTTGGCTACGCAGTGGGTACAGATTTTTACAATAACCCAAAAATTGTAACCCTGCTGCACAATGCTGACAACTACTCTGAAATCAGGATAAATGGCACATTGGTCGCCAGTAAAACTACTGCGACCGCCACTCTTACCAACGCCAGTGCTAGCTTAGTTTTTGGAAATTCTTCTAATGGCGGCACTACTACTCCATTTTTAGGACACATTGGCGAAATGATTGTATTTAACCGCGCCCTGACGGTTGAAGAAAGATCTGCGGTTGAAAGTTATCTAAGCAAAAAATGGGGAATTTGAGTAACTCGCAAAATCAACCAGAAGGAGTTTCTTTTATTTTTTTCTAATACTGGTATCGCGCTGCTGATCAGCTTTTGCGACACTCACTGGACGGCACGAGCTCTCGGGATTTTTTTGCTCGATGGCATCACCCAAAATTTTTTCAAAATTTTCACACGATTTTTTTGCCGCTGCGCTACTTGCGCGGATCACATCTTCGTCATGCGAAGAGAAGCCGAAGACGCTGCGCAATTCGCCGCTCGCCGTAAATCCTCCGTCATTTTCAGTCGCGGTAAATTTTGAAGTTTGAGCTTGCGGAAGCGCAGATTTTTTTTGCTCCGGATCAAAAAAATTCTCAAGATTTTCACGACACCATTTCGCCAAAACCGGACCTTCCGCAATGGTACTCGAAGCCAATAAACAAAATATTGTTCTTGCTCGCGCGCCGGCAAATGAGCCGGTAACATTACCGTGACTAAGATCTTGCCAAATCTTTTTGTACACTTCTTCCGGAGCTCTTTTGCCCGCTGACATTAAATTAAATGCGTTGTCGAGAATCGCGGTCGTCCAAGCAAAAGCAGCGCGCACTGAGTAAGTCAGTACGGTTTCAAGTCGTTCTGACGAAATTCCGGTCTCGCGTTCAATCTGGTCACCAAAACGCTCAACAACTTTCTGCGCCAAGGGTCGCGCCAAAAAAGCTGACGAAGAAAAAACTGCGTTTCGTAACAGCAAAAGCGTCGCCTGATGCGGACGGTTTGCGTTGTAAACTTGCAGCCGAGCTTGCAATTTTTTCCAGTCTGTCTCGCCGAAATGTTCGGTCTCTTTGGTGTTCTTGGAATATTGCCCGAACTGCTCACGAGTGATTTTTCCTAGATTAACGCCCGCACCATTTTCATCCGTGAAGCAATATTTTTTGGCGTTCATTGAGTGGAATCGGATGTTGGATTCACGCGTCACCGAGGCGGCGATTCCACTTTCAATCGCGGTGTTAGTTGCAACCAAGGCTGCTGGAGGAAGGT
>CANDYP010000075.1 GCA_947425005.1 Rickettsiales bacterium | reverse complement strand
GAAAAAAAGGAATTACACGACACTGGCAAGATCGAAGCGGCGATTAAAATTCTGCGCGACAAGGGTTTGATTTTCGAAGGAAAGCTCGAAGCGCCGAAAACTGAAAAAGGCGTGGGCGCCCTGCCCGAAGGCTACGACGAGCAAGATCAAATGCTTTTCGCCTCAAGCAGATTTGGCGACGATCAAGATCGCGTCGTCAAAAAATCCGACGGCACCCCCACCTACCTCGCCGGCGACATGGCCTATTCTCTGAGCAAATTCCAACGCGGCGCCAAAAAATTCATCATGCCTCTGGGCTACGACCACGCGGGTTACGTCAAACGTTTAAGTGCCGTGGTCAGCGCCATTTCCGACGGCCAAGCGCAAGTGAAAGTGATTCTGTGTCAGATGGTGAAATTCGTCAAAAATGGCGAGCCCTTAAAAATGTCGAAGCGTTCCGGCAATTTTATTACCGCCCGCGAAGTAATCGACGAAGTCGGCGCCGACGCTCTGCGCTTCATCATGCTGACGCGCAAAAACGACGCGCCGTTTGATTTCGATTTGGCCAAAGTAATCGAGCAATCGAAAGACAATCCGATTTTTTACGTGCAATACGCCCACGCGCGCTGCTGTTCGGTGCTTAGAAACTTAAAGGCTGAAGGCATTGAGTTGGATCTCGATTCCGACAAAATCGACGAGACAGTTTTAAAAAATCTCCGCGACGAATCCGAAATTGATTTGATTAAAAAAATCGCCTCCTTTCCAAGAATCATTGAACTTGCCGCGATTAATTTTGAACCCCACCGCATCGCGTTTTACCTGCAAGAACTCGCCGCCGAATTTCACGCTTTGTGGAATAAAGGCACCGAAAATCGCGATTTAAAATTCATCCTCAAAGAAGATTTGGAAGTGACAAAAGCGCGGATTTATTTGGTTCTGGCCGTTCGACTCGTGATCAAAACCGGCTTGGAAATTTTTAACGTGAAAGCACTAGAGGAAATGCGCTAATGGAAGATTTCGGCTACGTAAAAGACGGCAAGAACAAAGATTTTTCGGCGCTGACAAAAAAAATCGCCCTTTCTTGCGCAACTTTATTTTCGATTTCCTGCTTCATTTACATCACGATCAACGCTTACTACTACGTGTACGGCGACGACAATACTGAAATCGAAACCATTAAATCTCCCGAAGGTCCAATCAAAATTGTCGAAGAAGACACGGTGGCAATTGTCGGCGGCGCCGGAAAAATTAACGACTCAATCTACGAAGACATTTTTGGAAACAAAAAAGAATCGCTGGCCAAAGTTGCACCACGAATTCGCATCTCGCCAGAGCAGCCGGTAGCGCCCGCCAAAATGACAGCCGAAGACAGAATGCTGAACGAGAGCACGCCAATTTTAAGTGACAGTTCTCCGGAGAGAGAAAGTCCAAAAGAGAATCAAAAACCCGGCCAAAAACCTGGCCAAAAACCCGACAAAGCTCAGCAAAAATCGGCAGATCAAGGAATGATTGTTTACCGCGACAAGCCCAAAGAAAGCGACGGTTCGCAAGATTTGTTAACCAAAGGTAAGGTTGAATCCAAGGTGCCGTCCAACACTTCCGGACGCGACGTGGCCACAGCGAAGAAGTCCGACAAAAGAAGGTATTTGCGCATTCAAGTTGCGGCGGTGACTTCCAAAAAATCTGCTGACGAATATTGGCGAAAAATCAGCAACAGCAATCCCAGATTATTTTCCGGATTGAAGCCTTTTACGGAAGAGGTGAATTTGGGAAAGAGGGGAATTTTTTACCGCCTGCAGATTGGTAATTTTTCGGATCAGGTTGAGGCGGAAGAGTTTTGTGGTCGCTACACTTCGCAGATGGGCAAGAGTAAGGCGGATTGTATTGTGGTGGAATAAGTGGTCTGAGTCTGGGACGAATTCTCGTCCCAGACTCAGACCTCTAAATCTCGTGAAACTCCCGAATCTCCGCAATCAAATCTGAATACCCCGCCGGGGTATCCGACGCCAAATCAATTTTATCCAAAATCCAATCGTAAATCAGCGCGTCGTCTTCGTTAATGAACTGTTCGTAAACCTTCAATTTCTCGTCACCAAATTCGTGAATTTTTTCGACAACGAATTTGCCGAGCAGAATGTCGGTTTCTTTGCAACCGCGGTGCATTGACCGGTAAAGCAACCGCTTAATTAAAATTTCTCTGTTCATTTGATTAGTAATTGAAGTTCTTGAATTAACCGTTCTGCATCTTCTGGTACGTAAGGCTTCGCAGCCCCACCCCAAACCGGATTCGGAAAAGCCGCGTCATTTTCAAAACGCGCAATGACGTGAATGTGAAGTTGGCGTACCACATTTCCCAGCGCCGCAATGTTGAGTTTGTGGGGCTGAAATTTTTTCTGCAAAACTGCCGCGACCAAATTTATTTCGCGCAAAACTTGCGTTTGATCTTCGAAATTAAGATCGGTTAACTCCACCAAATCCGCGTGGCGCGGCACTAAAATCAACCACGGGTAATTGGCATTGTTCGACAAAAGCAAGCGCGAAATTTTTAAATCCGCGACCAAAAAAGTGTCGGCGTTTAATTTAGGATCGAGAGTAAACATTATTTTAGATTTTAGATTTTGGATTTAAAAATACGGACTCACTCAACAAACACTCGATCTAATCACCCTCCCCTTGAGGGAGGGTCGGTGAACTTCGTTCATCGGGGAGGGGTTTTGTTTGAGTACAAATACTAGACCCCTCCCCGGATCGCTACGCTCTCCGACCCTCCCTCAAGGGGAGGGTGATTAGATCGAGCCTAAGATTCAAATCTTTTAAATCTTAATTTTTTAGCTTCGTGCTCAAATCCCTCGCAATTAACAACGTTGTTTTAATCGACAAAACTGAAATCGAATTTTCGCGCGGCCTTTGTGTTTTAAGTGGCGAGACCGGTTCGGGAAAATCAATTTTGCTTGATGCTTTGGGCCTCGCCATTGGCTTTCGCTCCAATTTACGACTGATTGGCAACGACAAAAATAAAGCCGAAGTCAGCGCGGAATTCGACATTAAAAATAATCTGAATTGCAAAAGTCTACTCAAAGAAAATGAGTTGATTGATGTCGAGAACGTAGACTGCTTGCGCATCCGCAGAGTTATTCAAGAAAATTCCGCCAGCAAAGTTTACGTCAACGACGTGTTGGTTGGCGTAAATTTACTTGCTCAAATCGGCGAAAATTTAGTTGAAATTCACGGGCAACACGATCAGCGCGGCCTTTTAAATTCAAGCTTCCACGGCCAGATCCTAGACGAGTTTGCTGCTAATTCTGAATTACTGAAAGAGCTCAAAAAAATTTACTTCGACCTCAAAGAAACCAACAAAAAAATCTTCGAAATCAAATCAAAAAAAGAGCAGGCCGAGCGCGAAAAAGATTACCTGGAATTTGTAATTAATGAGCTGGAAAGCGCTGATCTGAAGGCGGGAGAAGAAAATGAATTGGTCAGCAAAAAGGATCAATTTCAGGCCAAAGAAAAAATCTTAAATTTTTTGACGGAACTAAAATCAAACCTCACGGAAGCCAATTCCAATTTGATTTTGTCGCAAAGAATTGTGATTCGAAATCAGAACTTAATTAACAATTATTTGCCCGAGCAACAGGGTGAATTTGAAAAATTAAGCGAACAAATTGACCAAGAAAATATTGCGCTGGATGCAGCAATTTCAAACCTCGACAGCGTTTCCAGAAATTTGTACAATTTCTCTGAGAGCCTGGAAGAGATCGAAGAGCGACTGTTTTTAATTCGCAGTTTGGCCCGCAAATTCAGCACCACAGCTGACGAATTGCCGCGCGTAATTTCCGACGCTCAAGAAAAATTACGCCTGCTGCAAAACGAAAAAGAATTCACTGAAAAACTTGAAGAAGAAAAAAATCACCTGCAAAAAAAATACGATCTGGTCGCCAAAAAACTCAGCGACAGAAGAAAAGAAGCCGCAAAAATTTTAAGCGAAAAAGTTGAGGAAGAGCTGAAATTTTTGAAAATGGAAAACACTAAATTTTTAGTTGAAGTGGCGCCCAACAACGCTGCAGATACCTCTGGGGAGTGCCGCGAAAATGGCTACGACAAAATTCGCTTCACCGCTTCAATCAACAAAAATGGCTACGACGACATTTCCAAAATCGCTTCCGGCGGCGAACTTTCGCGTTTCATGCTGGCGCTGAAGGTGGCGTTAATGGGAGTGAAATCTAGCAGCGCAGGTAGAGATTTAGGACGGGTCCCGACAATTATTTTTGACGAGATTGACGCGGGAATCGGCGGCAGTACGGCTGATGCCGTGGGCAGACGCTTGAAAATCTTGTCGGAAAATCTGCAAATTTTAGTGGTGACACACCAGCCGCAGATCGCTGCCAAAGCCGACACGCATTTCAAAATCAGCAAAACTTCCGCCGCCGAAAAAATCAAAACCGTAATTGAGAAACTAAGCCCCGAGAACCGCCACAACGAAATTGCGCGAATGTTGTCTGGCGAACAAATCAGTTCGGAAGCGCTAGCCGCAGCGCAGCGCTTGATTAACGAGAGTTAGCGCACAGCGTTTGATTAACGAGCCTTAGCGCACAGCGTTTGATCAAGAGAGTTAGCAAAATTCGAAACCTCACAACAAATCCACAATCTTCTCAATCATTACATCCCCAAGCTCTTCCAGACTTTTAATCGTGATCGAATTGCGGTAAAATTCTTCCGTGGTGTGGCCAATTCCAATGCCGACAATTTCAATTTGCGCCCGATTATTTTGCGCACCGCGTCGCGTCGAATTTTCAATTTTGTTAATCACGTGGTGCAAATGATCGGTCAGAATGTCGCCGTCATTTGCAGAATTTGTCGAGTCGTCAACCGGCGTGCCGTCAGAAATTACCAGCAAAATCTTCCGCTTCTCACTTTGCTGCACCAGGCGTGAACGCGCGAACAGCAAGGCTTCGCCGTCAATGTTTTCCTTGAGCAAACCTTCCTTCAACATTAAACCAAGATTGATTTTCGCCCGCTTAAATTTCTGATTAAAATGTTTGTAAATAATGTGGCGCAACTCATTTAAGCGGCCGGGATTTTTTGGCCGACCGCTGCTTTCCCAGAGTTTACGCGCCTTCCCGCCTTTCCAATCCGCCGTCGTAAATCCAATTATTTCGGTGCGCACCGAAAATTTTTCCAAAATTCCGGCGATTATTTCGCAAGCCATTGCGCTCATTACGATTGGGTTGCCGCGCATTGAACCGGAATTGTCGAGCAAAATTGTTAAACAAGTGTCTTGGTATTCGTGAGTTTTGTGAGTGACCCAGACGTCTTCCAGCAGTGGATCCACGACCAGTCGTGTTAATTTTTTGCGATCCAAAATTCCGCGCGAAGAATCGTATTCCAAAAAAGAATTGCGCTTGGAAAGCAATTTTCTTTTCAGCTTCAAAGTCATTTTTTTGGAAATTGAATCGAGCTTGTTCATTTTCAAATCAAGCTGATTGCGCAAAAATTCGAGCTCATTTTTGCTGACTAATTTCTGCGGAAAAATCACCTCGTCAAATTTGCTGGTGTAAATTTTGTAAGCGTTTTTGAATTCGATTTGATCCTCGTAATCAGTTGACTTGTCTAGCTTGATCGAGGTTGCACCTTTTTGTTCGTCTTCACGTAAGTCGGAAATTTTTTCCTGTTTTTCAATTTCGCGCTCACCCTCTTCTGCACCATTTGGCGTTAAATTTTTCTCTTCTTTGGCGTCAACATTTTCCTGTCCAAAACTGCTGAGATCACTTTTTTTCTTCTCACTTTTTGCTGCGGATTTTTTTTCGTCCTCTTCTTTTTCTTCGGAATTTTTTTGTTCTTTCAACATCTCAAGAACCCTTGCCACCCCAGCCTCAAAGTCACTCTGACTCGCAATCAAATTCGCCAGACTTTTGATTGCCTGCGCGATTTTTTGATTCAAATTTTTTTCTAAATCGTCAGCACATTGCGTGGTGCGCGGCAAAACATTTTCCAAAAAAACTTCCTTCAACAAAATCAACGACAAGCTCGTCGAGCCGCTAAAAATGTCCTCCTCGACCTTCTCCAAAATATTTTTAACGACACCGCGGTAAGAATTTTTCACCCGCGCAATCACGCGAATTTTTTCAAATTCGTCGAAGAATTTTTGCTCTTCCAAATCGTGATTTATTTTTTTCTGAGTCTTGTAATCGTGAAACAGCAAGTAACACGCCGCTAGGTCTGGCGCCGCCCTGTGCCACCCCGACGGGGTATTTGGATTTGGCAACGCCACACTCCCCTCCTCCACCAATCCCTGATCCCACGCAAAAAAATCATTCACCACCTCGTCGCTAAACTCCACCTGCACCGACTCACCCCCCACCAATGCCCGCAAGGTTGCGACTAGGTTTTCTTTTATTTGATTTGTGTGAGAATTTTGCGTTTTCATTTGTTAAAAAATTTCTGCCAAACCCTGATCTAACAAGAGTTGGTTGAGGTAAATACCTTTGTCAGCACTTTGTTGCGGCTCGGGTTTTTTCTGATTTTGGGGTAAAAAAACATCCGCCACGTAACGGCCGTAAATGTCGGTTTTGATGCTTTTGACAATTAGAAAAGGCACGTCTTTTAAAATTTTTTCCAACGCTTTTTTGCTTTTTTGACCGGCTTCCGTCGACGTCTCCGAGGCGTTGATTTTAGCCAGTCGCAAGATCTCGTGGTGAAAAATTCCAAAGCCCAAATCAAGATTGACACGCAGCGTGTCACCGTCCACCACCTTCTCCAAAAATGCTTTGTAAGTGTGAAGTTCTTGCGGACGAATCGTCGATTTTTTAATTGAGTAAGTTTCATTATTTTTACTAACCGAAACAATCTGCTCACCTTCTCGCAGCGCGTGCGACAAGGTTTCTTGGATCTCACGAAACACCCCAAATCCGCAATCGAGAAAATATTTTTTGGAGCCGACAATTTGTTTGATTTGGTAAACAAACAATCTCCCGCGCTGCGGCGTAATCTTTTTTTTCGCCAAATTTTGAGCCAAATTTTTTTGGGAAATATTTTTTTCAGCAACCATCCTCAGCGCTTTGTTTTCACGGATTTGCGCGATTTTTGTTTTGTTTGTTTCTTGCTGCAACTCATCCGAATCCCAAGCATTTTGTTTGGTCAAATCTTCCAAAACTTTTCTTTCGTCAGCTTTTTTTATTCCGCTGAGAACGCGGTAGTGACTCCAATTTAAACGTGGATCGTCTTTGGGAATTTTGGGGTAAGTTTTGTAAAAGCTGCGCATTTTGTAGAGCACAGTTTTACT
>CANDYP010000074.1 GCA_947425005.1 Rickettsiales bacterium | reverse complement strand
GCTTGCCGTAAAGCCAACTGGTGCGCACGATGTAATGCTGCTGATTTTCGGCACGCACATTTTCTTCTCCCAAAAGCTTGGAGGCGCCGTAAACAGAGGCGGGATTGACCGCGTCAGAAACTTCGTAAGGCGCGCCTTTAGTGCCGTCAAAAACGTAATCGGTACTGATGAAAAAAAGCGGGATATTTTTTTGAGCCGTTGCGATTGCAATATTTTTGGCGCCTTCAGCATTCACTGCAAATGCCAAATCACGATTGGTTTCGGCGTCATCAACTTTGGTGTAAGCTGCAGCGTTAATCACAAAATCAATTTTTTTTCCGCTTAATTTTTGATCAAAAAAATTTTCAACTTCTTCTCGATTCGTAATGTCAAAATCAGCACGTGTTGCCTTCACAACTTCATATCCCGCGCCTGCAAAAATTTCGGCTGCATCCTTGCCAAACATGCCATCAGCACCAATCAACAAAATAGTTTTTTGCATTTAGAAGAGAGTTTTTAAATCTTTAAACAGTGGCAAAATTTTATCTTTTTCGGAAACGATTGGGTTTTGAACTTTCCAATCAATCGCTAAATCTGGATCGTCAAATCTTAGTCCAAATTCTGATTTCGGATCGTATTCATCTGAAACTTTGTAAGAAACTTCCGCCGTTTCGGAAAGCGTAGAAAAGCCGTGGGCAAAGCCTGCAGGCACGTAGAGCATCAATTTATTTTCAGCAGAAAGATTGATTCCAAAAGTTTTTCCAAAAGTTTTTGATGATTTTCTGAGATCAACAATGCAGTCAAAAATTTCACCAGCTACACATCGAACCAATTTCGCCTGCTGCCGCGGCACCACCTGAAAATGTAGTCCCCGCACCACTCCACGCGTCGAGAACGATTGATTATCCTGCACGAAATTATCCAAAATCCCCGCCGCACAAAAATCAGAATATTTGTAAGTCTCCCAAAAATACCCCCGCCCATCCCGAAATAATCCAGGCTCAATCACCGCCACACCGGCGAATTGATTTGTTGTAAATTTGAAGTTCATAAATTTAATTAAAGTTTGACTTGAAGAAGGCTAGAATGCTGAATGCAGCCCTGTTTTCTACCAAATAAATCGTCACAATTTCATGAGATTAATATTCGATTACCAAATTTTTTCCGCTCAAAAACATGGTGGAATTTCGCGCTATTTTTGCAATTTGATCGGGCATTTAAAGAAAGATCCCGAGCTCGATATTTCATTACCGATCCATCATCATGACAACGAATATTTGAAAGAGATGCCGGAAATTGCCAGTGTTGCAGTTGGCGAAAAATCTGGTTTTAATTTCTTCAAAAAAACTCCCGACCAAAATAAAGAGGTCACTAAAAAAATTCTACAATCCCAACAATTTGATGTTTTACACACCACCTATTACGACGATTATTTCTTAGACTCGATTGGTAAGAAGCCCTTTGTGGTAACGATTCACGACATGATTTACGAAATATTTCCTGAACTTTTTCCACTCAGAGATCGTACCGCAATCATCAAGAAAGAGCTCTCTTTAAAGGCAGATAAAATCATCGTTGTGTCGGAACACAGCAAAAGAGATTTGTTAAAATTCACCAACATTAGAGAAGAAAAAATCGCCGTAATTTATCCAGCATGCTCTTTGAATGAAAATTTGATCGCAAATCAACAATTCAAAAAATTGGATGACGTTAATGATTACCTGCTTTTCGTCGGCAATCGTTCCGTTTACAAAAATTTTTATTTTATGTTGGCATCAATCGCCGAAACTTTGAAGAAAACTCCGCACCTTGATCTAGTATGCTTCGGAGCGCCTTTTGACAAAAGGGAAAAATACTACGTTGAAAAATTGGGATTAGAAAAAAAAGTTAAAGTGGTTACCGGCAGCGATTCTGATTTGATCGGACTTTACAAAAATGCCTTCGCTTTCATCACGCCTTCTTACTACGAAGGATTTGGAGTAACTGTTTTGGAAGCTTTTGCCTGCGGATGCCCAGTGCTTGCTAGCAATGCTTCAGCTATTCCCGAAGCCACGGGAGATGCGGTGATTTATTTCGATCCAAAAGATAATGTTTCGATCAAAAATGCTTTGGAGAGATTGGTTAACAACCCCGGTTTGCGTACGGACATGATTCGTAAGGGTTACGAGCAAAATAAACTTTTTGCCTGGCCGCAAATTGCTCAACAAATGAAACAAGCTTACCAATCAATTTTCTAAAAAATGAAACTCGCACCGATTGCTTTTTTTTGTTTCAACCGAGCTGACAAAACCAAGCTAGTGTTAGACGCGCTGGCCAAGAATGATTTAGCAGCAGAATCAGAAATTTTTATTTTTTGTGACGGACCTAGGAATATCAAGGATCTAGCGGCAATTAAAGAAGTTCACACCGTGATCGATTCGGTTACGGGTTTTAAAAATATTCACGTCATCAAAAGAGAAATTAATCACGGATCACAATTTTCAATAATTTTCGGCATCAATTCCACCCTAGAGAATCATGACTCAGTGATAGTTATTGAAGATGACATCATTACCTCCAAAGACTTTTTGAATTTCAGTAACCAGTCTTTAAATTTTTACGAGAGCGACAAAAGTATCTGGTGCGTCAGCGGATTTAACTACCCAAAGAATCTTGTCACTTTCCCAACAGATTGCGTTGAAGATGTTTTTTTCGTGCGAGGTAAAAGCTCTTCTTGGGGTTGGGGCACGTGGAAAGACAGGTGGCAGAAGATTGATTTTGAAGTAAAAGATTACGCCGATTTCGTAAAAAATAAAAATCTGGTCAAAGAATTTAATCGCGCCGGCAGCAACATGGCCGACATGTTGCGCATGCAAAAAGAAGGGCGCATCAACGCTTGGGACATCCAAATGTCTTACGCGATGTTCAAAAATAATGGCTACACGGTGCACAGTTTGAAGCCGCTTACTAAAAATATTGGCTTTGATGCCAGCGGTACGCACACGGTTTCGGACGATGATTTAACTAGTTTTGAGTTCGAAGATTTCTCTAATTTCAAACTGAAGAAGTTGGCGGAAATTCCGAACAATGACGTGGCGGAAAAGGCTTATTTAGATTTTCATCGTGACCCATTTTTTTTGGTAAAATGGGCGAGATCAAAGAAGAAGAGAAAGAATTTTAAGTGGCTTGTGGTGGGATTTTTATTGGCCGAATTGGTGAATTTTTTTATTAGATTTTGCTGCAATTAATCCCCCAAAAACATCAAACCTAGATCCGACTTTGACGCGGCGGCCCTCTTGAGGGCTTGGTTTTGTTGGGTCTGAAAAAAGATACACGACTGCGGCAGAGGCGGTTTAAAAAGTGGGGAGGTTTTGATCTGGCGCCTTCATCGTCTGATTACAGAATCATTGTCCCGGCACCACTTTCGGTGAAGATTTCCATCAACAAAATATTGTCGACGGCGCCGTTTAGGATGTGGGCGAATTCTACGCCGGCTTCAATTGCCGCCATGCAGGTTTCGATTTTAGGAATCATGCCGCCGGTGATTACGCCGTCGTGGATCATCTGTCTGGCGGTGGCGGTGTTTAGGTGACTGACTAGTTCGCCATTTGGCAACATCACGCCGTCAATGTCGGACAGGATGACCAGCTTCGCGGCTTGCACAGCAACAGCGATTGCGCCGGCTGCAGTGTCAGCATTAATGTTAAAAGTTTCGCCATTGTCACCAACGCCGATGGGGGCGATTACTGGGATGATGTTAGAATCCTCAAAAATGGTTAAAATTTCCGGATCAACTTTGTAAGGCTCGCCGACAAAACCTAAATTCAGAATTTTTTCGATGTTGGAATCGGGATCTTTTTTGGTTCTGGTTAATCTTTTAGCTCTGATCAAATTGCCGTCTTTACCGCAGATGCCGATGGCTTTGCCGCCCGCCGCATTAATTTCTTGCACGATGGCCTTGTTGATCGAGCCGGCCAAAACCATTTCAACCACGTCAACCGTGTCAGCATCGGTGATGCGCAATCCGTCAACAAAAGAAGATTTAATATTCAGCTTTGTCAGCATTTGACCAATTTGCGGTCCGCCGCCGTGAACCACGATGGGATTGATCCCGATCTGTTTCAGCAGCACAATATTTTTAGCAAAATTTTTCAAATTCTCATTCGAACCCATGGCGCTGCCGCCGAATTTTATCACCAAAGTTTCGCCGGCAAATTTCGTCATGTAAGGCAAAGCTTCACAGAGAATTTCGGCTTTTTTAGCCCATTCTTGACGATTTTTTTCTTTCTGAATTGAGAGCTTTTCAACTGGCGTAATGTTGCCATCTTTTTGCGCGTCGCCGAAATTTAGGATGTTGGTCATTGATTTGGTTGTTAGTTGTTAGTGCTTGGTTGTAAGGGCCGCGCAATATGCGATGAGACCAGCCTTTTAATCAAGAAAGTTTTTTAAAACCTGTCTAAAAAATCTTGCAGCGAAATAGTCTCAATCGCGCTCAAATTTTTAATCGTCGTAATTATTGATGCAGATGATTTTTGCTGGAGTGGCACATCTTCATTCACAATTATTTTTTCTACTACGATTTTTTTGCTTCTTAGAGCCTCAACGGCGCAAAGAGTGTGACTAATTGCCCCCAAATAATTTGCGGTTAAAAGCAAAACAGGAATTTGCAATTCCGCCGCCAGATCAAGAAAAGTTTTATCCTCGCAAAGTGGCGTCATTACACCGCCCGCAGCTTCGATGAATAAAAACCGATCACCATTTTTTGCCTCAGAAATTTTTTTCTGACAGAAATTTTTGACTTCCGCAAAGTTGATTTCTGCGCCACAATTCTGCGCCGCGAAATGCGGAGAAACCGCTTCCGCAAAGCGCCACGGCGATATTTGGTCTAAATTATTTTTGGAATTTTCTACGCCCAAACAACCCAAAGCTGCTAAAATTTTTGCCGGATCACTATTTGGGTCGTCCTCACGAAAGCCGCTAACCACTGGCTTAATGGCCAATGCGCCCGGTAAAATCTTACAAAGATTTTCAACCAAAAAAGTTTTCCCGATGTCGGTTCCGACTGCTGCTACGAAGTAAATTTTTTCTCTTAGAGTCTGTCCTAAGTCTTTTTTAGTCCCAGATTTTGACATATTTCGAGCGCTTTTTTGGTAAAATTTTGATAAATATCAGGATATATTTTGAAAAATTTTACCAAAAAATAAGCCGAAATAGGACGAAATATGGGACTAAAAAAGACTTGGGACAGGCTCTTGGCATCGTTACTGCATCTTGGAGAAAGTCGCGTAAATCGGGCCGAATACCGCGATCGTAATCCAGGCAATCATGCCACCCATGGTGATGGTTAATGCGGGCTGAATCATCCCCACCAACTTGTCAATCGAGTCATTAATTTCGCGGTCGTAGAAGAATTTAATGTTGGCCAGAGCGCTTTCCATGTTACCGCTTTCCTCGCCGATCTTTAACATTCTGATTACAAGATTAGGAAAATATCCAATTGAGCCTATCGCTTTAGCCAAAGATTGCCCGTCAGAGACATGTTGCTTGGCCTCAATAATCGCCTTCTTCATCGCTTTATTTTGCACAACAGAACTGGCGGAATCCAAACATTCGAGCACGCCCATGCCACTTTTAAAAGTCATTGAAAAAAACTGACAAAATTTTGCGGAGTCAATCTTGCTTAGAATGGGGCCGATGATCGGAACTTTAAGTTTCCAGTGATCAATTTTAATTGAGATCGTCGGATGCCTGCCCAAAAGCTTAATCGTCACCCAAATAGCTGGCCAAGCGAACACTATCAAGTACCAGTAGTTTTTTACAAAATCAGAAAAGGCAATCAGGGAAATGGTAATCATCGGCAGTTGTAAATTTTGCGACAGCAAAAAACCTGTCACTTTTGGAACAACAACCGAAGTCATGATGCCCATCACCATGGCCATCACGACAAGACCAAACGCCGGACCTCGTATGGCTTTGTTGGTTTTTCTTTTAATGTCCGAGTTCCATTTTAAATCGTCGACAATGTTGGAAAAAGCGTCGGACAAGTTACCGGTTTTTTCGCCGGTTGCAATCAATCCGATGTACACCGGGCTGAAGACATCAGGATGTTTGGCCAAACTTTCAGAAAATAAACTACCGTTTTTGATCGAGTCGTAAACGCTACTCATCAAAACTTTAATCTTGGGAGAATCTGAAGTTTCGCGCAGATCTTGAATTGAATCCATAATTGACACCCCGGCGCGATCCAACTGTTCAAGCTGGACGAAGGCTACGATCAAATCTTTAACTTTGAGCTTGTCGAAGAAAAACCCACCCGTTTTTTTCTGCTTTTCTTCCTTGCAGGAAATTAATTCCTGACCTGATGTTTTAAGAATATTTGCTAGATCAAATTGGTTGTCAGCGGACATCTTGCCGCTTACGTAGCGGCCATTCTCGTCGATTGCTTTAAAGCGGTAGTTGATCATTTTTTGTGAAGTTTTTTCATTTTATTGAGAATCATATCGCGCTTCAATTTCGAAATATGGTCGACAAAAGTAATTCCGTTTAAGTGGTCAATCTCGTGCTGGATGCAGGTTGCAAGCAGTCCTCTCATTTCCTCCACATGCTCTTTGGAGTTCTCATCCAAATATTTTACCTTCACAATTTGCGGACGAATAACTTCTGAACGCGCATCAGGAAAGGACAGACAGCCCTCATTGTAAGCAGAGCATTCTTTGGATAATTCGAGAATTTCCGGATTGATGAAAAAACGCGGATTGGTATTAGCCACGTGAACCCCGCTGCAACCGTGATGGTCGTGGTGGCCGTGGTGATGGTGATGGTCGTGATCCTTAGTTTCGTAATCAACATCAATCACCAAAACTCTTTTCAAAACACCAACTTGTACCGCCGCCAAGCCAACGCCATTTTCGGAATACATGGTGTTGACCATGTCGTTCATGAATTGACGAAGAGCGTCGTCGATTTTTTCGACAGGCTTGGAAACTGCTTTAAGTAAAGGATTGGGAGCAATTACGAGTGGGAGGATTTTCATAAATTAGATTTTTTCGCAGATTATTTTTAGAGCTTCGGGATAAATCCGATGTTCTTCTTTCAAGATTTTCGCTGCAAGAATTTCTTTGGTATCTTGCTTGGAAACTTTCACCTCAGCCTGCAAAATAATCGGCCCGGAATCCATTTCTTCGCGCACGAAATGCACCGTACAGCCCGAGATTTTTGCCCCGGCTTTGATTGCATCACCAACGGCGTCGGCGCCTTTAAATTCAGGCAGTAGGGAGGGATGGATATTGATCAGGCGATCAAACCAGCGCGTCACAAACCAGCCCGAAAGCAAACGCATAAATCCGGCCAGACAAA
>CANDYP010000073.1 GCA_947425005.1 Rickettsiales bacterium | reverse complement strand
ACCCCCCTACCCCCCTTGTCAGGGGGGCTTGGATCGAGCTCGGACAAAGCCCCCCTGACAAGGGGGGGGTAGGGGGGTTTCTTGTCCCGAACTCAGACTAACCCCCCCCATCCAGCGGCAGGGTGTGTGGCTTGACAGGTTCTGAGAATTTACTTCAGCAGTGCAGTCACATCCAACATGCGAAGTGAGAAGGCCCACTCATTGTCGTACCACGAAGCAACTTTCACAAAATTTCCACCCATTACTTTGGTTTGAGTGGTGTCGAAGCAAGAGCTGAAACCGGTGTGGTTGAAGTCGATTGACACCAGAGGCTCGTCAACAATTTGCAAAACTTCTTTCATGCGGCCGACGGTAGCGGCTTTTCTGACTACGTCGTTGATCTCTTCTTTGGTGGTGTCGCGCTTGGCGATGAAATTCAAATCAACCATCGAGACGTTGGCCGTTGGCACGCGGATGGCGCCGCCATCTAATTTACCTTTCAATTCCGGCAGAACTAAACCGATGGCTTTTGCGGCGCCGGTTGAAGTTGGGATCATCGACATGGCGCAGGCACGGGCGCGGCGTAAATCTTTGTGGGAATTGTCAACGACATTTTGGTCGTTGGTGTAGGCGTGAATTGTGGTCATGAAACCTTTTTCAATTCCGATGGCGTCGTTAAGAGCTTTGGCGATTGGAGCCAGGCAGTTCGTGGTGCAAGAGCCAACAGAAAATACTTTGTCGTCGGCGTTGAGGGTGTTGTCGTTAACGCCGTAAACGATTGTTTTAACCGAATCTTCTTTGGCGGGTGCGGAGATGATTACTTTTTTGGCGCCGGCATCAATGTGTTGGTGAGCGTCAGCGTACTGCGTGAAAGCGCCGGTGCATTCGAGTACGACGTCAATTTTTAAATCGCCCCAAGGCAATTTTTTTGGATCTCTTTCGCCGAAAAGACGAACTTTTTTGCCGTCAATTACTAAAAAATTTTCTGCGATTTCGACTGATTTGGAAAAGCGACCGTGGATGGAATCATATTTTAAGAGATGCTTTTGAGTCTCTGCTGGAGCTGGTCCGTTAACGGCGACGAGTTCGATGTCGGAATATTTTGGATCTTCAAAAATTGCACGAGTAACGCAGCGGCCAATTCTGCCTAGGCCATTAATGGCAACACGGATGGTCATTTTAATTTGTTAATTGATTGATTGGGGGCAAATAGAGTCCTCCGGCTAAGCCCCCCTGACAAGGGGGGTAGGGGGGTTTCTCGTCCGATGCTCAAAATATTTTATGAACGTACTGGAATTATTTTTGAATTCTTGACGATAAACCCCCCTACCCCCCTTGTCAGGGGGGCTTAGATCGAGAGGATTACTTCGAAACTCTTGAATTGTAGTAGCTCAACGCGCTTCTGAAATCTCTGAGATTAATTTTAGCGGTAACTTCTTTTTCGGAGGCGCGCACGCTAAATCTGAGGAACAAAAAGTCACCATTTTTTAGCTGGCGGTAGATGTCGGATTTCTTGGAATCGTCAAGCTGGATCAGGCCAAAATCGTTGGCTTTGGCGTTGTCAGAAAAAATTAAATCATTTTTGTCGATGCGAATTGCGACGAAAGTTCCAAGTCTGATTTGGGGTAACACGAAGATGAGTTGGTTGAAGAATTTTGGTGTGGGTTCGATGGTGATTGCCGAGCTGTTGTCGAAAAATTTTGAGGCGATTTTGCAGTGAGAATTGTCCATCATCACGTCGGTTTCGCAGAAAACTTTCCAGTCGCCGAAATTTTTTTCTTCTTTTTGGATGTCGATGATTTCGGCCTGAGCAGAATTAAGGAAGGTGGAATTGACGAGATTTGGATTAAAACTTGTCACCTCAACAAAGAGGCTTAAAAAAAATCCACCCCAAAAAATTACATTTTTTTTCATATGTCCTTCGGCTATTTATTGATTTGTGCTTTGCTGATTTTCGTTTGTGTGGCCGGCATTCTCGGCCTGTTTCTGTTTCGGGAATACATCAGAAAAATTTCCTGCCTATCTGTTTCGTACAGCAGCTTTTTGACTCTGATTGTGTTGCTGAGTTTGAAGAATGACAAGCTGAGCGAAGTGCTAATAATCATGGTGAGTATCTTGGCGATTTTTGCGGTGAACTTGCTAATCGGAATTGGTATTGCGAGGAATATTGCGGAGGAGAGAGTAAGGATTGCGAATGTGGTGGGAAGATCAGTGGAAGATGGTGGTGACCCCGCAAACTAGTGCGGGGTGATGGTTAGCGGGTTGTGATTACATGTCGTCAAGTTTCAAGTGAATCAAATTATTGTTGGTTCTGAGCTCTGACATTACTTTTTTTCTAAGTTCAGCGGTAAAATTTTCTAATTCTTCAAGAACCTTCAAAACCTGTACGGCTTCTTTCGGGAGTTGGGTGGTTTCTGCTTGTTCCTTGGTGTTTAAATTTGCGTTTGGCATAAAATTATTTTTTGAAAGAAATTAATGGGATGGGCAAGAGGAGGGGTGTGGAATTTATTTTGGTGATGGGCGCTGTCAAATTAAATTTTGCCACTTGTTGGTTTAGTCCACGTCGCCAAATTCTAAAACTACTTCTTTCCAGATTTCGTATTTGTCGGCGGGGAGGTTGCGCAGAGGGCTGCACAGATCTAGCGCGCGGCGGGAGTTGTCGATGGCGATTTTGTAGCTGGTGTCTTTGGGATCGTTGTATTTGTCCATGTCGGTCGCATCATCTAAGTCAGAATCCATGACGCCTTCTTGACTGATGCTCACCTTTACCATCACTTTGCTTTTGCCGCTGGTGCCGCTTTCAGCAACGGCTCGCGAGTAACATCTTTTTAGTTGCGATTGAATGTTGAATTTTTCTCGGACTGAGAGATCGATATTTTCAAGATTGTTGGCGGTGTCGGGCTCATCGTTTTTGTTGGCATTTTTTTTGTCATCAGCTTCTTGCTCTTTTTCAAATTTTTTTTCTGAGCCTAGATCTTTTTCTTTCTTCGTTTCGTCACTTTTTTCCTCGTCGGTATTTTCGTTGATGACTTCATCTTCCTTGGCTTTGTTGGTGTCTTCCTGCTTTTCTTCTACTTTTTCTACTTCTTTGAAATCCGGACTTTGATGGGTAATTACCGGTTTGGCGATTGCTTTCGAAGGTTTTGATTTGGCCATTTTTTTTGGCAAGGCGCGAACTTTATTTTTCTTCGATTGCTGTTGAGATTCTGGCTCCTGCGCTGATTCCGCTTTGGGTTTAGCGTCAGTTTTTTTTACTTCAGCATCGGCAGATACTTTGTTTTTGCTGGAATCTTCGCTGCCGGAAAGTGCGATCAGACTGACCGAGATTTCGCTCGATTTATTTTCGTTAATATTTTTGAGGTTGAAATTGGCGTAAACTAGCAGCAACAGCAGGAAATGCAGGAATAGGGAGTAGAGGAGATTTTTAATCATTTAGGAATTTAAGCCAATTCAGTAACTAAAACCACCTGAGTGAAACCAGTTAAATTCACGGTTTTGACGATCTCCATGACGCGACCGTAATCAAGTTTTTTGTCAGCACGGACGTAGATTTTGCTGCTTAAATTATTGCCGGTTGCTTCCAATAATTTTGCCGAAAGTAGATTGAGTTTGATGGCGTCTTCTTGCAAAAAAATTGTGCCGTCAGATTTAATTGAGATGGTGATTGGCTGGATTTTTTCGTTGGTTGGAGCAGCTGCACCTTTGGGTAAATCGATGTTAACATTACTGGTCATCATCGGAGCGGCGACCATAAAAATTATTAGCAACACCAATAAAATATCGACGAAAGGAGTGATGTTGATCTCGCTGATGATGCGCTTTTTTTTATTATTTTTGTGATCAGAAAAATTGGCGCCCATTTTTATTGAGGTAAATTTTTATTTTTGATGACGAACATGCTGCTGGCGATTTGCTTAGTGAAATCAGGGTCAGACAGGGTGACGGTGGTGACTTGATCTAGGTCGTTTTTGACTTCCATCTTGGCAAATTTCAGAGGATTGGTGGTGAAAATGACGCTGAATTCCCCGGCTTCTTTGCGATTTTTTTTCATCACTGAGACTTTGATTTGGTGGTCAGATTTTTTGACATTGGTCAGCTCAACATCTTTGGCTGAGAAGGAAATATTTGGTCTGGTTAAGAAAGAGGCTGGGGTTGTGTTGGTGCTGAGGTAAGAAGTTTCGTCGAGCTCAACATCGTTGTAAGCAAGAACTGAGCCGTTGACGATGATTAGAATTTTTGGATCAGCATTGTATTCGACGCGCATTTTGCCTGGGCGCGACAGGAAAAGCTTCCCCTCGACTAAATTGCCGTCGGAAGATTCTTGAACAAATTTTGTGGAGAGGTTTTGGATGTTGTTGAGGTAGGATTCAATCTGCTCCAAGTCAGTTGCGTATTGCTGCAAGAGGGCGTCTTTATTTGGTGCTTTGGCTAATGCAGTTTGAGGAAAATAAAAAGCTACGCAAGTGACGAAGCACGTTGCGTAGCTGATTAGTTTTTTCATCAGAACCGAATTTTTAAACTTCTTTTTTGTAGTAAAGTTTTTCATCTAAAGACCCTTCGGATTTGTCAACGATTAAAGTGATGGCGCTGTCACCGGTGATGTTGATGGTGGTTCTGACCATGTCGAGAACTCTGTCAACGCCGAGGATGATGCCGATGCCTTCAATCGGCAAGCCGACCGAGGATAGAACCATGCTCATGAAAATGATTGATCCACTTGGAATTCCGGCGGCGCCGATTGAGCCAAGAGTGCAAGTCAAAACCAGCATCATGTAGTTTTGCATGGTCAAATCAATGCCGTAAGCCTGAGCGAAGAAGAGGGCGCAGATGCCGAGGTAAATTGCGGTGCCATCCATGTTAATGCAAACGCCAAGTGGCATCAAGAAGTTGGAGTTGGTTTTGGAAACGCCAAGTCTTTCTTGAAGTTGACTCATTGCAGTAGAAAGAGTGGCTTTGCTGCTGCTGGTTGCGAAGGCGATTGATTGGGTGAATAAAATTTTGCGGTAAAATGGAATGGGGGAGATGCGGGCGAAAACTAAAATCATCAAACCAAATATTAAATATTGGAAAGAACAAGCCGCCAAGACAACTATGATTAGTTTTGTTAGAGATGCCAAGATGTCCAAGCCTTGCGTTCCAACGACCCAAGAGATGTAGCCAAATACGCCAAGGGGAGCAAGTCGGATGATGATCTCGATCATTTTGAAAGCCATTTGAGATGCGGAGTAAATTACATCTTTAAGTGGTTTGGCTTTTTCACCAATCAAGTTGATGGTGATGCCGGTGAAGATTGAGAAGACGATAATTTGTAAGAAGTTATCGTTAACCATTGAATTTAAAGGGTTGGTCGGAATTAGGCCGAGCAAAAATTCTGTAACTGTTGGCGGGGTTTTTGTAACGATTGCAGGTTGTTGACTTGTTGTTGAAAGGATGGCGTGAAGATCAACACCAGTGCCCGGGTGAAATAAAATGCCAGCAGAAAGGCCGATTAAAACTGCAAAAATTGCAGTTAATATGTAGGCGCTGAAGCCTTTTAAACCGACTCTGGTAAAGTTTCCTTCGCCTTGCATTGAAGTTATGCCGGAAAGTAGGGCGAAAAATATCAAAGGTACGATTACCATCTTGATCAAGCTGATGAAAATGGTGCCAAAAATTTTAAGATCCGCTGCTTTCTCTCCCAGAACTATACCTGCTATTATACCCAAAAGAAGGCCGATAAGGACTTGCTGCCAAAGTTTCATAATTTAAATTTTTTGATTAGTAATAATGACTTTAATAGTTATGGCTGAATTGAGCGTGATCTTTTGTCAGTGGTTGAGTCTGACGCAAAATTTAGCGCTACTAAAGAACTTAAAGAGTTGAGTGATTTTTAAAACGCAAACATGCGCACACACGCAAGCAGTTTCTAAAAAATTTTAACCTTATGAAGTTCGAAGTGGGACGAGTTTTGCGAGAGTCTTGATGGTGACTAAGATGCCTGTGGAGAGCCTAGGGAGTAAGCGTGACCAGCATTAATTCTTTTGCAAGGTATAGACCGACTTTTTTAATGTCAATTTATAACTTTCGTAAAAGTCTTTATGAATTGCTCTTAAAAATTTCTTCAAAAAAAATTTTATAATTCGAGTTTTTTTGTAAAAAATTATCATCAGTTTCTGTTAAGAAAATTCGAAGATCAGCTCTCAGAAAGTTGAGATAAAAAGATTTTGACTTTTAAAAATAAAATCTAATTTTACCGCTCTAGCAAAACCTTGCCGTTCCTGCCAGCTTCTTACAGCCAAGCAGTCCTTCCAACTTTTCCCAAATTTAATTCCAAATGAAAAAAAGTTTTTTACAGGCGCTAATAGTTTTATCTCTAGCTACGTTCTCTAGCGAATCCATGGCATCAACTAAATATATTTCAGTTGGAACTGGCGGAATCACAGGTGTTTATTACCCCGCTGGCGGTGCTATTTGCAGACTTCTTAATCGAGGAAGAAAGGAGCATGGAATTAGATGTTCAGTTGAGTCAACTGGTGGATCGGTTTCAAATTTAAATGCGATCAGAAATGGTGCGATTGATTTCGGTATCGTCCAATCTGACTGGCAATACCACGCTTACAACGGCACCGGATTTTTTGCTGATCAAAAACCCTTCAAAGAGTTAAAATCAGTTTTCTCTTTGTACACTGAAACTTTCACAATGGCAGTTGCAGAAAAATCCGACATTAAAAAATTGGATGACATCGTTGGCAAGAGAGTGAATTTCGGTCCACAAGGGTCGGGTATGTACGCCACTATGGAAGTATTAATGTCTGCCAAAGGTTGGACAAAATCTAGCTTCGCTGCCACTACTTACTTACAACCATCTGAGCAGCCAAAAGCATTATGTGACGGCAAAATTGATGTGATGATCTACGCAGCAGGTAATCCAAACGGCGTTCTGCAAGAAGCCACGCAAACTTGTAAAACTAGAATCTTAAGTGTTGATAAAGAGACGATTGACAAGCTAGTTAAATCAAATTCTTACTACGTTAAAGCCATTATTCCTGGTGGAATGTACGCCGGAAATCAAAGCAGTGTCGAAACTTTTGGTGTTAAAGCCAGCGTAGTAACTTCAGAAAAAACTAGTTCCGATGTGGTTTACAACATGACTAAAGCTGTGTTTGAAAACTTCGACAACTTCAAAACTCTACACCCGGTATTCTCATCTTTGAAAAAAGAAGACATGATTAAAGAGGGTAATTCTGCTCCTCTCCATCCAGGTGCTGCAAGATATTTTAAAGAAGCTGGTTTGTTGAAAGACTAGATTTTTCCACATCCTCCTGAACTTGTTTCGGGATCCGACAAAAAAGCCCGTCACACCAAAAGTGTGACGGGCTTTTTTTTGTTTTAATATTTTCTCTCTTTCCACAAAAACCGTCGGTTGAGCTTCGTTAAAACCACCGGAAGGTTCCCGCTTCGATAACACAGCAGG
>CANDYP010000072.1 GCA_947425005.1 Rickettsiales bacterium | reverse complement strand
ACCCCGGACTTGTTCCGGGGTGACACTGAGGGTGGAGGGACACTGAGGGTGGAAAGGGACACTGTGTGGGTGGCAAGGTGATAATTTGGGCGGCTACGAGGCCACCACAAAACAGCTTTTTAACAATTATTTTAAACTCATGTTCACAGGAATTGTCACAAATCTAGGAATCGTTGAATCACTGAAGCGTAACAGCAAAAAAGATTTGCTTCTCGAAATTTCTACCAAAAAAACCGCAGCGAGAAAGCTGGAAATCGGTTGCTCAATTGCTTGCAACGGTATTTGCCTGACTTTGGTTTCGAAGAAAAAAGTCGGCGTCAAAAATATTTTTGCCTTTCAAGCTTCCGCAGAAACTCTGAGCAAAACCAATTTAAAAAATTGGCAAATTGGCGATTTGGTAAATTTAGAATTCTCGCTACGAATGGGCGATGAAATGGGCGGGCACATTGTTTCCGGCCACATTGACGGTTGCGCCAAAATCAGCAAAATCGAGCCGATTCAGGATTCGCACCGCTTCACTTTTACCGCTGAAAAAGATTTGCTGCGATTTATTGCGAAGAAAGGATCAGTCACGCTCGACGGCGTTTCGCTGACAGTGAATGAAGTAACCAAAAATTCTTTCGACGTTAATTTAATTGAACACACGATTAAGAACACACGCTTTCAAGCGGCACAGGTGGGGGATTTGGTGAATCTTGAGATTGATCTGTTGGCGCGCTATTTGGAGAGGATGGCGGCCCTTCCAAAGCGGCAGTAAAATTGCGCGACTAGCAAACCTAAACCTCTTGCTGCCGCGGACAGAAAAGTTTGCTAATGGTTTGGCAGAGTCTGACACAAACATTTGGCTGTTTGTATTCGCTTTCGTGAATGCTGAATTTGCCTAGCTGCAATTTAAATTCGGCCTCCGTGAGTGACGCTTCGAAATTATTTTTTAGTAAAAAAATTACTACAGCCCGGGCAAAATTTAAAACAAAAAAAAGCCCTCTGGATTACTCTCGAGGGCTTTTTCTAATTCTTACAAAGAATTACATATTTTCAGAAATATATTTTACAGCACTTGAAACTGTAGTGATTTTTTCAGCAGCTTCATCAGGAATTTCAATTCCGAATTCTTCTTCAAAAGCCATTACCAATTCAACTTGGTCTAGACTGTCTGCACCCAAATCATCAATAAAACTAGCAGTTTCAGTAACTTTTACTTCTTCAGCGCCTAAATGGTTAATGATAATTTTTTTAACTCTTTCAAAAATTTCGTTGTTACTAGTCATAAAACCTAATTATTTATTGATAAAATTTGGGGGGAAACTCTTAGAACGGATTCTTAGAAACGAAGGCTTCTTGAAGCCTTGAGGGCGGGCAACTTACCCGCGGCAAAAATAAATAGCAAATAAAAATTACCCCACGCCATGAGACCAATACTGGCGCTGCTTGCGGGCCATTTTTAAAGTGGCATTATTGCCATAATTTCGTGACCAGAATTGAGTGATTTTGCACCGTTAAAAAATGGTAAAATTCCTAAAAATTTATCAAGAAATCTTACGTCATGTTTTTGCACGTCGATTTGTTTTATTGGTAAATTTTTTACGTCAATTTTGTGAGATTTTCCGAGATAAGAGAGCGCCTGTTCTTTGCCACCAATTTCATCTACCAAGCCAACTTTTAGAGCTTGCCTTCCAGTAAACACTCTACCGTCAAGAATTGCTTTGGTATCTTTTGGAAGTTTGTCAGCTCTTCTTTCGCGCACTAGATCAGAAAAAAATTCGTAACTGTCTTGGATTGACTCCCCAATCACGCGATCAACCGTTGGACTTGATTTCTCAAACGGCGACGGACTTCCTTTTAATGGGGATGATTTGTAATGATGAAATTTTACACCAATTTTATTGGCTAAATCAGTAACATCAGGGGATTCCATCAAGACACCTACTGAGCCGGTAAGAGTGCCATTTCTAGCAATTATGTGGTCAGCTGCAACTGCTGCCATGTAGCCGCCCGATGCGGCGACTGATCCCATTGTCACCACTATTGGCTTGTGTGATGAAATGTTTCTTAACTCTTCAAATAAAATTTCACTGCCAACAATTCCGCCGCCCGGACTGTCGATATTGACGATTACGGCTTTAACTGATTTTTCATTGGCAATTTTTTCAAGAACTTCGCTGCGGAAATCATCTTCCATGATTATTCCGCCAATTCTGACACTAGCGATGTAGTCTTCAGAATTTACAACCTCACCCGACGATCCGCTGCCGAAAACAAGTCTAACCCCAAATAAGAAGGTAAGAATGCCGAGTAAAATCGCGACATTCTTCCATTTGTGGACTTTGTTTTTTAAATGAATCAGGGCAGCTAAATTGTCGGATGAGTTCATAATTTAGTTTTTGTTTTTTTCTTCCGCTTCAGCAAGTGACTCTTTCAACGCATCCATACCAGCAAGGCTGCCGATAGTATTGTGGTTGCTGTTGTCATTGCCGGAGTAAAGATGAGCTTCTTGCTCTTCAGCTTCCATGTCCTTGATGGAAAGCAAAAGTTTGCCAGTAACTTTATTGAAAAGAATGACTTTGGCTTCGATACGATCACCAATTTCATATTTTTCAGTTTTTTGGTCTTGTTTGTTTTTTGACAAGTCGAGTCTTTTGATTACAGCTTTCAAGCCGCTATCCAGCTCAACTTCCAAGAAATCTTTTTTGATATTCACGACTACGCAAGAAACCACCAAACCATTTTCAATTTTTTCGAGCTCGTCTTTGAAGCTAGGATTATCTAGCTGTTTAATACCAAGGCTGATGCGCTCTTTTTCGTAGTTGCTGCCCAAAACGATAACTTTGATTTTTTCGTCTTTTTTGAATTTTTTCAAAGTTTCTTCTGGAGTGCTAGAGCTAGAGATGTCTGAAACGTGAACTAAGCCGTCAACGCCAGAATCAAAGCCCACGAACAAACCGAATTCGGTGAAATTTTTAACTACACCTTCAACAACGTCTCCAACTTTGTTAGCGTCAGAGAAAGCTTGCCAAGGGTTCTTTTCGCATTGCTTCATGCCAAGAGAGATTCTGTGATTTTGTGGATTGATGTCCAAAATCATCACCTCAACTTCTTGGTTAGCGGTTAAGAATTTGCCTGGAGTTGAATTATTTTTTAACCAGCTCATTTCTGAAACGTGAACTAGGCCTTCAATGCCATTTTCGATTTCAACGAAAGCGCCGTAAGTAGTGATGTTGGTAACGCTACCTTTAACAACCGAGCCAACTGGATATCTTTGGGCGATTGTATCCCAAGGGTTAGCTTGCAATTGTTTCATGCCGAGAGACACGCGTTTGCTTTCTTCGTCAAATTTGATCACTTGAACTTTAACTTCTTGTCCAACTTTTAGAGCTTCAGATGGATGTCTAACGCGGCACCAAGAGATGTCGGTTAAGTGCAATAGACCGTCGAATGAACCGAAGTCAATGAAGGCACCGTAGTCAGTGATATTTTTGATAACACCGTCAAGCACATCACCCACTTTGATTTTGGAAAGAACTTTGTCTTTTTCGAGATTTCTTTGAGTCTCAAGAATTGCTCTACGAGAAACTACGACGTTGCCGCGGACTTCGTCAATTTTAAGAACTTGCAGTTTTTCAACTTTGTTAATTAAAAAAGTGTCGTCGGATAAAAGCATGGTATCAACTTGGCTTCTAGGTAAGAAGCAGGTGATGCCGTTTACGTCGGCAGCGTAGCCGCCTTTAACTTTACCGATAATTAGACCTTCAATGATCGTTTTATCTTCCAAACAATTTTTAAGATAATGCCAGTTGATGTAACGTCTGGCGTTGTCGCGGCTGATGATGAGCTCGCCTTTTTTGTTTTCTAATCTTTCTAAAAATACATCTACAACATCACCTTCGTTGATTTCTCCATCTCTCTTGAATTCAGCAATATCAACAAATCCAACTGATTTTGCACCGATATCTACGGCCACACCTTTGTCAGAAATTCCTACAATTACACCTTTAACTACGGTGCCTTCGACTAGCTTTTGGCTGTCTTTTTCATATTCTTCGAATAGTTCCGCGAAATTTTCGGCGGCGAAGATTTTTTCTTGTTCTGCGGCTTGATTAGCTGCGTGATTAACCGATTGAGTGGCTGCTTTGTCGTTAGTTTGCATAAATAAAACGTGAGTTGGTTGATAAAAATATCCGCGCGGAAAAACCCGCGAAGACTTACACTTCGTTAAGAGTTAACCTATACCCAACCTAATTCAAAACACCGAACTTTTCCTTCGTCTTTTTTGTAAAAATTCGCTCGGAGAATGACGCTGTACCACTTGGTACGGCTTACATTCTCCGTCGCGATTTTTCCTAAAAAATACTTTGGAAAAGTTCGGTGTTTTGAATCAGGTTGGGTATAGATAAATTTTAAGGATGGGCTCTAAAAAAGAGGGCCGGAAAATATTTTTGCCGAGCCTAAGAAGCAAGCCCTCTTTGAAAGAAAATACCACCCTCAACCTCCCCAGAAAAATGCCAGAAAAATGGTTGACTATTTTACTAGGTTTTTAAAATGTGCGCCTCTCAAAACCAAGCCAATTCTCGCTAAAATGATCTTAACAACCAAAGCTCGGTACGCGGTGACCGCAATTATCGACATTGCTGACAATGGTCTAAACCAACCAGTTTCGCTAATTACGATTGCCGAAAGACAGAAAATTTCCCTGTCTTATCTCGAGCAAATTTTTGCGCGTTTAAAGAAATCCGGCCTAGTTGAGTCAATCAAAGGCCCCGGCGGCGGATACACTTTGGGCAAGGATCGCAAAGACATTACAATCGCCGAAGTAATCGCCGCCATTGGCGAACCCGTTAGAATGACGCGCTGCGGCAATGTCAAAAAAAGCTGCCTTAATAGCGGCAGCAAATGCAAAACCCACCACTTGTGGAGCGGGCTCGAAAATAAAATTTACGAATATCTAAACTCAATTTCTCTGCAGGACATATGTCGGTAATTTACTTCGATCACAATTCCACAACCAAGCTGGCGCCAGAAGCTTTAGCGAAAATGAACGCGGCTTACCAATTGCCATTAAACAACTCTTCAACTCACCAATTAGGCCGCCAGGCCAGCAAGCTGGTTGAAGATGCTCGCAATGAGGTAAAAAATTTAGTGGGCGCCCAAAATTACGAAGTGATTTTCACCGGCAGCTCCACTGAGGCCACCAACATGTTGATTCGCGGCGCGGATGCTAAAAAAATTCTCTTCTGCGAAATCGAACATGCTTCGGTTTACGGCTGTCGCCCCGAAGACAAAGAAATCGTTGAAATTAAAGCTTTGGAAAATGGCTTGATTGATCTTGTCGACCTTAAAAACAAATTAGAAAAAATTTCTGATTCGCATTTTTTAGTCTCGACAATGCTTGCCAATAACGAGACCGGCGCCATTCAGCCCATCGCAGAAATCGCCAAATTAGTTCACCAAAAAGGCGGGCTATTTCACTGCGACATCGTGCAAGCCGTCGGAAAAATCGAAATTGATTTAGAAAAATTAAACGTCGATTTCGCCTCGATTTCCGCCCACAAAATCAACGGTCCTCAAGGCGTCGGCGCACTTTTAGTTAGAAAGGGCTTGGACGTAAAACCACTGATTTTCGGTGGCAAGCAAGAAAAATCAAAACGCGCCGGAACTACGAATATCGCCGGCATCGCCGGTTTTGGAGAGGCTTGTAAATTAGCTGCCAAAAAAATCGACTCTTACCAAAACGTCCAAAAACTGCGCGACTTTTTAGAAAGTGAAATCCAAAAAATCGCCGGCGACAATGCACGCATCTTTGCCACGCAAGTCGTCAGACTTCCAAACACCAGCTACATCGCCACCAAAAACGCCGATGCTCAAACGCAATTAATTAATTTCGACCTAAACGGAATCTGCGTCAGCGCCGGCCCGGCCTGCTCTTCTGGCACTTTGACCGAATCACGAATTTTGAAAGCCATGGGCATTGCGCCGGCTTTTTCAACCAGTGCCATTCGAGTCAGTTTGGGCACCGACAACACCCAAGATGAAGTGCAAAAATTCATCAAAGTTTGGGGTGAATTTTACGAAAGAAGTAATAATAATTAGCCATCCAAAACAGGCTTCGGAGTAAGTCCGCAACCTACAACCTTAAGTAAACAATGACCGTAAAACTTCCAATCTACCTAGACTACCAATCCACTACCCCCATGGATCCGCGTGTCATTGACGTGATGATTCAATGCATGAAAGAAGATTACGGCAATCCACATTCGCGCACACACGCCCTGGGCTGGAAGGCGGAAGAGCTGGTTGAAATTGCCCGCAAACAAGTCGCAGATTTAATTGGCGCAGATCCGAAAGAAATTTTCTTCACGTCAGGAGCTACTGAATCCAATAATCTAGCGGTTAAAGGCGTCGCTCGCTTTTACGGCGCTACCGGCAAAAATCACATTATTACAATTGCCACCGAACATAAATGCGTAATCAATTCCGCCCGCGACCTTGAGCAAGAAGGCTTCAGCGTCACCTTCTTACCAGTACAACAAAACGGTTTAGTTGATTTAAAAGCTTTAGAAGCCGCCCTCACCGACAAGACCTGCCTGGTCTCAATCATGGCCGTGAATAACGAAATCGGCGTGATTCAACCATTAAAAGAAATCGGCGCGTTGTGCCGTGCCAAAGGCGCCTTCTTTCACACTGACGCCGCGCAAGCCTTCGGCAAAATTCCACTCAATGTCGACGAAATGAAAATCGATTTGATGAGCATTTCCGGCCACAAAATCTACGGACCAAAAGGAGTCGGCGCGATTTACATTCGCCGCAAACCGCGCGTCAGAATCAAATCACTAATTTCTGGCGGCGGACAAGAGCGCGGCATCAGATCCGGAACCCTGGCCACGCCTTTAGTCGTCGGCCTCGGCAAAGCTGCTGAAATCGCCAAAAATGAAATGGCTCAAGATTACGCCCACGTAAAAAAACTCAGCGACCGTCTTTATCAAGGCGTGATGGAGACTACTAGCGTCTATCTCAACGGCGATAAAGAAAGTCGCTACCCGGGCAATTTAAATTTCAGTTTTGCGGGAATTGAAGGCGAATCAATGATCATGGCGATCAAGGATTTAGCGGTGTCAAGCGGCTCAGCCTGCACCTCTTCATCGCTCGAACCTTCTTACGTTTTGCACTCTCTCGGCGTTGAAGACGAGCTCGCTCACACTTCCATCCGCTTCGGCATCGGCCGCTTCACCACCGAGGAAGAAATTGATTACGCAATCAATTTGCTCAAAAATAAAATTCAAAAATTGCGTGACTTGAGCCCACTGTGGGAGATGATGCAAGAAGGCATCGACATCAAATCAATCAATTGGAAATCACATTAATAACCACACACCAAGCCACATGAAAAAAGAAGAAATCACAAAATTTATGCAACTGTTCGACCAGATAAAACAGCTCTCCAAT
>CANDYP010000071.1 GCA_947425005.1 Rickettsiales bacterium | reverse complement strand
GATAAGGGGGGTAGGGGGGTTTCTCGTCCCAATCTCATAGCACCAAAACAAAGTTAATTTCACAATTTACCAATGACCATGAAAAAAATTTCATTTCTCGTTTATCTTTTAATAGCAGTTTTTGGACTGGAAAATCAGGCATCCGCACAAATTAAATTTTTACAAAAAAAAGATCAGGCCACAATAAAACCGGAAATGGCTTCGCCAAAACAACTGGCCGCCAACGGTTTCGCCGACATTGTTGAAGAATTACTTCCCGCCGTCGTAAATATTTCTGCCGCTCAAGATGCCAACTCTGGCAATGGCGGTGCGATTGATCAAAACCTACTCAACGATTTACCAAAAAACCCTCCTTACGAAGAATTCAAAAATCAACTCGAAGAACAATTTCGTAGTCAACCCAATTCCCGCAGAAAAGTCTCCTCAATCGGCTCCGGATTCATCATTTCAAAAGACGGCTACATCGTTACCAATAGCCACGTGATTGAAGATTCAGAAGACATCACGGTCAGCCTCAACGACTCCTCAAAATATAAAGCCAAACTGCTCGGCGTCGACAAAAAAACTGATCTCGCGCTGATTAAAATCACCACCGACAAAGAGCTAAAATTCGTCAAATTCGGCGATTCAAACAAAGCGCGAATTGGTGATTGGGTAATCGTAATCGGCAACCCTTACGGCCTTGGTGGATCAGTGTCGGTGGGCATCGTTTCTGCTCGCAGTCGCGACATCACCAACGGTCAATCTGACGAATTTATTCAAACCGACGCCGCAATTAATCGCGGCAATTCCGGCGGCCCAATCTTTAACTCCAAGGGCGAAGTGATTGGAATTAGCACCGCAATTTTTTCTCCTTCCGGCGGCAATGTTGGCATTGGATTCGCCACCCCTTCCGCCACCGCGCAAACAGTTGTCAAGCAGCTGAAAGAGCAAGGCGAAGTTACTCGCGGCTGGCTTGGGGTCTCGGTTCAAGACATCACTCCTGACATTGCCGAATCAATGAAAATGGACAAAGTTAAAGGCGCTTTTGTCAATGAAGTAACCAAAGACGGGCCCGCCGAAAAAGCCGGAATTTTACCAGCTGACATCATTACTAAATTTGACGATCAAGACATTACCGAGATGAAACTTTTGCCCAAAACTGTTGCCAAAACTGCGGTGGGCAAAACCGTCAGCATTACTCTACTGCGACGCGGCAAGATTAAAGTCGTGAAAGCAAAAGTTGCTAAAATGCAAAATGAGGAGGTAAAAAAACCTGACAATAAAATTGTTAGCAAAAGACAAATATTGAAGCCGAGCGCCCAGATACTTGGGCTTGGGCTGGTTGAGCTCACCGAAAAATTTAAGAAAGAAAAAAATATCGCCGCTAATATTGAAGGTCTTTTGGTTGCTGACGTTGCACCTAAATCCGAAGCTGCTGAAAAAGGCGTAATGGTCGGCGACGTGATTTTATCGGCCAATCAAGTACCCCTAAAAACGATTGGCGATTTGCAAAAAATTATCGACGACACCAAAAAAACGACCAAAAAACTTTTCCTTTTTGTCAAAAGGTCTGGCGCTAATTACGGGACCGTTTTATCAACCAATTAAACTTAAAAATGAAAATAGCAGTGGTCTTTGGTGGCTCTGGTTTCTTGGGCTCAAGCTTAATACAAAAATTACTCAAACAAGGTTTTCGCGTCAGAGTAATTACGCGAGACAAAGAGAAATCTGCCTTTTTAAAAACCTGCGCTGCACCAGATTTTTTAACTCTAATTCAGTGGGATTACAAAAGTTTTGAGAAGCTGGGTTTGATTTTGTCGCAAGCGGATTTGGTGGTAGATTTGGTGGGAATTTTGGCTGAAGAAAAAAAGGGAGATTTTGTAAAATTTCACACCGAACTTTCGCAAAAAATTTCCCAAGAATGTCAAGAACTTGGCGTAAAAAATCTGGTTTACGTTTCAGCCTTAGGCGCCGACAAGCCTTCAGAATCAAGCTATTTGAACAGTAAATTTTTAGCAGAAAGAGCAGTTCTGCAAAATTTTCCTGACGCCGTAATTTTGCGTCCTTCAATTATTTTTGGCGAAAATGACAACTTCTTCAACAAATTCGCCCGCATGATTAGGCCGTTTAAAATCCTGCCTTTAATCAATGACGGTGCCACAAAATTTCAGCCAATTTACGTTGAGGATGTCAGCGAAATCATTTGCAAATCTTACGACAATAAAAAAGTTAGAAGCAAAATTTACGAAATCGGCGGCGAAAAAATTTACACCTTCAAAAGCTTGCTGGAGTTGGTTGGAAGCTACTGCAACATCGAAATTAAATTCATCAATTTGCCCTTTGGAGTGGCAAAGTTTTTAGCCTCTTTCTTGGAAATTTTTACAAAAAAAATTCTGACTAGTGACCAAGTCGAAATGCTAAAAATCGACAATGTTTTGAGTGAAAATAGCTTCAAAACTGATTTCGCAATCCATCCAAAATCAGTCGAAGAACTAGTCCCGAATTACATCCGTTAATGTTCCAATCCCCCTGCCTGCCGCGGGATGGGGTTTGCAACCCCGTCCCCACGTTCATGTCTTCAAGTTTTAATGAACGGTTTCGGTCGGAGTTACAAACTCCGACCAGCATAAGTAGTCATTTCTAGGCACGATCTCAAAACTACCCAACCGAATGTTCCAATCCCCCTGCCCCGCAAAAATAAATCTCTTCCTAAAACTTACGGGCAAGCGCTCCGACGGTTATCACGAATTAGAATCTCTCTTCGCCTTCCTCGATCTCGCCGACGAATTAATCGTCAAAAAAAGCGACGAATTTAAATTAGAAATCACCGGCGAATTCGCTGAATTAGTCGACCAAAAAAATAACCTCTTCACCAAAATTTTAGATTATTTCTCCGACCAATTCCACGTCTCAAAAAACCTTCACATCAAAATCGTTAAAAACATCCCGGTCGGCGCTGGCCTTGGCGGTGGCTCTTCCGATGCCGCTTCCTTTTTGCGCGCTTTGAATGAAATTTTTGCACTGAATTTGTCGACCGAAACTTTGCAAAAAATCTCGTTAAATTTTGGATCAGACATTGCTTTTCTTTTGCAGGATCAAGCCGCAATCGTTCGTGGTCGCGGCGAAATAATTGATGATTATTCTGAGTTTGCGCCAATCTCCGCCCTACTGATCAATCCCAAAATTTCAGTTTCGACGAAAGAGATTTTCCAAAAATTCGGCGGTAATTTTTCCACTAAAATCGACAACGCAGAATTGTTAAAAAGAGATGTTTTTGATTTGTTAAAAAATCTTTCCAATGACATGGAGAAGCCAGCAATATCAACACTTCCCTTGGTCGCAGATATTTTGAATGAGCTAAAAAATTACGGCGCTGAAATCGCTAAAATGTCGGGAAGTGGCGCGAGTTGTTTTGGGATTTTTAAGAGTGCCGCGGAATTGGAATTGGCCGAAGAATTTTTTACCAAAAACTTTCCCAATTTTTTTGTGAAGAAGGTTAAAATTTTATCCGCCTTAAACCGAGATTATCTCGCCAAATCCTCCGTCGCCTTCGGCGCCACCTCCTTTTTCAAAGGAGGTCACACAGCATGAAACCTTCTTACGGCTTACAATCTCTCGATCAAAAACTCTCGCACCTCCTCAAGCCTTTATTTCAGGGCAGCAAGAAAGAATTCATCTTGGTCAATAATTTAGTCAAAAATTGGGAAGAGGTAATCGGCAAAAAATATTCGGAATTTTGTTACCCGAAATCTGTTAATTTTAGCAAAGACAAATCTGCCGGCGGCAAGCTAACCATTGGGGTTTACAACCCAGCTGTCGGATTTTTTTTAGAAAATAATTCGGAGTTAATTATTGAGCGCATCGCCCGCTTCTACGGATTTAAATCGATTTCTAAAATTATTATTAAGCAGGAACCGAAAATGGTGAACTCTGGTAAGGTGGCGGAAATTAAGCTTCCGGAGGTTCAAGAAAATTTCTTAACTGAAAAACTTTCTGAAATTTCTGACCGGGATTTAGCGGAGACTTTGCAGAGGTTGGGGAGGGAGATTTTTAAGAAGTAACTCCGTAGGGCGGACTAAAGACGCTTCGTCGCTTTTCTCACGGAGCGAGAAGACGACTCACGCCGGGGCGGCAGCGTAGTTGCCGCCCGTGATTTACTTAAAATGCTTCGCATTTTATTGTGCAAAGCGCAAACGCAAATCACCCCGCATGATTCAAACCAGCCCCGCCATCCACCGAGATAATCTGCCCATTCACGAAATTATTTTTGAGCAAAAACTCCACCGTCTGCACAATATTTTCTGGACCACCTTTTCTTTGCAGCGGAATTTTTTTGATGATTGCTGCAATCTTGTCAGCCGGAATTTTTTCGTCGATTGGATCAAGGATGTAACCCGGCGCAATGCCATTAACTCTGATCTCGGGCGCCAACTCCACAGCCAACATTTTCGTCAATTCCGCCAAAGATTTTTTGCTCAGCAAATAATAAAAATAACTGGTGTCGAAGCGCGCAATATTCTTGTCGATCAAGTTGATTATCTGAGCATTTTTAATTTTTTTGGCCGTCACATTTTTGGCAAATGCTTTGGCTAAAATTAGCGGAGAAATGAAATGAACATTAAGGTTGTCAAACAGCTCTGAGTCAGGCGCGGTAACGAATTTTGATTTGTTAAAAATCGAAGCGTTATTTACCAAAAGATTTAGATGGGGGAATTTTTGTATTACTTCTTTTGCCAGCTTTTCCGCGGCGCTTCCTTCACACAAATTACTGCAAAAAATCTCGCAGCGCACCGCGAATTTTTTTTCAATTTCGGCAGCTAATTTTTTGGCATCCGCAGCAGATTTGTGGTAACTAATCGCGATATCGTAACCTTGACGAGCCAGGCCAATCGCGATCTCGCGCCCTATTCTTTTAGCGCCGCCAGTAATTAATGCGGCGCCGATTTTATTAGAATTTTGGCTCACTATTTTCTTTATTTTGCTCAACTCGATATTCCTCAATTTTTTTATAAAGCTCACGCAACACCTCTTTCACGCCTTCTGTCGTTGCGCCGGAAATTGTAAAAACTTGCGGTTTTTTCTGACCTTGCTTCTTCAAATAATTTTTGAGTTGAGTAGTTTTTTTCTTAATCTCATCAGCGTCCAAAAGGTCGATTTTATTGAGCGTAACCACTTCTACTTTTTCTAAAAGCTCTGGAGAATAGCCGGAAATTTCTTCACGAATCACCCGATAATTTTCCACCACATCTTCGGCGCTAGCGTCAATTAAATGCAGCAAAACTCCGCAGCGTTCGACATGCTTCAAGAAGCGATCACCAAGGCCGCGACCCTCGGAAGCGCCTTTGATTAAGCCCGGAATATCCGCTAAAACAAATTCGTGCGTGTCGACGTAAACCACGCCCAACTGCGGCTTTAAAGTGGTAAAAGGGTAGTCGGCAATTTTTGGTTTGGCGCGAGTTGTGGCAGCCAAGAATGTTGATTTGCCTGCATTTGGCATACCCAGCAACCCGGCGTCAGAAAGTAATTTTAGCCTTAGATTCACCCACAGCATTTCGCCGGATTCGCCCGTTTGTGCGAAAGTTGGAGCCTGATTGGTTGAGCTTTTGAAGTTAGAGTTTCCAAGTCCACCGCGGCCGCCTTTGGCAACGATAACTCTTTCGCCGTGAGTCATTAAATCGGCAATGAACTGCGTGCCGTCATCAGAAAAAACTTGCGTGCCCATTGGAACTTTCAAAATCATGTCCTCACCGGATGGGCCGTGTCTGTTGGCTCCGTGACCTTTAATGCCGCTCTTGGCAATGAAGTTTTGCAGAAAACGAAAGTCGACCAAAGTGTTTAGATCTTTGACGCATTCGAAAATGATGCTGCCGCCGCGACCGCCGTCACCGCCGTCTGGGCCGCCGCGCTGAATAAATTTCTCACGTCTAAAACTGGAGCCGCCGTTACCGCCGTCGCCTGCTTTTAAATGGATTCGTGCTTCGTCGATAAATTGCATTTTTGGGAGGGTTTGTGTTTTTGCAGATCTTGATTCCACCTCAGACTAAGTCCCCCTGATAAGTGGGGTAGGGGGGTTTCTCATCACGAACTCAGACAGAATTCTGTGTAAGAACCCCCCCCTACCCCACTTATCAGGGGGACTTAGTCCGAGTTTTAATTACTAACTAAAATAGATTTTTCTTCTTCAACAATCTTGCCGCCAGCCTCGCGCACCAAGAGTAAGAATGGATTCAACAATTCAGAATTTTGATTCTTAAACAAAGCCATTTCAAAACGAGCGGCCGCCAAATAAGCCACTTCTAGAGTTCTGCAGCCGTGAGCACGCATTGAAAAATTTCTGCCAGCCATTTTTTCGGTGAGCAAAACCTGATCTTCTGAACAAATTACTGGAATTTCGCTGACTTGTCTTTTGGAAACGCGAATGCGGCGATTATTCATGTAAGCGCCGAAACCCTTCTCGCAGTAGTAGATTTCGCCACCAAAAATTTTACTGACTGCCGCTGAAATTGATTCTCTTTTGCCATTAGCGCCTAAATGTTCGAGTGCCACAGCGACGGTGAAGTCAGGATTGGAGCGGGTTAGATTGGTGAAGCCGTCAATTGGATGAATGATGTAAGTGTATTCAGCGTCTTTGTTGCGAATAATATTTTGGCCGTCGGAAAAAATTAAATTGTACTCCGGGCGCAATTTGGAAAGGTCGTCGGACAAAATTTGTTTGACGCGAGCGTAACAGGAATTGGCAAATTTATTGGCTGAGAATGGATTTGATTGAAGATTTTCCAATTCGATGAAGTCGCGCGGCATGTGTGCCGTGGCCTTTTCGATAGCTTTTAGGATGACGTTTAAATTGGCACTGTAGCGCATTAGTATTTTCTGATTTGGAAGTTGAGATGGAGCTCTGGAATGAGGGACGCACTTCTTACGGCCTTCAGTGAAAATGCCAACTTTTTTTCACCCGGTTTTTCGCCCGATTTTTCGTCAGATTTTTCACCTGGCATTCTTACCAAACTGTGAGCGCAAAAACTTTTGTCGTCGCGATTTTGAAAATCAGAGCGGTAATGCGCACCACGACTTTCGCGGCGATTCAGCGCTGCAAAATTGGCGGCGAGAGAATTTAAAAATAAATTTTTGAGTTCGAAATAAGCGATTAATTCTTCGTTCCAGATGAGGGATTTATTTTTGATTGAGTGGTTTTGAAAAATTGTGAAGAGGTATTGGGTTTTGGCGAGACCGAGTTGGAGAAGTTTTTCGTCACGGAAAACGCCAAGATTTTTTTCGTTGTTTTCTTGGAGGAGGGTTTTGAGTTGGGACAGAGTTAAAGGTGCTCGGTCTAGCCCCCCTGACAAGGGGGATGAGCGCATGCCGGTCATGGGGGTTTCTGGTGTCGAATTCGGATCTGTTTTAGATTGGTCGGAGGTTGTGACGAAAAACCCCCATGACCGGCATGCGCTCATCCCCCTTGTCAGGG
>CANDYP010000070.1 GCA_947425005.1 Rickettsiales bacterium | reverse complement strand
AGACGGAGATCGTTAGAGCGAAGGCTGCCCCTCGTAGCCCGAAGGGCGAAGTGGGGCCGGCCCGACAAACTCATACCAATTTCTTATCACCCTAAGAAAATGCACTACACTTACATCCCAAAATCCCTCTCCGATCCTTCCCAAACCTACATCGGCTTCACATCAAATCTTAAGGCCAGATTAGAAACTCATAATTCTGGAAGATCAGTTCACACAGCGAAACATACTCCTTGGAAATTAGAATTTTACTCAGCTTGTACTGAAGACGGTTTGGGATTTGGTAGCAAGATAGAAGTCCGATAACATCCGGCAGATCCTCCTTAAGAACCAATCACAACACTAGTCATCGCAATCGAAGCGAGATCAATTTCGGGGTTAAAAATTGCCACTTCTTCTCCATCTTTTTTCAGAGCCAAAATGTAAAGCAGGGGCAGAAAATGTTCTAGGCTGGGCACCGATTCACGTGCGCCGTCAAGTTTTTCAAACTCGATAACGCTCTCAAAATCATTTTCCAAAATTACTGTTTGGATCGCGGTGTTAAATTTTTCGGCCCAAGGAAAGTGTTGCTTACCGCGCCAATCAAGCATCTGCAAATTATGCACGATATTTCCGCTGCCAATTATTAGCACATTTTCTTCGCGCAGAATTTGTAATTTTTTGGCCATTTCAAAATGTTCTCGTGGTGATTTATTTTTATCGAGACTGAGCTGCAACACCGGCACATCTTGCTCGGGATGTGTATGCACCAAAACTGACCAAGCGCCGTGATCAAGCCCCCAAGTTTCGTCGAGTGCAATTTCTGGTAAAATTTCTTGCAAACGTTTGGCAATTTTCGGTGCGCCGTTTGGCTGATATTTTACGTTGAAAAGTTCTGGTGGAAATCCGTAAAAATCGTAAATGGTTTTTTGCACCTGATTGTTTGTAACCTTGCTGCCAAAGCTTTCCCAATGCGCTGAAATCACTAAAATCGCCGCAGGTTTTGGAATATTTTTCACCGCCTCAACCCACCCAGAAGTGTAACGATTACTCTCAATCGCATTCATTGGCGAGCCATGGCCGAAAAAAATTGCCGGAGTTAATTTGGAGGAGCTTGGTTGCATCACAGGTCGTTTGATGATTCGAGAATTAAAAATAAAATGACGGAAGAGCTGGGAGATTAGAATACCAATCTTTAATTTTAGTTTATTTGCTTCCATTTTTTTCCAAAAAATATTTTTAACAATTTCCACTCATGCTAAAACTCATCCCCCTCCAACCAGAATACGCCGAGCTTTGGCGCGGTTGGCGTAGTGAGGCGGACATGGTTCGCTACAATCCAATCGCGCAAATTTCCTTGGAAGAATTACGCGCTGAAATGGAAGGCATGAGTTCAGATTTATCCGACTTAAATTGCGCTGCAGAGTTTCGATTTTTTATTCAATTTCAGGATAAAATTGTCGGCACTATTGGTCTGAAAAATATTAGCGACATGATGCTTTACGGCGAGATCGGATACGGCGTTGGTGAGGCCTTTCAAGGCATCGGCTTGGGTACGTCGGGATTAAAATTATTCGCCGAAAAAATTTTTGCGGAAACCAAACTGCGCAAAATAATTGCTTACGTCGCTGCAGATAATTTAGCTTCGCAACGAGTTCTTGAAAAAGCCGGATTCATTCGAGAAGGTGTTTGTCGCGAACACTACATCATTAACGGCAAGCCTACTGACGAGATTCTGTACGGGTTGCTGCGATCTGATTTTCAATCTTAAACAAAAAATAAAATGACTGAACAAACTCTGCCGAGCTGCGTCAAATGTGGCTGCGAATACACTTACGAAGATGGAGAAATTTACGTTTGTCCGGAATGTGCGCACGAATGGTCGAAGCATTCGAGTGAAAAAATTGAAGAAGATGAGGAAGAAATAATCAAAGATGCCAGCGGCACCATTTTAAAAGATGGCGACACCGTGACGGTCATCAAAGACTTGAAGGTCAAGGGCTCATCGCTGGTTGTGAAAGTTGGAACGAAAGTAAAAAACATTCGACTCGTCGGCGGCGATCACGACATCGATTGCAAAATCAGCGGCATCGGTGAGATGAAATTGAAGTCAGAATTCGTCAGAAAAGTTTTAGAATCGTAGTGAAAAACCCAAGCACTGAAATCTTGAAAAGCTTGGGACCGCGATTATACCCAACCTAATCCAAAACTCACACCAATTTATGAAAAACGAACTCGCAAAAAACGGTTTAAAAATCTTCGAAGAAATCAAAAAAATAGATGAAAAGGGTCGTGAATTTTGGAATGCTCGCGACCTCGCAAAGATTTTAGGATACTCCGAATTTCGGCATTTTTTACCGGTAATTAATAAAGCACGAGAAGCGTGCACAAACAGTAATTACAAGGCTTCCGACCATATCGAGGATATCCTCGATATGGTCGACTTAGGCAGTGGCGCAAAAAGAGAAATCACCAGCTTTAAACTCTCCCGCTACGCCTGTTATTTAATCGTTCAAAACTCTGATCCTTCCAAAGAAATCGTCGCATTAGGCCAAACCTATTTCGCCATTCAAGCCCGTCTGCAAGAAATCAAGCAGATGGATGAATATGCCAATCTCACTAACGAAGATGAGAAGCGACTTTTCCTGCGCAACGACTTAACCAGACACAATCTCATCCTCGCCTCAACCGCCAAAAATGCCGGCGTTGTCAACCCTCTTGACTACGCCATTTTTCAAAATCACGGCTACCAAGGTTTGTACGGGGGTCTGGACACCAAGGCCATTCACAAGAAAAAAGGTCTGAAGAAAAGTGAAAAAATCTTAGACTACATGGGCAGTACCGAACTCGCCGCCAACCTATTCCGCGCTACTCAAACCGAAGAAAAATTGCGCCGAGAAAAAATTCATGGCAAAGAAAAAGCCAGCAAAACTCATTTCGAAGTTGGCGCAAAAGTCAGACAAACCATCAAAGAACTCGGCGGAATAATGCCAGAAAAACTTCCCACCGTTAAAAGCGTCAAAGAACTTGAAAAACCGCAGCGACCAAAAAAATTAACCAACAGCAAGAAACCAAAAAATGCCTGAAAAAAATTCAATCACCCTGCCCTACACCAAAACTCATCAACTAAAATCGAAAATTAATGGTGTGGAGTACGAGCTGTTTGTTGCCGTGCCAGCCGGCTACTCCAGCAGCTCAGAGCACTATCCAATTATTTTCACAACCGATCCCAATTTCATTTTTCCGATTTTACTCGGCGCCACAAAGTCGCTCGCAACAATGATTCCCGACGCAATCATTGTTGGCATTGGTCACGCCGATTTAGATTTTAAAGAATTGGATGAGGCCACGCGCAACGCTAGATCCGAGGTTCACCGAGCTCGCGATCTACTGCCCTGGAAATTCGACAAATTCACCAAATATTTTACGCACGCCGATTTGGATCTCGAAGCCGAGATCGTAAAACATTCCGGCCACGCCGCAGAATTTAAAAATTTTATTGAATCAGAAATAATTCCCTTCATTGACAAGACCTACAGAACAAAGCCTGATCGCACCCTCATCGGCCATTCATTTGGCGGAGTATTTGCATCTTGGATCGCACTCCACAGCCCAAAAATTTTTCAAAACTATCTCGTAATCAGCCCAATTTTTCACTACGAAGACGGACGAATTTTTGAAGAAATTTCTCACCTCTCCACAGTCACTCACGCCAAAATTTACCTCAGCGCCGGCAGCCACGAAGCCTCTCACCCCAACTTTTTAAAAAACTTAAAAAGATTCCACGACGAGATCAGCGCCTCGCCAAACATCAAAACAAAACTAGAAATTTTCGAAGGCGAATACCACTGCTCAACCGCTCCGCTGGCAATCTCAAAAGGCCTCAGATTCCTTTACCGAAATAGCATCAACTAAAAACTAACAAAGCTCGTCGCCCCTTCAGACTGGCCGAGGCGTTGGAACGTTAAATATAAAACGCGGCACTACCACTATTTATCCAGATAATCGGCGGTAGAAGCGTTAATTAGAAAGAAATTATTCGCCCACAAAATTGTAAAAAGATGTTGCTGCGACGATTTTTTGCCACTTCGATTTGGCGAAAATCGCGAGGGAATTGAAGGGGAATTGAAGAGGAATCCGCGAGAGAATTTAATTTCATTTTTCCGATTTTACTCGGCGCCACAAAGTCACTCGCAACAATGATTCCAGGCGCAATATAGGCATTGGTAGCGCAGCGCTAATGTGAATTATTCACAAATTTTAACATCATCTTCTGCAGCGAAATGACTGTGACATTATCTTGAATTGGAAACTCGTCATCTCCTCCGTAAACAACATACCGGTGCGTTGCCTTAATATCTTCGCAAGCTTGGTAAAAACCTTTTCCAATTTTTGGCGCCACGCCATTTTTGATTTCAATTGCCCACAATTCTTTGCTTGAAATTTTTAGAACTAGGTCAATTTCGGCGCCAGCTGCGGTTCTGTAGAAATAACTTTCTGTGCCACTCGGGACAACAGACAAAATATTTTCGATCACAAAGCCCTCAAAACTTTTGCCCAAAACCGGATTCGAAAGAAGTGAGTCATGATTTAAAATGCCCAGCAATCTGTGCAGAATACCGCTGTCTTTGACGTAGAGACGAGGTGATTTGACAAGGCGTTTTTTAACGTTTACATGCCAGGGCTTTAAGCGGCGAACCAAAAGCAAATCTGTCAAAATGTCGATGTAATGGCTCACTGTTTTGCCGTCCACTTCTAAGTTAGATGCCAGTTTGGAAAAGTTGACGACCTCACCTTGCAAGTGCGCCAACATTGTCCAGAGCCTACGAAGCCTCGTTGCCGGTATTTTAAAACCCATCTGAGGAATATCGCGCTCTAGATAGGTGCGTATCATATTTTCTAGCCAGCTCATGGATAGAGAATCGTCTTCGGAGAGATAACTTTCTGGAAAGCCTCCGCGCAGCCATAATTTTTTGAGATCGCCTTTGTTTTTAAAAACTTCCAACAAGTTCAAGCCACTCATTTCGATGTAGCTGATTCGCCCCGCAAGGCTTTCTGACGACTGCCTCAGTAAATCCATCGAGGCCGATCCCAAAAGTAAGAACTGTCTATTTTTACGACCAGCGCGTCTATTTTTATCAATGATGCCGCGTAGCGCCATGAATAGATCGGGGGCTCGCTGTATCTCGTCCAAGATGATAAGTTTATCGCTGTGCGATGAGAGGAATGTTGCTGGGTCACTTAGCTTAAGCAAATCTTCCGGCGATTCTAAATCTAAATAGATGGAAGGACGACCTTTAGATACTGCGCGCGCAAGCGTTGTCTTGCCTATTTGTCGCGCTCCGAGAAGAGCGACAGCGGGAACGTGATTGATTGCTTTTTCAAGCTTTGAGGTAACTATTCGTTTTAGCATACCTAGCAAATTAGGAATCGTATTCCGCAAATGCAAGGAAGAATTACTTACAAAAAAACAGAAAGCCCGTCATCTTTGGCGCCGAAAGCGCGAGGATGACGGGGTAGACGCACCTACCGCACATCCGCTTTAATCAAGCTCTGTCGCGTCATTAGAACTGCGAATTACGACATTCGTCGTCGGGAGATTTGTATTTTTCTGCAGCATCCTTGCTGCAAAAATCGCCCAAAGATTCTGGGCTCGACAAAGTCACAAGATTCTTCTTCATCGTGAAATATCTTTTTTCTTTCAAGCCGTTCAAGGCTCGGGACAGGGTCTCGGGCTGCATTCCCAAATAAGAGGCGATTAAATTTTTGCTGTAGGGAAGTTTCACAACATTGCTGCGCTCGTCATTTTCCAAAAATAAATTGTACAAAAACCAACTCACTTTTTCTTCGGCGGTTCTCAAAGTGAGCTTCTCCAATTGGTAAATCAGATTTTTGTACTGGCCGGCGATGTTCTGCATCACGTTGCCGGCGAAGATTAGATTGGTTTTGAGATGTCGTTTGAGGATGCTAATTGGAATCAGCAAAACTTTGGCGTCTTCAATAATTTGCGCGGTGGACAGAAATTTTGACTCCGGCAACAAAGTGGTCACTGAAATATCTTGGCTAGGCCCGGCAACATCCAACACCAGCTCTTGGCCACTAACATCGTTTTGAAAAAGTTTGATCCAGCCTTGCAGAATAATGTAAAAATTCGTCGCTCGCTCGCCCTCCAGAAACAGCAGACTGCCCTTTTTGCAGTCTTTGAGGTGGGAGCCCCTAATTAAGTCTTGAAGCTCGTTTGCATTAAATCCGTTGAACAGTGGCAAGTCGCTCACCAATCCAAGATACTCGGCTGACTTAGTCATAAAATTAATGTTTAAAAAGTTTTCAGCCAATTGGTTTTGGCCGAATCTAGCTTTCAAAAAATAATTCTAGCTCGTTGTAACGATCACTCCTTAGTGCTCAACAAAAAATCCGTAACTCGGACTAAGCCCCCCTGACAAGGGGGGTGGCCCGAAGGGTCGGGGGGTTTCTCGTCACGAATTCGGAATATTTTTTTAAGAATCTCTGATTGCGTGACGAGAAACCCCCATGACCGGCATGCGCTCACCCCCCCCTTTTGTCAGGGGGGCTTAATCCAAGATCGCCTAGCTGCACGCACTCTTACCCTGGACTGCCTCAACCAAGCGACGACAGGCTGTTAACGCGACTTTTAGTAATTAAGTTTGACACGCAGGCCCCGCGTTTGAATTAATATTTCCGAAACAAAAGTTCCGACACGAAGCTTCGACAACATCTGCCTAGAAATAATTGATCTGGGTCAATTTTAAATTTCCTCGCAATGAAAATTCCCACTCAAGAATTCGAAAGACCGCTGGCACGCAGGCCCGATTCTAGCAAAGCCGATTTCGGCCACGTCTTAATTATTGGCGGCGATTTTGGAATGGGTGGCGCTGTAATCATGGCGGCAGAGGCGGCGTACCGCGCGGGCGCGGGCAAGGTTACAGTTTGCACCCGAGAAGAAAATCTGACTGCACTTTTGGCGCGCTTGCCAAATGCAATGACCGTTCCGGCCAACTCTACGGCGGAAAAAATTCTCGCCGGAAAAACTGTAATTGTGATTGGCTGTGGGCTTGGGAAGTCTGAGTGGGCACGAGAATTGTTGGCACTGGCGCTGGCTTCAAATTTGCCCAAAGTGATTGATGCGGATGCTTTGAATATTTTGAGTGAGAGCAAAAAAACTTTTGATTTGTCGAATGCGGTAATCACGCCTCACGTCGGCGAAGCGGCGCGGTTGCTGGGTATTTCAACTAATGACATTCAGAAAGATCGCGAGCTTGCGGTGAAAAAACTTCACCAAAAATTCGGCGCCGTTGCGGTTTTGAAGGGAAAAGGTACTCTAGTTTTGGGTGGCAAAAATGTACTCCACCAATGTCCCTACGGTAATGCCGGAATGGCCGCCGCTGGAATGGGCGACGTACTCTCCGGCCTAATCGGCGGCCTAATCGCCCAACATCTAGAAAACGAAATCGCCGCGGTGAAAGGCGTAAATATTCACGCCTTAGCCGGAGACTTAGTCGCCAAAAAACAAGGCGAAATCGGAATGATTCCAAACGATTTGTTCGAATTCATCCCAAGAATAATTAATGGGGCGGGACTTACTTAAAACAAACTCAGTCTAAGCCCCCCTGACAAGGGGGGTAGGGGGGTTTTTCGTCACAAGTTCGTAATTTTTCTAAAAGAATTATTTCGAGCCCCGGA
>CANDYP010000069.1 GCA_947425005.1 Rickettsiales bacterium | reverse complement strand
CCCACTTCGGAAACTGCGCAGCAATCAAATGACGCACGAGAAATGTGTTGATGTTCAGATTATGAATTATTGACATTTATTGAATTAAGTTACTTTTTAACTAAATATGACATTTTAGAAATTAATGTCATTAAGCGTTTTTAAATACTTAGGACTTACGCAAAGCGAGTATCACTTTGAAATTTTGAGACCCAGAAGTTCGAAGTGAGACGAAGTTTTGCGTAAGTCCTAATCTAATACTGACTGAGGATAAGCCATCATGAGAGACTACAATGTAAGGATTAGCGAGAATGGTAGAATTATAATTCCCGCCCCTTTTAGAAGAGAGTTAAACATAAAATCAGGAGATGAGGTGATTTTAACTTTGTCGAAGGATAACGACATAATAATTCACAGCCCGAATCAATCTCTGCAAAAATTACAAAATCTTGTAACTTCCAAACGCAAAAAAAGTCTGGTGAACGGTTTGATTAAAATGCGTAGAAGCGAGGACATTTAAATGCAGAGCAAAATTGTAATTGATGCTTCGGCAGTATTGGCGCTTCTCAACAAAGAAAGTGGATTTGAAATTGTAGAGAAGCACTTGGGTAACGCTATAATATCGAGCGTGAATTTCTCTGAAGTTTTAACCGTAACTTTTCGCGACATCTTTATAACTGACAGAGAGAGGGTTGAGGGACTAAGGTTACTCAAAAATACTTTTTCACATATTATTGAGTTTGACAGTGAGCAGGCAACCACCGCAGCTTTGCTTGATTCAGTGACTAAAAAATATGGTCTTTCATTAGGAGATAGAGCGTGCTTGGCCTTAGCAATACAAAAAAAACTTCCTGTATTAACAGCCGACAAGGTTTGGGAGAAGTTAGGGTTGGGTGTTAAGGTTCAGTTAATAAGATGATGAATCGCGCTACTATATCCAACCTGATTCAAAAGTTAAAAACCTTAACAAAGTCAATTCATGGCCAACGAAATTAAAAAACGGAAACCGATCGTCTGCTATTTTGACGACAGCAAAACCGTGCTGCTAGTTGAAGTTACAAATTCTTTGTCGCCGGAGGATTTTGCAACTTTGTCTGGACTCATCGACCCTTACTACGCCGAGCACAAAGAGCTTAATGGCATCATCATTAATGCCAAAAAATTTCCTTACTGGAATGGGGTAGCGGGCTTAAGAGCGCACATCGATTTCGTGCAAAACCATCATTACAAAACCAAAAAAGTCGCCATCTGCATTGGCGGATTTTTTCCAAAACTTCTGCCGCGATTGGCGCGCAGATTCATCCAACCGGAATTAAAAAATTTCGGTTACAACAAAATCGAAGCCGCCCACGATTGGACTTTGTCTTAGAGTTCGTTAATTAATTGATTATTGAATAATATTTAATGTGTTTTATAAAACTCAGTAATCTGATTACAGTATTTTATAACAATCATTAATAACATGAAGAGTAAGCCTATCTTACCTCTGCCAGTAGTTAAGGCATTGAACAAACTCGGGCAAGACATTAACGATGCGCGTCGTCGCCGTCGCATAACAATGGAGCTGATGGCACAACGCGCCGGAATTTCTCGCAGCACTTTAGCAAAAATTGAAAAAGGCGATCCCGTAACCTCCCTAGGAGGATACGCGTCCGCTTTGTTTGTGCTTGGAATGACCAATCGCCTTAGTGATTTAGTAGACGCTAATCACGACTTAACCGGCCGCCAAATTTTCGACGAAAATCTTCCTCAACGCGTTCGCTCTAAAAATACCAAAAAGAGAAAAAAATGAGCAGAGAAATTTTTGTCCACATCTCGCTTGAAGGTAGAGATATTCTGGTTGGAAAGCTGTGGTGCCATTCTAAAAAAGGTAAGGACAGCGCCTCTTTTGAATACGAAAAAACTTGGTTAAATCATCCCGAAAAATTTGCTCTTGAACCAGCTTTAAAATTAACTGAAGGCGCTTTTCACACAGTCGCCGATCAAAGTATTTTTGGCGCAATTGGCGATTCTGCACCAGATCGCTGGGGAAGAGTATTGATGCGACGCTTAGAGTCTAAACGCGCTAGAAGTGCTAAAGAAACTGCTCGCACTCTGACAGAAGCTGATTATTTGCTCGGCGTGAATGATGAATTGCGTCAAGGTGCTTTACGATTTTCTGAAAAAATCGACGGCGAATTTTTAAGCCCGAAAAACGAAATCTCCATTCCGCCATTAATTGATTTGCCCAAGCTGTTGGCTGCTTCCGAGAAATTCATTAAAAATAAAGAAAGCTTAGCGGAGCTGAAATTGCTACTAGCACCTGGATCTTCACTTGGTGGAGCACGCCCGAAATCATCAGTGCGAGACCGCAGAGGTAATCTCGCAATCGCCAAATTTCCTCGTCAAGATGATGAATTCGAAATTGAAAAATGGGAGGCGGTAGCATTAACGCTGGCAAAGAAATCAGGCATCAGCACGCCATCTTGGAGCTTGGAAAAAATTGGCAAAAAGTCAGTGTTGGTTGTCAAACGCTTCGATCGTATCGGAAAAATTCGCGTACCATTTTTGTCTGCGATGAGCATGCTCCAAGCGAAAGATAATGAGCAACACAGCTACCTCGAAATCGCTTATGCCCTTGCCCAGAACGGCGCCGCACCGGAGGAAGACATGAAACAATTGTGGCGTCGTATCGTGTTTAATATTCTCATTTCCAACACCGACGACCATCTGCGTAATCACGGATTTCTTTTTGAGAGTCAAAAAGGCTGGCGACTTTCACCTGCCTACGACTTGAATCCAACCCCAATCGAGATCAAGCCCCGCATCCTCACAACCGCCATTGATTTCAATGACAATTCCGCATCCCTAGAAACTGCATTGTCAGTTGCAAGTGAGTTCAGATTACAAAAAAATGAAGCTAATAAAATTATTAAGGAAGTTGCGAAAGCAGTCTCCACATGGCGAGACACCGCCAAGAGCTTTGCTTTAACCAAACGCGAAATCGATCGCATGGCCTCTGCTTTTGAGCATGAGGATTTGGAATTGGCTCGCACTATCTCACTCTATACCCAAACAACCTGAAGATACCGAACTTTTCCAAAGTATTTTTTAGGAAAAATCGCGACAGAGACTGTAAGATGTACCAAGTGGTACAGCGTCATTCTCCGAGCGAATTTTTACAAAAAAGACGAAGGAAAAGTTCGGTATCTTCAGGTTGTTTGGGTATAAAACACATTTCATCCATGTATCCTTTAAACTACATCGAACCCGTCTTCCGTCCACCTAGTGAGTGGAAGTCATTAATCCTGCAAGTCACCAACGGTTGCTCTTGGAACAAGTGCACCTTCTGCGACATGTACAAGGATGAGCAGAAACGCTTCAAGCCAAAGGCGATTGAAGAGATTGAACAAGAGCTAAAGTTTTTAGCCGAAAATAATTTTCCCGTCACGCGCATCTTTCTTGCCGACGGCGATGCTGTTAGTTTGTCAACGAGAAGACTGCGCGAAATCATGCAACTCATTAACAAATATTTTCCCAACGTGCAGCGCGTTTCGTCTTACTGCCTGCCGCGCAACCTGCTCAATAAATCAGTTTCTGAATTACGAGAGTTGCAAGAAATGGGTTTAAAAATTCTTTACGTCGGCTGCGAAAGTGGCGATACGGAATTGCTCAACTTAATCGAAAAAGGCGAAACTTTTGAATCATCTCTGGACGCTCTACGAAAAATAAAAGAGGCTGGAATTAAAAGTTCGGTAATGATTTTAAACGGCCTTGGCGGTCCGAAATACAGCGAGCAACATGCCATTGCTTCAGCGGAATTAATGAATCAAGCGCAACCAGAATTTCTCTCAACTTTAGTTCCGGAATTTCCCTTTGGATCCGAGCGTTTTGAAAAAAGCTTTAATGGCGATTGGCGACCCCTAACCATGCTAGAATTATTTCAAGAAATGCGCCTGTTGATGAAAAATCTAAAACTAAACAAAACCATATTCCGCAGCGATCACGCCTCTAATCACTTGGTTTTGAAGGGCATTCTTGGAAGGGATAAAGATAGAATTAGCGGCGAGATTGATTTGGCAATTCAGTCAGTGTCTAACTTAATCCAAAACAAATTCTCGTCATAAGTTCGGTGTCTTGAATCAGGTTTGGTCTAGCTTCGTTTGAAGGTAAGAACGGGAAAGGCTGATTGCTTTTGCAACGGCGGGGGAGTTTTCGCGGAAGAGATGGGTGACAGCTTTTTTAATAAATTCTTCCGGATTTTCTTGGTTAAGCGCGGCGCGGTGAAGGGCTTTGTTTAGCTCGTCGATGATGGTTTCAGCTTGGTTAAAACTGCCGCCATTTCGGAAATCGTCGGGCTGCAAATTATCCAAAAAATCTGTTTTTTGCTGTTGGTAATTTGCGACCAATTCTTGCGCATTTTTGTGCTGATTATTTTTTGTCATTTTTTTGACCTCGATCAATTTATTAATTTTCTTTTGCAGCCAGCATTCCATTGACTTACGAATTAAACGACAACTGGTCAGTTAGAGCTTCTTACGACCGCCAAGATTTTAATACGCAATACGTCACAGAGGGCTACAGGGACAAAGTGAAGCTAAACGTGGCCAAGCTCGGAGCGATTTACGGGTTCTGAGAATTGCCAATTAATCGCAGTAAAAAAGCCTGCAAAGATTGTAGCGGCACAGCTAATCAAGCGAACGCCTGCCCTCAATGTAAGTGTAGGGCGCCTGGTAATAATTAAAAATTTTGCCGGTCTTTTTGTAAGATAAATCGTCCAATATTTCCGACAAATTTATGCCGATCCCAGCGTATAAATTGCGGGATTGGTCGGTTCTGCCATTGTCGAAATTTCTGCTGTAATATCCGAAATGAAATTCCAAATATTTCAGCGGACGCGACGTCACCCGATCAAATCCCGCCAATTTCACAGCCACTAAATATTTCATTGAATCGTAATCGGTAACGATGTCTGAATTCACGCCCCCAGCCGGATTGTACTCTAGGCGCAAATCAACTTTTGAATTTATTTCAGGATTGGTTTCCAAATAATAAGCCGCCAATTGCCCAACGCTGTTGCTGACAAAATCTTCGTAAGAAAAGCCGTATTTGGTACTGGATGCGTCACCAATTTCTGTAGCGGTAGACATTATAAAGCTGGTGATTGCTGCGCGCTGTGCCGCTTCTTTTTCGTCAAAACCCCATTCCAAATAAAGCGCGTTGGACATTCTTGAGGTCAAATAGGAGCTGTAAAGATGGCCCAATTTATCGGCGCCACCGCTTTTAGTATTTTTGCCGAACCAGCCTTCATTGCTGGCTTGAAGACCATTTTCGAAATAGTTCCATTTAACAGCTCCGTAAACTGCAACCGCTCCAATCACGGCGTAATTGGTGTAAGCGTATTTTTCGTCTTTGGATAGATTGGATAAAAAAGACTCGTCGGAAGAATTCTTAGGATTCAAAACCAACGCCGCACTAGCGTCAGTTAAGATTAAGAATATCAGAATAACTGTTGCAGTCAGGTTAATCATGACGATCCGGTAATTTTTAATGCTGTCCCAAACCAAACTTGTCGCCGAACTTTTTAAATCACAATTTCCACCCTCTCCTTCAGATATTTTTGTAGCTCACGCGAGCTGAATTCGGTAATATTTTTGTACAATTTGTGAGTGACGAGTTGCTGCACTTGATGGTCTAGCGAATTGTACAAAGCGCTCAGCATCTTGTGTGGAGAGATCAGAATTAACTTGTGGAATTTATCGTTGCTTAAGGCGTCACGCAAATATCGCGCTACGTAACTTGCCAAATGTTGGCGCTCGACATCTTTAGGATTAGTGCGCGGACCAACGCCGTATTTTCTAATTCCAAAACCTTCCAAAACCTGTCCCTGACCCGGTTTTGGATTAGGCGAAGTTTCGAGAAGAATTTCTTTGATTAATTGAGGAGGTTTTTCTGCCCGCTTGGCCTGCTGAGAGGTAGTAAAAATTTTCGCATCGTGACTATCTGCAGCCACAATCCAGACAATATTTTTTTTCATATTTCTACCTCTGCTTTTTTGAGAAAGTTTCTTATTGTAGGAAGCAGATTTTAAAAATACTAGGTGGTGGCTGGAATAGCTGTGGTAGCCACTTCATCTTTAACTAAGCCCAGACAACAAACCTCCAGATCCGCACAATAAATTTCGAACGCTCTTTCTTTTTGTGACACGTTTTAATGTCTCGACATTTCATGCTTCGCAGCTTCTACAAAAAAAGAGCTTCTGCTGCCGTGATGTGCTTCTAAATATTTGTCCAATTTTCTCAGAAATTTTTCATCAATCGTAATATTTATTCTGGCCACCTTAGCTGGAATTCTTGCCGTTATTACCAGAAAGGCTTCCGCTGTTTTGTATTTTTTCCTGACCGCGTCCAAGCCCAGAGGGGTTGGCACCTCTTCCTTATCTTCAACCATCCCGTCAATGTGAAATTGTAGGGCCTCTTGCGCCATATCCTGCGCCTCTTCCAAAGTTTTTCCTGCAGTAATGCAAGAAGGAAAATCCGAGAAAATCACCGCGTAATCCGAGGACTTATTTTTCTTTACCACCGCTACGTAATTTCTTTTTTCTTTAAACATCATCTCTCCTGTTTGTTATTTTTTGCAGCTCACGAGAACTGAATGCGGTAATATTTTGCACAATTTGTGCGCGATAAGTTGTGATTTTTGAATTTTGAACGCAGCGTTCAAAATTGGCTTTTACCCAGCAAAATCAGTGGTTTCGAGAGATGGTTTTAAAATTTACGGCTAAAATTCTGACCCTAAAATTTCTGTAAATTTAGTGCGAATGCTCTTGTTCGTCACGCCCGTCAAGTCGCGTTGCACTGCAAACAGTGGCAACAGCAAAGGGTGTTAGCTGCGAGTTAATTAAATTTTTTATTTCCTGATTGACGGCAATGGCAAGCGAGGTCAACTCCTCACCGTTCTCATCAAGAGCCACAGCGCTAACATTCGCCCCTTTTACCACCAAAAGTTCTGCAATCTCCAGATTTCCTCTTGCGGCTGCGAAGTGAAGCGGCGCCCAATCTCGTGCGGATTTAGAGTTTACAATATTGGGATTTTTTTCGATTAGCATTTGCGCCACTTCAAAATATCCACGATCCACCGCGTAGTGAATTGCAGCGAATTGATTGTTGCTCTTGATTTCAACATTGGCGCCTTGGTCAAGAAGGAAGTGGACAGCTTCTATTTGGTCATTTTTAGCAGCTTGAATAAGGGCAGTCTCTCCCTTGTTGTAAACGTCTAGAACGTCAACATTACGCAGTTGTTCGAGGCAGCTTCTTAAGCCCAGACATTCCTCCCCATCCTCATTCACAGAATCTTCGACCTCCCCGTGTTGGGCGGCCATGTGAAAGGCTGTTACAAGTTGATTTGAAGCTCTTGTTGTTGAAAACACTGAAAACATTTTTGACGGAAATTTTTAATGAGGAATACCAGCGGGGGGTATGTGGTGAGGATGCGGATATTGAGTTGGCAAACCAATAATTAAATCGCTTCGGTGTTTGTAAAGACAACTCTTTTGTGGTTTGGTAATGCTGTGGCTTGACAATACTAAGTTGTTACCGCCCCGCCTTCTCCTCGGCGTTACTCACCCTAGGCGGACCACCAACACCTTCAGCCTCAAGCGTCACCCCAACCCCAAGTGCCACCCCGGCCTCAGTATCACCACACCCTCGATGTCACCCAGGCCTTGTGCCGGGG
>CANDYP010000068.1 GCA_947425005.1 Rickettsiales bacterium | reverse complement strand
GGGTTTTTCGTCCCAGTCTCAATCCAATCTCAACCCAAACCCAATCCAAAAAATCTAAATAAATTTTGGTTGAATAGTTTCTGGTTCAATTTTTTTCTTCACCTCGGAAGCCTGATTACCAACACTCAGCACGTAAGATTCAAACTCCCCGTCCGACACTTCCGTCACAATTTTTTGCTTAGCCCTCACCGAAGAAATACTCGAAATTAACTCACCTTTTTCACTCTTCACCAACGCAAATCCGCGCTTCAAAATTTCATTGTAGTGGTGAGTTTTTAAAAGCTTATTCAGATTTTCCAAACGAGTATTTTCAATTTTTAAACCACCTGTAACCCTTGATTTCACTAGCGCAAACAGATGTTCAGTTTTTTGCTCCACCATTTTAATTTTGTGAAAAATCGCGCTACTAGAAACTTGAATCGCCGCCAATTTTTGTGATTTTTTTTCGAAGAAATTAGTGAAGGCGGCCGCAAAATTTTTCTCCGTCGCTAAAAATCTGTCACTAATTTGAGCCAGCATTCTAGCGGGATCAACAACGTATTTCTGCAAATTTTTTAAATGCTGAACTTTCTCAATCAGAAAATTCTGCGCCAAAAAATTCAGTCTTTCTTGCGCCGAATTTAAATTATTTTTGAGGTCAAAAAGAATCGGAGTGGCAAGCTCTGCCGCCGCTGTGGGCGTTGGCGCGCGCAGATCAGCAACGTAGTCAATTAGCGTCGTATCCGTCTCGTGACCAACCGCAGAAATGACCGGAATTTCCGAGGCAAAAACCGCCCGTACCAAATCTTCGTCATTAAAAGCCAACAGGTCTTCGAACGAGCCCCCACCACGCGCCACGATTAAAACAGCGGGCCGCTCTTCGCCCTTCAATTTGTTAAAAAATTTAATTGCCGAAATAATTTCTGCCGCGGCTTTGTCGCCTTGAACTAAAGTGGGGTAAAGCTTGAGATGTGTTGGGCAGCGTGCTTCGACACGGTGTTTAATGTCTTGCAAAACGGCGCCGGTTTCAGACGTAATCAGGCCAATAATTTTCGGAAAAAACGGAATTGGTTTTTTGTGAATTTCGTCAAATAAACCTTCGGCGATTAATTTTTGGCGTCGCTTTTCAATCATTTCTAAAATGGCGCCAACGCCCGAGATCTCTGCCTTCTCGACGATTATTTGGTAACTTGATCTGCCTTCAAAAGTTGTAGCGCGACCAGAAACCGTGACTTGCAATCCGTCCGCCATTTCAAAATTAATCAGCGCGGCGGCGTTGCGAAAGCACACTGCTGCAAGCGTGCCACCTTCGTCTTTGAGCGAAAAATAAAGGTGACCGGAAGAGGCCCGTTTAAATCCCGTAATTTCGCCTTTAATTCTCACGTAACCAAAAGCATCTTCGACGACTCTTTTAATCGAGCGCGAAAATTCACTGACGGTAAATTCGGGAATATTAATGCTCATTTTTGAAAAATTTTAGGATCCAGGATTCGTAATTTTTGGAAAAATACGAATCAGGCGCAAAAGCTTGATTTTATTGGGGTGGATTAGGATTGTTTGAATTTCCACAGGCCTGTGGAAATTCGGTTTTTAGGATTTTTACGAATATTTCCAATCCGGCTCGATCTCTTTAATTGTGCGCAGAAAAAAATCACGATTTTGCAATTCCGGATGCGGAATAATTAATTTGTCGCCCAATTTTACGGTCAGATTTTCAATTGCCAAAATGTCAATGTCGATCTCGCGAGGGGCCCATTTGCTGCGCTCTTGCCGACCCAAATCTTTTTCGATTTTTTTGACGATTTCTAAAATTTTTTCCGGCGGAAATTTTTCTAAATTAATGTCAGCACTGACAGCAATGTTGAAGAATTCTTGATTCCATTCTTCCGGCGATCCCGGCAAAAGTAGCGCCGGATTTTTGAGGATTTTTGATTTTTTTAAATTTGTGAGAAGCAGCTTATTTTCTAGCTCTGTGACCGCTTTGTTTAAGTAAGATTCTTTGTCACCAAGATTGGAGCCAAGACCGAAAATTATTTTTTTTTGCGACACGTTTTTTGGGGATTTTTATTTTGTGGATTTTTAGCGGAGTTTGAGCTTGTGACGAAAAACCCCCCTACCCCCCTTATCAGGGGGGCTCACCCCGAGTTCGGTTTAAAGCCCCACTGATAAGGGGGGTAGGGGGGTTTCTTTAGCAGAACTCATTACTTAAATTTTAATCCCAACCTTCGCCAAATCCGCATCCACCATCATTTTCACTAATTCTTTGAAACCGACTTTTGGTTTCCAACCCAATTTTTCTTGAGCCTTACTTGCATCGCCAATCAGCAAATCAACCTCTGCCGGGCGGAAATATTTCTCGCTGATTTCAACGTGCTTTTTCCAATCCAATCCGGCGTAACCAAAAGATTCGTCCAAGAATTCTTTGACGGAATAAGTTTCTCCGGTTGCGACGACGTAATCGTCGGCCTCAGGCTGCTGTAGCATTAACCACATCGCTTCGACGTAATCGCCGGCAAAACCCCAGTCGCGTTTGGCGTCCAAATTTCCTAAATAAAGTTTGTCAGTTTTTTTGGCGAGGATGTCGGCGAGACCGCGGGTAATCTTGCGGGTCACGAAAGTTTCTCCTCTTCTTGGCGATTCGTGATTAAATAAAATGCCGCTGCAAGCGAAGATTCCGTAGCTCTCGCGGTAGTTCACCGTCAACCAGTGCGAATAAAGTTTGGCGCAAGCGTAAGGGCTGCGCGGGTAAAAAGGCGTACTTTCTCTTTGCGGAATTTCTTGAACTTTGCCGAACATTTCACTGCTCGAGGCTTGGTAAAATTTGGTTTTGATGCGGGTGTCTTTAATGGCGTCGAGAATTCTGCAAGTGCCTGTGGCGTCAATGTCGGCAGTGTATTCCGGAATGTCGAAACTTACTTTGACGTGGCTTTGCGCCGCTAAATTGTAAACCTCATCTGGCACAATTTTTTCGAGTAAGCGTGACATGTTGGAGGCATCCGCCAAATCGCCGTAATGCAAAAAAAATCTTACGCCGGAAATTTTTGGATCGTTGTAAAGGTGGTCAATACGGTCGGTGTTGAAGCTGCTGGATCTTCTAATTACGCCGTGAACTTCGTAGCCTTTACCAAGCAAAAGTTCAGCCAAGTAAGATCCGTCCTGGCCAGTAATGCCAGTGATTAGCGCCTTTTTTGTCATTTTAATTTTGATTGGGAGTTTTGAGAAATGAGGGCGCGTTTTTAAAAAACAACTCAAGGGGATGCAAGAAAAAATCGGTAAATTTTCGTTGTAAAGATGGGCGACGGTTTTTAAATTCTTCGAAACTTCCCTCACAATTTTTTTCCAAAAAATGACTCGGCAAAAAACTTCTGCAGGCCAAAATTCAAAAAGGCCAACCTCCCCTCATTTGCAAATTTACCGTTGGAATATTTCTTCCTTCACTTCGATTTTACACCGTCTCACCGGCGTCGGTCTTTATTTTTCAATCGTCGCAATCTCGTGGTACATCGTCTACTACACTTACCAAATCAACATTGCTGAAAGCGTTGAAGCTTGCGATTGTCCAATGAAAAAAATATTGGATTACACTTTTGCTGCCGCTGCCGGCTTCATTACTTTTGCGCTTTACTACCACTGCTGCAATGGCATCCGCCACTTATTCTGGGACATCGGCAAAGGCTTCGACAAAGAAACCGCCGCAACTAATGGCTTCTTGGTAATCATTGCCTCCATCCTTCTCACCGCCCTCACAATCGGCGCCGTGCTTTATTTTAAACTCTCTTAAATCATGCAAATCAAAATCGCCCCTTCGACCAAAACCGGCGCGCATCACTGGTTGATGCAAAGAATTTCTGCAATCGCGCTGATTCCACTAACTCTTTGGCTGGTACTTTCTTTCATTCAAATCGCCGAAGATCCGCAAGGTTATTTGCCGGTTTTTTTCGCTTACCCTCTTAACGCGGTAATGGGAATTTTAATGATTTCAACTTCGCTTTACCACGGCTCTCTAGGCATGAGAGTGATCATTGAAGACTACATTACCAACAAAACCAAAATACATTTCTACATCATGCTGGTGCATTTTATTTCGATCACGACTGCCGTGGCAGCAGTTGTGGCGATTGTTAGACTTCATTTGATTGGTTAAATACACTCAATCTAGCCCCCCTGATAAGGGGGGTCAGGGGGGTTTCTCGTCACAAACTCAGGCAAAAAAATCCGAACTTGTGACGAGAAATTCTGAACTTGTGACGAGAAACCCCCCGACCCTTCGGGCCACCCCCCTTATCAGGGGGGCAATAACGAAAAAATATTTTAAAAATGTCAGAAAAAAAAATCGGAAATTATTCAGTAATTGATCACGAATTTGATGTCGTAGTTGTTGGCGCCGGCGGTGCCGGATTACGTGCGACTTTCGGGATGGCGCAGAAGGGTCTTTCCACTGCCTGCATTACTAAAGTATTCCCCACCCGCTCCCACACAGTCGCCGCACAAGGCGGAATTTCAGCCGCTCTAGGCAACATGGGCGAAGACGATTGGCGCTGGCACATGTTTGACACCGTCAAAGGTTCGGACTGGCTCGGCGACCAAGACGCCATTGAATACATGTGTCGCGAAGCACCAGCTGCAATCATTGAGCTCGAACATTACGGCGTTCCATTCTCACGCACACAGGAAGGCAAAATTTACCAACGCCCCTTCGGCGGAATGACTAAAGAATTCGGCGAAGGCGGACCGGCACAAAGAACTTGCGCCGCCGCTGATCGCACCGGCCACGCCATCCTCCACACGCTTTACCAGCAATCCCTCAAACACAACGCCCAGTTTTTCATCGAATATTTCGCCCTCGACCTCATCATGGAAAACGGCATCTGTCGTGGCATCACCGCCCTTTCATTGGTTGACGGCACCATGCATCGCTTCAAAGCGCAAATGGTGGTAATCGCCACTGGCGGTTACGGTCGCGCTTATTTCTCCGCCACTTCTGCTCACACCTGCACCGGCGACGGCAACGGCATGGTGCTCCGCGCTGGCTTACCTTTGCAAGACATGGAATTCGTACAATTTCACCCAACCGGAATTTACGGCTCAGGCTGCTTAATCACCGAAGGCGCGCGCGGCGAAGGCGGATATTTAGTCAACTCCGAAGGCGAACGTTTCATGGAACGCTACGCTCCCAGCGCTAAAGATCTCGCCAGTCGCGACGTAGTTTCCCGCGCCATTACAATGGAAATTCTCGCCGGTCGCGGCGTTGGTCCAAAGAAAGATCACATGTATTTACACTTGAATCACCTTGATCCGAAAGTGCTTCACGAAAGGCTTCCGGGCATTTCTGAAACTGCCAAAATTTTCGCCGGCGTTGACGTTACCAAAGAACCAATCCCGATTCTTCCGACCGTGCATTACAACATGGGCGGCATTCCAACCAATTTTAAAGCCGAAGTTTTAACTGTTAAAAATGGCAAAAGTGAAACTGTTCCCGGCTTGATGGCAATTGGCGAAGCCGCTTGCGTTTCAGTGCACGGCGCTAACCGCCTGGGCTCGAACTCACTTCTAGACTTGGTGGTGTTTGGCCGCGCCGCCGCAATTCGCGCTGCTGAAATCGTAACCCCGAATGCCACTCATTGCGAACTTCCAAACAATGCCGGCGAAGAATCTCTCGCCCGCTTCGACAAAATCAGAAATTCCAACGGCAAAAAATCCACCGCCGAAATCCGAGGCAACATGCAGAAATGCATGCAAGATCACGCCGCAGTTTTCAGAACTGAAGAAATCCTGAACAAAGGAACAGAAAAAATGCGTGAGATTTTCCACAGCTTCGACGATCTAAAAATTTCTGACCGCGGTCTGGTTTGGAACAGCGATTTAGTTGAAGCGCTTGAGCTCGACAATTTAAGAGCACAAGCACTCGCCACAATCACCTGCGCCCTAAGCCGCAAAGAAAGCCGCGGCGCTCACGCTCGTGACGACTACAAAGATCGTGACGACGAAAATTGGATGAAACATTCCATCGTCTGGTGCGACCAAAATGCCAACATCAAAAATGATCACCGCGAAGTGGTATTAAAACCAATGAGCAACGACGTTCAGGCCTTTCCACCGAAGAAACGGGTTTACTAGAGCAACACCAATCTCTCACCAAAAATGAAAACCAACCACCAAAAATCAAAATTGATTATTTTCGAAAACAAAAAAATCCGCCGCACTTGGCACGGCAACGAGTGGTATTTTTCAGTCATCGATATTGTTGAGGCCCTGACTGACAGCTCAATTCCAAAAAGATATTGGACTGATTTAAAAAGAAATTTATCAGAATCTGAGGGATTTACTCAGTTGTACGAAAAAATCGTACAACTGAAATTGCCAGCATCTGACGGAAAAAATTACGAAACTGACTGCGCAAATACAGAAACTGTTTTTCGCATTATTCAGTCAATTCCATCACCGAAAGCCGAACCATTCAAAAGATGGTTGGCAAAAGTTGGTTATGAACGAATTCAAGAAATTGAAAATCCTGAGCTTGCTCAAGACCGGATGAAGCAACTTTACGAACAGAAAGGGTATCCTGAGCAGTGGATTAATAATCGTCTGCGTGGAATCGCCATCAGGCAAAACTTGACTGACGAATGGAAAGAAAGAGGAATTGAAAAAGAATCAGATTTTGCAATTTTGACTGCCGAGATCTCTAAAGCCGCTTTTGGCATGACTCCAGGTGAGTACAAAGATTTTAAAGGTTTGGATAAAAAGAACCAAAACCTCAGAGACCACATGACGGACTTTGAGTTAATTTTTACAATGTTGGGCGAGAAGGTAACAACCGAACTTTCTCAAACAGAAAAACCGACTGATTTTACCAAAAATAAAAAGGTGGCAAAAAGAGGTGGTGAAATAGCTGGCAGTGCCAGAAAAGCTACCGAGGAAGGTTTGGGGAAAAGTATAATTTCTAAGAAAAATTTTTTAGAAATAGGTGCAAAAAAACGTTTTAAATAATCATCAAAAATCATTCGCAACAAATTCACTAATTACAGGTTTTAAAAATGGCAGAATTCACGCTTCCACAAAATTCCAAAATCGACAAAAAAGCCGGCAAAACTTTTAAGGCCAAAGAAGGCGCTACCAATGTGCGCGTGTTTGAGGTTTACCGTTACGACCCGGAAGATGCGGAAAAGAAAAACCCCCACATTGATCGTTTCGAAATCAACATGGATGAGTGCGGGCCGATGGTTTTGGATGCGCTCATTAAAATTAAATCTGAACACGACGCTTCGCTAACTTTCCGCAGATCTTGCCGCGAAGGCATTTGCGGATCCTGCTCGATGAATATCGACGGCACTAACACCCTCGCCTGCACCAAAGCAATTTCAGATTGCAAAACTTCCGACGTTAAAATTTACCCATTGCCGCACATGCCGGTAATCAAAGATTTAGTGCCTGACATGACTCACTTCTACGAGCAGCACAAATCCATTAAACCTTGGCTACAATCCGATGCGCCGGAAAATCCAAATAAAGAAAGATTACAATCTCCCGAAGACCGCGCCAAATTAGACGGGCTTTACGAGTGCATCATGTGCGCTTGCTGCTCCACTTCCTGCCCTAGCTATTGGTGGAATGGCGACAAATATTTAGGCCCTGCAACTTTGTTACAGGCCCAAAGATGGATTGTTGATTCACGCGACGAAGCTACGGACGAAAGATTGGATGCTCTTGAAGATCCGTTCAAACTCTACC
>CANDYP010000067.1 GCA_947425005.1 Rickettsiales bacterium | reverse complement strand
CTACCCCCCTTATCAGGGGGGGCTTAACCCGAGCTCGATCCAAGCCCCCCTGATAAGGGGGGTAGGGGGGTTTCTCGTCCCAGACTCAGACAGGAGTTTCTCGTCCCAGACTCGATTTAATTTTTTTCCAACATCAACTCACAAGCCCTCTTCACCAACCCACGAATTTGGCCGATGTAGGAGGTGCGTTCGTTTACCGAGATCGCCCCTCTCGCATCTAACAAATTCAAAAGATGGCTAGCTTTCAAAGCTTGTTCGTAAGCCGGAATTGGCAGATTTTTTTCGGCCAAAATCTGCGACTGCTCTTTGCTTTCGGCAAAATTTCTAAACAAAGTTTCAACGTTAGAATGCTCTAAAATAAAGGCGGAATTCTCGATTTCATTTTGTTTAAAAACGTCGCCGTAGGAAATTTTTTCTGCTCCCTCGCGTCCATTCCAATTAATGTCGAAGATTGAATCAACGCCTTGGATGTGCATCGCGATGCGCTCAAGTCCGTAGGTGATTTCGCCGGCGATTATTTCGCACTCAATGCCGCCAACCTGTTGCATGTAGGTGAATTGTGAGACTTCCATGCCGTTGAACCAAACTTCCCAGCCCAGGCCGGACGCGCCGACGGAAGGGTTTTCCCAGTCATCTTCAACAAAGCGGATGTCGTTGCTTTCGGTGTTAAGACCAATGAGGTCAAGGCTTTGGAGGTAAAGGTCTTTGATGTTGTGTGGTGCCGGTTTTAGTAAAACCTGGAATTGGTAGTAGTGGCTGAGGCGGTTGGGGTTCTGCGCGTATCTAGCGTCTGTCGGGCGTCGTGAGGGTTGTACGTAAGCGGCTTTCCACGGTTTGGGGCCGAGAGCGCGAAGGACGGTTGCGGGGTGAAGCGTGCCGGCGCCGACTTCAATGTCGATGGGTTGCAACACGGCGCAACCTTGCGCGGCCCAGAAAGTTTGAAGATCGAAGATTATTTTTTGGAAAGACATAAAGGTAAATACTATCTCGATCCAGCCCCCCTGACAAGGGGGGTAGGGGGGTTTCTCGTCCAAGATTCAAAAATTTAAAATATGAAATCGTGACAAGAAACCCCCTTACCCCCCTTGTCAGGGGGCTGGATCGAGATTGTTACTAAACTGAAAATGAACTGCCGCAGCCGCAATTGGCTTTGGCGTTGGGGTTGTTGACTTTGAAGTAAGAGGCGCCGAGCTCTTTGACGAATTCAATTTCAGCGCCGCTTAAAAATGGTAAAGAAGTTTCGTCGGTGATTGCCAGAATTTGGGAATTTTCTTCAAAGATTTTGATGTCGCCTTCGAGGTGCTTGTTGTCTAGTTCGAAGATGTATTGAAAGCCACTGCACCCGCCGCCGGAAATTGAAATGCGCAGGAATTTTTCACGATTGGATTCTTTTTGTTGAATTTCGTGAATGCGCTCAATTGCTGAATTTGTGAGGGTTACGGAGTTCATTTTTATTTTTTGCTCTGATTTCTTTTTGTTAATTCTGCCAAAATTTCGGAAAATTCAATTTGTTGCGAAGCCAGCAAAACCAGATTGTGGTAAAATAAATCGCAAACTTCGCCGATCAATTCTTCGCGAGATTTTGTGCTTGGATTTCTGTCGTTAATAAAAGCTGCGATCACAACTTCTAGCGCTTCTTCACCAACTTTTCTGGTGATTTTTTCGACACCTTTTTTGGTTAATTCGTAAGAATAAGAGCCTTCTTCTTTTTTAGAAATTTTGTCTTGGATCAGCGCAAACAGCTCTTCCAGAGTTAGTTGATTTTTCGGCATTTTGTTTGGGGGAAAGTTTTAAAGATAAAAAAAATTTAGTGTCGCGCCTTTCAAATGCAAGTCGGCTCTTTGTTAATTAACCTGCCCAAAGACGTCCATACTTACGTGAAGTATGCGGACAATTTGAATTTCTGTTTTGTTAAATTTGCGGTAAAAAACTACGTGTTTGCCAACTGCTATCTTGAAATATCCTTGCTTGATGTGATCGCAAGCGCGCCCTTTATTTGGAGTTTTTGAAACGAGGTGAAACGTGTCATCAATTTGTTTGAGGTAGATATTGCGCTGTCTTGCGCCCCATATTTCCTGGGTGTAGAGCGCTATTTCAAAGAGGTCTGATTTTGCTTTTGTGGTTAAATGAAAAGTCATTTTTTGGCGCTGAGTTCTTTTTTAAGTGATGTGAGGGAATATTTTGCCTTGCCGCTTTTCTCGCCGTCGGCAAGAGATTTGCGTAAAGTTGCGAGTTTTATTTCTTGTTCTTCGAGCAGTCTTAAGCCAGCTCTGACGGTTTCGCTGACTGATCCGTAATGTCCTAATCCAACTTGATGGCTAATAAATTTGTCGAAGTGATTTCCTAGAGTAATGCTGGTATTTTTTTGCATAAATTTTGTAAATTTTTTAATATTATCTATTGGTATTGATTAAAAAGTTCGCATTTCAAAGTACAAGTTTTGTTTTGAAGTTGCTTGACAAAAAGCTTCCCACTCTTAGCTTGCCGCGCCCTTCGCTTCCGAAGAATTATCAAATTTAATTTCCAAAAACATGACTACTGAAATGACGCTGTCGATCATCAAACCTGATGCGACCGAAAGAAATCTTACTGGCAAAATTAATGCCAAATTCGAAGAAGCCGGATTGAAAATTGTTGCTCAAAAAAGAGTGCAACTTTCTGAAAAAGTTGCTGGTGAATTTTACGCTGTGCACCGCGAACGCCCGTTCTACAAAGATTTGGTGAAGTTCATGATTTCTGGTCCAGTTGTAATTCAGGTCCTGAAAGGTGAAAATGCCGTGTTAAAAAATCGTGAAATCATGGGTGCCACAAACCCCGCCAATGCTGATGCTGGAACCATCCGTAAAGAGTTCGCTCTTTCAATCGAAGCTAACTCAGTTCACGGTTCAGATAGTTTGGAAAATGCTCAAAACGAAATTGCATTTTTCTTCGCTGGTTACGAAATCGTTGAGTAAAATCGCGAAAGAATTTCGTTAAATAGAGTTTGGTTAAATCTAAACGGGGCCTGCACTTAGAAATAAGTGCAGGCCCCGTTTTTTTTGTAAATTTTTTGCCCAGAGTGTGCCCAAAAGGACGAATTATTTTTCTTCGAAAATCGCCCCACTAACTTCAGTGTCGTCGTAAAGAATCACATCTTTGACGATTTCAGAATTAATTTCGCGGAAGGCTTTCAGAGCGCTGTCGATTTCGGAAGCGCTGACGCCAACGGAAAACAAGGCCGCCTTACTTAATTGCAGACCGGTTTCCAGATTTTTAGAAACCACCAAACTGGCGCCGACTTTCTTGAATCTCTCGGCGTTGTTTAAAGTTTCAGATTTTGTAATTACGGAAATGTTGGGGAAATTTTGGTGGATGAATCTGGTGATTTTGATGCAGGCAATTTCGTCTTCCAGGGCGACAATTACGGACTCACATCTTTCAATTCCGATGTAGCGCAGGATGTCGGCGTTAAGAGCGTCGCCGTAGTAAATGTTGTAGCCGTTATTTTTTTCGATTTGAACGGCGCGGTGATTGCTCTCTAAAATGACGTAATTCAAACCTCTCTTGCGCAGGATGTAAGACACGATGCGCCCCACTTTGCTGAAGCCGATGACGATGACGTGCTTGGAAATTTCGTCGATTTCGCGGCGAATTTTATTGTCGCGCAAAACGCCTTTGGTGTAGAGCTGGCCTTTAATTTTACGCCCCAAATTCGCCAACATTGGCGTCATCGCCATGGTGAAAGTGACGACGGTCATTAAAAATTGTGACAGATCGGAATCCATAAATCTCTGCTGCACCGCCATTACGAACACTACGAAACCAAACTCGCCGCCTTGCGCCAAAAGAAGACCAGTGTGGATTGAAGGCGCTAACGGAAAGCGAAAAATGCGGCACAGGGCCACGATGATTAAGGTTTTGATCGCGACCAAAGCAAGGGCGGCGGCGATGATGTAGGGGAAGCTGCGCAGCAATAAATCGAAATCAAACGACATGCCGATGGTCATGAAAAACAGGCCCATCAACAAAGATTTGAAAGATAAAATTTCTTCTTCGACGCGATATTTGAATTCAGTTTCTGCCACCATCAAGCCGGCGATGAAGGCGCCCAGGGCAAAGGACAAGCCCATCTGATCGCTTAAATAAGCTGATCCTAAAACCACAATTAAAGTGAAACTCAAAAACAGAACTTCATTTTTTGAAGCGGCGATTAAGCGGTAAACCGGACGCAGTAACGAGCGGCCAACGGCGAAAATGATCACCATCGCGATGACGGCGTCAACCATTGCTCCGCCAAGTGCGGGAAGAATTTTGACGTCGGTTTTAGACAGCAAAGGCAGCAACACTAAAACCGGAATTACCGCCAGATCCTGCATCAATAAAATTGAAAAAGATAAGCGGCCGACTCGGGTAGTTTCTTCGCCATTTTCAGAAATGACCTGCATTACGATTGCAGTTGAAGACAGAGCCAGAGCGCTTCCGATCACGATTGAAGTTTCGAGGCTTAAGTCGATTAACTCAAAACAAATTAACGAAATTACGGCGGAGGTGACGAGAATTTGTAAGCTGCCAAAGCCCAAAACATATTTTTTAATCGCCATTAATTTGCCGAAAGTTAGCTCTAATCCGATGGCAAAAAGTAAGAAGACGATACCAAGCTCGGCGATTGATTTTGTAGTCTCGCCGCTGGTTAAGACGCCAAATCCGAAAGGTCCGATGGCGGCACCGGAAACTAAATATCCGAGTGCGGGGCTGAGACCGAATTGTTTGAAAATAATTACGATTGCAACGGATGCGAACAGCAAAATCAGGATGTCGCGAAGGTAGCTAATGTCGTGCATTTTGGAGGTTTTTGGATTTGTTAATTTTTTGGCGTAGGCCCAAATTAATGTTTGACGCTAGTGAGACTGTAATCAAAAATCTAAAACCACAAATCTAAAATCCCCCAAAATCCCCCAAAATTTTAAGTTCCAAAAATGACCATCCTTTCCGACAAATCGATTGCCGCGCTTGCAAAATCTCAAAAAATGATTGAGCCCTTCACCGAAAACCAAGTTCGATTTGATGCGAAAGGAGACAAAATAATTTCTTACGGAAATTCTTCCTACGGCTTTGACGCTAGAGTTTCTAACGAATTCAAGATTTTCACCAACATTGATTCCGCAATTGTTGATCCAAAAAATTTCTGCGAAACCAGTTTTGTAAATCGCACCACTGACGTGTGCATCATCCCGCCAAACAGTTTCGCTCTAGCGCGCACCGTGGAATATTTTCGTGTTCCAAAAGATGTGCTGGTAATTTGCGTCGGTAAATCAACTTACGCCCGTTGCGGAATCATCGTGAATGTAACCCCGTTGGAACCGGGTTGGGAAGGTCACGTCACTTTAGAATTTTCCAACACCACGCCACTTCCGGCAAAAATTTACGCGGGCGAGGGCGCTTGCCAGTTCTTGTTCTTCAAAGGCGACCAGCCTTGCGAAGTTTCTTACGACATGAGGAACGGCAAATACATGGGGCAAACTGGCGTTACTCTTCCTAAAGTTTAATCGAGTTCAGAATGATCAGATTTTTGTTAACGTGTTTTTTATTTCTTAGCCTTAGCAAAAATCTTGCCGCGCAAGGCATCATGGGAAGGCCGGATTCAACGCTTTTTCCGCCACCGTATTCCGGGCAAGAAGCGCCAAGTTCTGAATCTTTATTTCCGGCAGTGTCGGAAGCGCCTCAACCGCAAGGCATGGTGCCGCCTAGCGTTGCTGAGCAAGAAGAGAAGGAATTTTTTCGGGGTGGGCAGCCGCAAGCACCACAACAAATGCCGCCGCAAGAGATGTCGCAACAACCAGCTCCACCGCAACAACAAATGATGCCATCACAAATGCCGCCACAAAATATTTTTCCACAGGGAATGCCGCCACAGCAGCAAATGATGCCGCCGCAAACCATGCCGCCGCAGATGATGATGCCGCCGCAAAGCTTTCCCCAATCTGCGCCGCCACAAAATTTTCAAAATCCGCTGGCCGCAAGTCCGTTACGAGTTGAAAATGACAAAAAATCTTTGGCAATTTTTGACGCCAAGAAGCCAACGCCATCAAGGTTTTTCACCGCTGACATCTCGATGCCGGACAACTTTTCGACCAGTAACAATTTAGCAAAAAAAGTCGGATCATTTTACCGCGCTTTTGGCGAGGTAATTTTTGTTCAAGGAACCGTCACTGATTCTTTCGGAGTGCCAGTTGAGGGCGCGATCATCGAGATCTGGCAAGCCAACGCCGCCGGCAAATACCACACTTTGCTCGATCCCGACAGCGAATACATCGACAAATATTTTAACATGTCGGGGCGCGCGGTGACGGACAATCTTGGTGCTTACGACTTCATCACGATCATGCCGGGGTCAAGTCCGGGCAGGGCGCCGCACATCAACGCCAACATCTACCACCCAAAATTCGGCAAGATTGAAACTGAAATGTATTTCGCCGGACACCCTTACAACTCTTCCGACTACCAATATTTGGCCTACAGCGAAGAGGATCGCAAGCTACTAACCGCAATTGTTCGCCGCTCCAACCTTGAGGACAAAAATTCAATTAAAGTCTGCACTTTCAACATCGTGATGCGCGGTGTGCATCAGTACAAAACTTACTAATTCGCTTGCGCTGCGCTACAGCGCAATGCATTTGCTAAAATAATTAAAAAATGAAATCACAAAGACAGCTACAAATCGGTGAAAATATTAAGCGCAACATGTCGGAGGTTTTTCTGCGGGACGACATTTTGACGGTGCCGGGCAGCTACATCACGATCCTGCAAGCCGATGTCAGCCCTGACGCCAAGAATGTTCGCATCTTCGTCGATATTTTTGGAAACGACGCGATCCACGAAAAAATCGTGAAAAAATTAAACGAAATGGCGCCGTATTTCCGGCATCAAATGGCGAAGAAAGTGACGTTGCGGAGCGTGCCGGAAATTACTTTTGTGCTGGATAGGACGCAGCAAAATGCGTTGAACTTAGAAAGTTTGTTAGCGGTTGAGGCCAAGAGATACGAGGAGCCAGAGGTGAAGAAGGTGGTGACGAGAAAAACTGCTGCGAAGAAGGTTGTTACTAAAAAGAAAAAATAATTGTTGAGTTTGTGACGAAAAACCCCCCTACTCCCCTTATCAGGGGGGCTTAAACCGAACTCGATCAAAGCCCCCCTGATAAGGGGGGTAGGGGGGTTTTTCGTCACACGCTCAGTCTTGGACAGTGCCAAAAAATCCCTCAAAAATGACAAAAAAAATCTCCATCTTCGGATCCACTGGATCAATCGGAAAAAATACAATTGAAGTCATTAAAAACGCGCCGGAGAATTTTGAAGTTGTAGCATTAACGGCGCGAAATGATGTGAAGACCTTGATCTCTCAAGCCTTGTTGCTCAAACCTTCCCACGTCGTAATCGAAAACGAAAAATTATTTCCAGAATTAAAATCGGCCCTTGCGAATCTTAAAAATTGCGAAGTTCTGTGCGGCTCGCAAGCAATCACCGAAGTCGCAAAAATTAAGTGCGATCTTTTTGTCTCGGCAATTGTCGGTGCCGCCGGAATGCTGCCAACCCTTGCCGCCATTGAAGCCGGATCCGACATCGCGCTGGCCAACAAAGAATCTTTAGTTTGTGCCGGCAGGTTTTTAGTCGCGGCGGCGCGTAAAAGTGGGGCGAAAATTATTCCGGTTGATTCCGAGCACAACGCCATTTTCCAAATTT